>JAEPQP010000031.1 GCA_017640485.1 Phycisphaerales bacterium | reverse complement strand
GCAGTTACCGTTCTTTGGGGGGTGTTTTGGGGAATGGGGTGGTGGGGGATGGCTTTCGGTCAGCAAGAAAAAACCGTCCTGATGGACGGCTGTGCGGTTTTCGGTTGAAGAACTGCTGATTTAGTCTTTCTTGAGGAGGTCGCGGATCTCTTCGAGGAGAACCACATCCGCTGGTGGAGCGGGTGGTGGTGCTGCTTCTTGTTCTTTCTCGAAGTTTGCTTTGGCTTTGTTGATCATCTTGACCATGATGAAGATGACGAACGCGAGGATCAGGAAGTTGAAGAGGACGGTGATGAAGTTGCCGTAGGCGAAGACGGCGCCTTCTGCTCGTGCTTCTTCGAGGGAGAGTCCCTTGGCGACACCTTCGGAGAGCGGGTAGTACATGTTGGTGAAGTCGACTTCACCGATGACTGAGCCGACGAGCGGCATGATGACATCGGCGATGAGAGATTTGATGATGAGTCCGAAGGCACCACCGATGATGATGCCGACGGCCATGTCGACCATGTTTCCTTTGATTGCAAACTCTTTGAATTCTTTGATCATGCCCATGAGATTGGCTCCTATGCCTATGAAGTTGTATCGCAACGGGTTGCGATGGGTGTTGTCCCTTGGATGATTCTAGTCTGTGGCGTGTTGTGGTGCAAATACCCCACCCATTTGGGCCATGGGTCGGTCATGTGCAGCTGTAGGATGTGCGGAAGGGGTGGGGTGGATTAGGCGTTTTTGATTTTGACGATGCCTTTGCCTTTGGTGATCTTTCCGATGGTGTGGACTGTTTCGCCTGCTCGTTGGAGTTTGTTGATGACGCCTTGTGCGAAGGTGGGGCGGACGATGAGGCAGTATCCGATGCCCATGTTGAAGACCTTGCGCATTTCTTTGGGGTCGATGTTGCCGTGTTTTTGGAGGAACTTGAAGACTGGGGGTGTGTCCCAGGTGTTCATGTCGACGGTGGCGTTGACTTTGTCGTGGAGTGCTCGGTTGAGGTTGCCTTCTAAGCCTCCCCCGGTGATGTGGGCCATCCCTGAGATGACTTTTTTGACTTTGTAGGCGCGGAGGAGTTTGACGATTGATTCTGCGTAGATGCGTGTCGGGGTGAGGAGGACTTCGCCGAGTGTTTTGGTGTCGTCGAGTTCAGGGTAGACGGTGTCGAGTTTGAGGTTGGCGTGTTTGATGATGTTGCGGACGAGGGAGTATCCGTTGGAGTGGACTCCGGAGGATTCGAGTCCAAGGACGATGTCTCCGGGCTCGACGCGCATGGGGTTGATGGCGCGTCTGAGTTCGAGGACCCCGACACTGAATCCGGCGAGGTCGTAGTCGTCTTTTTTGTAGAGGTCGTTCATCTCGGCGGTTTCACCTCCGATGAGGGCGCAGCCGGCTTGTTTGCATCCGTCGGAGATGCCTTTGACGATGTTGTAGAGGACTTCTTGGTTCACATGGTTGACGGCGATGTAGTCGAGAAAGAGGAGTGGTTCGGCGCCTTGGACGATGAGGTCGTTGACATTCATGGCAACGAGGTCGATGCCGACGGTGTCGTGTTTGTTCATCTCGATCGCGAGGTGGACCTTGGTTCCAACGCCGTCGGCGCAGGCGACGAGGACGGGGTCGGTGTAGTTGTGTTTGAAGAGTTGTTCGTTGTAGTCGAGTCGGAGGAGACCTGCGAATCCTCCCGGGTTGTCGATGACGCGCTGGCCGTGGGTTCTGCGGAGGAGGGACCCGATTGAGCCGACGAACTTGTCACCGGCTTCGATGGAGACTCCGGAGTCTGCGTAGGTGAGGGCGGTTTTGTTGGTTGGGGATTTGGACGAACGCTTGGCCGGCTTGGTCGAGTCTTTCGTGGTGGGCATGTGCAAGGGTAGTCTGTGCGGTTGAAATTGGCTTGATCGGGGCGTGAACAATGGGGGGTTTGGTCATATAATGGGTCTGCCTTTCATGAACTCACCGCTTCGAGGAGCACACATGTCCGAATCTCATTTCTTTACTTCCGAGTCCGTTTCGATGGGGCATCCTGATAAGGTGTCTGATCAGATTTCCGATGCGATTCTTGATGCGATGCTCGAGAAGGATCCGCACTCACGCGTTGCGGTTGAGACGATGGTCTCGACTGGGATGGCGGTGATCGCGGGTGAGGTGACGACGACGGCGTATGTCGATATTCCTGGGATTACGCGGGATGTGATCCGGGAGATCGGGTACACGGACGGGGATATGCGTTTTGACGCGGAGTCGTGTGCGGTGCTGGTTTCGATCAATCAGCAGTCTCCAGACATCGCGATGGGGGTGAACAAAGAGGGTGCGGGCGACCAGGGGATGATGTTCGGGTTTGCGTGCAAGGAGACGGAGGAGTTGATGCCGCTGCCGATCATGCTGAGCCATAAACTGGTGGCGCGTCAAGCGGAGGTTCGTCGTGATGACATCATCGCGGGGCTGCGTCCGGATGCGAAGAGTCAGGTGACTGTGGAGTACGAAGACGGGAAGCCGGTTCGTGTGGATACGGTGGTGATCTCGACGCAGCACGACAAGACCTGGAACGAGCGTCAGGATGTGCTTCGGACTGAGGTGATTGATGAGATCATCAAGCCTGTGCTCGGTCAGTGGTGGAATCCTGGGATTACGGTGCATGTGAATCCGACCGGGCGGTTTGAGCTTGGTGGGCCGCACGGGGATGCGGGGTTGACTGGACGGAAGATCATTGTGGATACCTACGGCGGGCGTGGTCGGCACGGTGGCGGGGCGTTCTCTGGGAAGGATCCGACCAAGGTGGATCGGTCTGCGGCGTACATGGCGCGGTACATCGCGAAGAATGTGGTCGCGGCGGATCTGGCGGACGAGTGCGAGATTCAGCTGTCGTACGCGATTGGGGTCGCTGAACCAACCAGTGTGTTTGTCGAAACCTTTGGAACAGCGAAGGTCAGCGAAGATGTGATTTCCAAGGCGGTACGCGATGTGTTCCCGCTGACTCCACGTGGGATTATTGAGTCGCTTGATTTGCGGAAGCCGATTTATGGTACCAGTGCGCGTCACGGGCACTTCGGACGCAAGGCGGTCACCAAGAATGGTCAGTCGTTCTTCCCGTGGGAGAAGACGGACAAGGCGGAGGCGCTGCAGGAAGCGGTGAAGTTGTCAGGTGCGGTCACTGTTTGAATGATCAGATTGTGCGGGCACTATAGATAGAGCTTGTGCTCAAGAATGTATTCATGAACCCCCGGGCTGAGCTCGGGGGTTTTTAGTTCTCGAGTGGCTGGATCGGTGAGACGGGTCCGGAGGTCTGTGGAGGAGGCATTGAGGGTGGGGATCTGCAGGATCGCGGTGGTCCAGTGGGCGATGTCTACTTGGGACCAAGCGCCGGTGAGTTTGAGGTCTTCGATCAGGGATTCGGGGGAGATGGGGGCTGATTCTGGAGATGGGTCTTCTTCACGGAGCAGGACGACGGCGTCTTTCCAAAACTCTTGGTATCGGTGCCAATGGTGCATGGATTTGGCTTGGTCGGCGCCGATGAGGAAGCGGTTGATCCCGGCGGTGGTCATGGAGCGGGCGATGGACCAGGTGTCGGCCCAGTAGCTTGGTTGGTCGGGGTTGTGGAGGCCGTCGGCGAGTTCCTGGGTCCAGATGGTGTTGGGTTGTTTGATGTCCGCGAGGGCGCGTTTGAGCATCTCGATGCGGTGCTGGTCTGGGGTGGGTTCTTGGTCTTTGAATGGTGAACGCGCGGCGGGGACATAGACGAGGTGGCAGGAGTTGGGGGCGAGGTTGTGGTGCTGCTCGATGGTTTGGGCGGCGAGGATCGGGAGTTTGATGTGCGCTGTGTGGGGTGGATCGAAGGATCCGCCGAAGAACAAGCGGGCGGGGGCGTCTTTGGTGAGCGCGGGGAGGGCGACGGGGTGGTGGTTGCGTTCGACGGGGTGGATGGGTTCTGGGTCTGGAGTGTTCATGATGGATACTTGGGCTTGTGGATGCAAGAAGAAAGCGGTGGGATGCGTTGAACTGAATGGTGTGTGCGGCGCTTGATCGGTTTGGAATATTGAGCATCCTTCGGGCGTTTATCTTTTATGTATCGTCGGCCCCATCGTCTAGCCAGGTCCAGGACACCAGGTTCTCATCCTGGGAACGCGGGTTCAAATCCCGCTGGGGTCATTTCCCTCAAGCACGCTTGGAGTGATTGCTCCGAGTGATTTCATTTTTCAGACTCGAGTTCTTGTTCGATGGTTTCGACGGCTTTGCGGACGATGTCATGGTCGAATCCTCGGCGGGCGAGACGGCCGATGAGTCGGCGTTGTCGCGTTTCGGGATCTCGGGAGGCGAGTGAGCGGGCGGCGGAGCGGGCGAGTTTGAGGGCGTCTTGGTAGGGGTCTTGGTCTTGGAGTTCTTCGTCGAGGGTGTCTTGGATGATGGAGTGGTCGATGCCTTTTTGTCGGAGTTTGGCTTCGATGAATCGGCGGCCTGCTGGTTTACTGCGGATGATGGAGCGGGCTTTCATCCCGGCGTACTGAGCGTCGTCGAGGAGTCCGAGTTCGGTCAGGCGGTGGATGGCGTAGTCGATCGCTTCGGGGTCGTTGCCCTTGCGGCGGAGATTGTGTTTGAGATCGGATGCGGAGATGGCGCGGGACGCGATGGTTCGCGTTGCGGAGCGATAGGCGCGTGAGCGGGTGAGTTCGGTGTGGAGGGCGTCTGCGAGGTCTTGCGTCCAGGGATCACCGATGGAGAGTTTGTGTTTGGATTTGGTGGTGATGGAGATGCGTCCCATGAGGACGCGGGCGACGCGGACGGAGAGTTGGTCGGGTTGATCGGAGCAGGGGCG
This sequence comes from Phycisphaerales bacterium, assembly GCA_017640485.1. GTDB lineage: Bacteria > Planctomycetota > Phycisphaerae > Phycisphaerales > UBA1924 > UBA1924. The sequence goes on along the minus strand of JAEPQP010000031.1, from coordinate 19,887 downwards.
GAGCGAGGTGATGGTTGCGGAGCCGTCGGTGGGGATGTCTTTGGGGGTGGGCTTCTTGGAGCGGTATTTGGATTGGTTGAACGAACGCGCCATCAGAGCATTGTACGGTACTGGGAGATCTCGCTGATGCCTTTGGCGTCGTTTGCTCGTTTGGCGGCGACTAATCCTGCATCGAGGATTGCTTTGGCGTCGTCGATGCGGTCGAGGGCTTCGAGGGAGCGAGCCATGTGGTAGTAGGCGTAGGCGTAATCGGGGTCGGCGTCGATGGTCTTTTGGTAGTACTCGATCGCTTGGTCGTGCTCGGCTTCTTTGGTGTGGTCCTGGGCGAGCGCGTAGAGCATGAAGGGGTCGTTGGGCTCGAGGGTGAGGAGTTTTTGGATTTGTTCGCGTGTTGGCATGGGAGATTGTATGTCAGGAAGACCTGCTTTGCCCTCCCGTTGGTCGGGGCAGAAGCAGGGCACCGGGTGTCAGATATTTTTGGGAGTGCTGCTGTTAGAGCATCCTGAGCAAGAGATCAACACACAGCACCACGGTAGTCAGACAGAAGGCAGCCAGATGTACATAATGCAGTTTGCTCACATCGCCGATCGCGACATCTGAACATAGCTTTGAGAGTCCCAGAGCGATGAGCCACAGAACCAGCATTGCAAAACACATGGCCGTGTAGACGACTAAATATGCTGTCATCCCAAGTTGGTCAAAGTTGCTCGTCCGAACCTCGGCTAAATCAGTAATCACTCGCAATCCAATGAAACTGCTGGCGAGCAGAATGATGACATTGGTGATGAGATATGTCGCGAGTTTCACAGTCTATCTGTTCTGGTTATTTCGAGTAGTCGAAGACGCCGCGGCCGGTTTTGTTTCCGAGGCGTCCGGCGGTGACGAGTTGTTTGAGGAGGGGGCAGGCGCGGTAGCGGGGGTTGTTGAGTCCCTCGGCGAGGACTTCCATGATGTGCTCGCAGGTATCGAGACCGATGAAGTCTGCGAGGCGGAGTGGGCCCATCGGGTGGGCCATGCCGAGCTTCATGATTTCGTCGATGTGTTCTGGTTCGGCGACGCCTTCCATCCAGGTGTAGAACGCTTCGTTGATCATGGGCATGAGGATTCGGTTGGAGACGAATCCGGCGCGGTCGTTTGCGGGGACGGCGACTTTGCCCATCGCTTCGCTGAGTGCGAGTACGCGGTTGGTGGTTTCTTGGGAGGTTGCGAGGCCGTTGATGACTTCGACGAGTTTCATGACGGGGACGGGGTTGAAGAAGTGCATCCCGATGAATCTGTCGGCGGCGTCTCCGACGCTTGTGGCGAGGTCGGTGATGGAGATGGAGGAGGTGTTGGAGGCGATGATCTGGTTGCCGGTGAACATCTGGGCGAGTTTGGCGAAGAGGTCTTTTTTGATCTCGGCGTTCTCGATGATCGCTTCGATGACGATGTCGGAGTCGCTGAGGTAGTTGAGGTCGCTGACATAGGTCATGCGATCTTTGGCGGCTTTCGCTTCATCGGCGGTCATTCGTTCTTTTTCGACGGCGCGGGCGAGGAGTTTGTCGTGGAGCGCTTGGCACTTGGCGAGGGCGTCGGTGGATTGGTCGTAGACGACCACGGAGAATCCTGCGGTGGCGCCGACTTGGGCGATGCCGCCTCCCATTTGTCCTGATCCGATGATGCCGATGTTGGAGATTTGGTGGTCGGTGGTCATGGTGGTGTCCTCATACTTTGGAGTTCAATGGGACTGAGAGCATAGGAGGGGATGATCTGGATGCCAAGGTGTCGAGGGTCGGCGTATAACGATCTGGAGCGGCGGGGTGAGCATTTGGATTGGTGATTGTGTAGGTTCGTCGTTGTTGCTAGGATGTCTTATCAAGAAAGCAGGTATATATGAATCAGTATGATCACTCTGGGCCGTCGGATGACAGAAGCTTTGACCAGGCGATGAATAACAAACCCCACTCAGGGATCGGTATCAGTTCATTTGTGCTATCGATGATTGGGTGTGTGGCGATGATTGCGGCGATCGTGATCGCGGGCGTGATGGAGAACAGTACCCCTGGCGGAATGGACGAGGAGAGCGCGGGGGCGATGCTGCTCGGCTTTGGGATGTTATTCGATGGGTTCTTGCTGCTCGTCGCGGCGGTGCTTGGTTTGGTGAGTTTGTTCCAATCGACGCGGAAGAAGCTCTTTGGGATACTGGGGCTGTGCTTTAGCCTTGGGATGTTTACCCTGTTTGTTGGGTTGATGATTCTTGGGCTGATGATGGGTTGATTGTGCGTAGCGAATTGGTTACGGGCAGCCGTTGCTGTAGAGATCGATGTATGCGGAGACATCGAAGAAGTCGAGGACGCCGTCTTTGTTGAGGTCTGCATCGCACGGCTCGGGCGCGTTGGGATCTTCAACAACTCGGACGCGGACGCTGAACGCTCCTGTCGAGTTCTCAAAGGAAGAACGCTCTGTAAAGCCGTCTTGCAATGTCCATTCTAATCCTTCATTAAAATAATTTGAGTATGTCATTTTCGCGTCCGGATCCGTCGTATCAACGAGAAACGCGGCTGGATCATCAGGGATCGAGGATGCGATGTCGCTGAAATCTCCGAGCACTGAACGAATAGTGACAGAAGAGTCATCGGCGTAAATCTCCAGCTGATCTGTTGATGGTCTGTAGAAGAGTGCTCCTGAGGCGAACACTGATTCCGTCTGATCACCCGCGATCATCGGTGAATCGGAGACATTGGATGATGATTGCTGGTTGTCCACATATACAGCTTGCAGACTGTATCGTCCGAGGCTTAAAGGAGTTGTCGGCTCCGATGCATCGAACACGATCTTAAACTCTTCGGGCAAGACTTCGAACTGTGAATCGACTACGGCTTGTATATGGAACTCGATGAACGGTTGCGCGTGTGCGATAGAAGCGGTGAACGCGAGAGCAACGCTCGCGAAGGTATTCATAACTGATTTCATGATGGTCTCTCTCAAATGGTGTTGAATGTCCTAGGCACAGACCGTAGCAGAAGTCATGACCACACACAATGCGAAAGTCCTGCATCGCTGTAAATAGTGAGTTGCATCGATATGTCGGCATGGAGAAAGTCTGAATGTGTTATGGGCAGCCCACGGAGAAGAGTGTGAGGAAGGTGGAGATGTCGAAGAAGTCGAGCTGGCCGTCGTTATTGAGGTCTGGGGCGCATAGCTCAGCGTTTGGATTATCGACCAACTTGATGGATACGGCGAAGCTTCCATGGTTGGGATTGTGTGTGTCTAAATCGAAGAAGCCATCCGCTGGTGTCCAATCGATTTGGTCAAGGAATCCAGCGATGAGCGAGATGGATGCGCCTTCATCAGTTGTATCAGCTGTGTAATCATTTGGATCATCGGGCAGCGATGTCATTTTTGCATTGAAGTCGCCGAGGGGGTGTGTGATGATCAGATAGTCAAGGAGTGTGTGAATCACCAGCCTGTCTAATCCAGGTTCGTAATGCAGCCCGGGCGCGGGTGAGTCGGGATCCCATTGGATGGGTTCGTTGACACGCATTGGGCTATCTGTTCCTGATTGTCCAGAATCGATCGCTTCAACGAAGATCGGGTCAAAGCTCACAGCGCTGCCTCCAACACCATTTGGTGGGGCTGCGGTGTCGAAGACCATTCGATAATCAACATGGACAACCCTGCCTTGGATATCAGAATCAACTTGTCCTTGAACATGGAACTCGATGTAGGGCTGCGCAAGAGTGAATGAAGGGAATATGGCGATTGTTAACAAAAATTTTACAATATTGAGCATGCTTGAACTCCTGCATATGGATCTCGTCCCCAGAATTTAGTTTCATCGTACCCCGAATGTGTCTAAGCCACAAGCATGAAATGGACGCATAGAATCCTCTCCAACCCTGAATTTCCCCTGTATGAGGAGTACCTATGGCACAGCAGCTTGAATCGGCGACGAGTGAGTTTGAGAAGATGGATCGGTGCGGGGATCTGGACCATCGGCCTCGCGTGCTGCTTGGGAAGATGGGGCTTGATGGGCATGATCGGGGGGTGAAGGTCATCGCGCGGGCGCTGCGGGATTCTGGGGTGCATGTGATCTATTCGGGGTTGTGGCAGACTCCTGCTTCGCTTGCGATCTCGGCGCGGGATGAGGATGTGGATTGCATCGCGGCGTCGATGATGTCCAACTCGCACCTCGTGCTTGGGAAGAACCTGGTCAACGCGCTGGAAGATGTTGGCCGGAGTGATATCCCGGTGCTGATGGGCGGAATCCTTCCTGCGGAGGATGTGGAGAAGCTCAAGGAGATGGGGGTGAAGGAATGCTTCCCGACGGGGACGGGGCTGCTGGATATTGTCAACGCGGTCAAGGCGGATGTGGGGGCGCAGGATCTGAGCGTGCCTTCGGGTCACAAGAGTGCGCAGCTGGCGCGGGATATTTCATTGATGCACGATGAGAAGGAGATGCGTCCGGATGCGGTGCGTCGTCGTCCGAAGCATGTGATCGGGTTCACGGGTTCTCCTGGCGCTGGCAAGAGCACGCTGCTGGCGCAGATGGTTCGGGAGCATGCGGTGCGTGCGAAGAAGGATCCGAGCATTGGGCGGTGTGCCGTGATTGCGTTTGATCCCAAGAGTCCTATTACGAGTGGGGCGCTGCTCGGCGATCGGTTGCGGGTGGATTTCAATACGATCGGGGAGCATGTGTTCTATCGCTCGCTGGCGATCCGAGGCGAGGATTATCATGGGCTCAGCGAGGCGGTTGAGTTGATCGGCGGGGCGTTTGAGGGGGACGAGGCGTACGACACCGTGTTTGTCGAGACGGTGGGGGCTGGTCAGAACGAGACGATGATCCGTGATTATGTGGATCGGACGGTTGTGGTGCTGACGCCTGGGATGGGGGACGCGGTGCAGATGGATAAGGCGGGGATCCTGGAGATCGCGGATGTGTTTGTGTGCAACAAGGCGGATCATCCGGGCGAGGATATTCTGGTGCGGGATCTGCGTGAGATCGCGGGGCAGGTCCCGATCTTTGAGACGGTGGCGACGCATGCTCAGGGGATCCCGGAGTTGTTTGATGGGTTGTTCGGGTCATGAGTACGCCTGTGTTTGATGACGAGGTGCTTGAGCTCGCTGCGCGGGTGATCGACTCTGCTCGCGAGCATGGGAAGATGCTTGGGTGCGTGGAGTCGTGCACTGGGGGGTTGATCGGTGCGGCGTTGACTTCGATTCCGGGGTCTTCGGATGTGTTCGCGGGCGGGCTGACGACCTACAGCAACGAGGCGAAGGTTCGGCTCGTCGGGGTGGATCGCGGGCAGCTCGAGGAGCACGGCGCGGTGAGCTCTCCGGTCGCGGCGCACATGGCGATGGGGGGGATGGCGGTGCTGGGGGTGGACCGGTGTGTTTCGGTGACGGGGATCGCTGGGCCGGGCGGGGGGACAGAGGACAAGCCCGTCGGGACTGTTTGGTTCGGGGTGGCGATCAAGGGCGAGGCGCAGGTGAAGTGTGCGCTCGGGGAGTTTGGGCGTGATGGGGAGGATCGGGACGGGATCCGGCGCGAGGCGCTTCTGATGGCGCTGCGTTTTCTTGAAGTGGTCGAGGGGCGGGATTGATTCGGGCGCGAGAGGAACAGCGATGAAGTGTGTGGTGAATGGTCAGGAACGAGAGCTCGAAGACGGGGTGAGTGTTGAGGGGCTGATCGAGCTGATGGGGATGGGGGACGCGGTGTGCGCAGTTGAGGTGGAAAAGAAGCTCGTCCCCAAGCGGGAACGGGCTTCGTGTGTTCTGTGTGATGGTCCGCGTGTTGAGATCGTGACGCTGATTGGCGGGGGATAAGACCTGCAGACTCTGGCCTCGAATCTCTCAGCTGTCTGCTGATGCGGATTCTGTTTCAGATTGAGTTTCTGATGCGTCTTCGTTGCTTTCGTCGAACTCTTCATCGGCGCGTTTCTTAACGCGGACATAGCCGTAGCGGTTCGAGAGGGTGTCGAGGGTGAAGGGGAAGTCTTGGGTTTCGGTCACGGCGGTTTGGATCTGGCTCCCTGACTCATTCGTGAGGATGATCCCGAGTTGTGCTTGGAAGTCTTCGACGGTGATCGGGCGCGGCGCGACGATCTCAGCGATCGCGACGGACTTGGCGATCGGGATCGAAGCGGTGACATAGATCGGGGACTCTGCGATGGTTTGCGGCGGGGTCAGCGGGTCGATGTCTTTGGTTGCTTCGATGACGGCGTTGCGGAAGGCTTCGGTATTGAGTCCTGGCTCTACGAAGCTAGCGAGTCGGCCTCGGATGACGGACTGGGATCCGACGAGGATGTTGCGCGCGATGCCGGGGCGTGTGGTGTCGTCGTCACCCAGTTCTACGGCTGTGTCGATCGCGACGGAGAGTTCGTTGGTGGACTGCGCCTGGGAGAGGAGTTCGGGGAGGTTGTCATTGAGCATCTCGTAGGCTTTGACGGTGCGGTAGTCGCGGAGGACGCGGTCGTATCCGGCGTCTTCGATGGAGTCTGCGGGTCCGGCGGGGCGGATCTCGTAGAGCACGGCGTAGTAGCGGTTCCCGACTTGGTCTTCTGCGGCGGGATCGACGAGCGGGAGCTTCTCTTGGATGGTCATGAGCTCCGCGGACTCTTCGGTGTCGTTGATGTTGGGGAGCGCTGGGGTGCGGATCGCGCGGGATCCGACGCGGTAGGCGGCGCCTCCGAATCCGGGGAGGAACGCGATGTCTTGGTTGGTGAGCCAGCGGTCGGTGTGCATCTCGACGGTTGGGAGCGGGATGTCGATCTGGAGTTGTTCTTTGAGTCCGGTGACGACGCTCTGGGCGAGGTCTTCGAGTTTGGGACGCTTGGAGTCCCAGTCTTCGGGGAGTTCGTAGTAGTCGCCGTCTTTCTTGAGGCCTTGGGTGGTGGCGAGGACTTTGGCTCGGATGATTTTGTCCGCTTCGATCATGATGTCCATCGCGCGGGATTCGGTGTACGCGCCGGCGATCTTCGCACGCTCTCCGGCGAAGTCTCCGGGGTACTTGCGTTGGTCTTCTGGGAGTTTGCGGTCGAGGGTCCAGGTCTTGCGGAGCTCGACGCGGTCGGGCTCGATGGAGGACTGGATGATCTGCTTGTTGAGTGACAGCCAACCGAGTTTGACGCGGGCGGGCTGGGTGTATCCGATGCGGAGATCGTTGTCTTGGGGGGCTTGGTCTTTGTACTGGTCGAAGAAGGTTTGGAGCTCGGCGTCGCTCGGGACAGGGATGCTCTCGACGAACGATTCACCCTTGATGAGCACCGCGTTGACGGCGACGGTGTCGAAGCGTTCTTGGGCGGCGGTCATCAGGCCGAGGTCGGAGTAGGCGGGGAGGGTTTTGAAGAGGTTGTAGAGACGGTCAACACCACGCGCTTTGGCGAGGGTGCGGTAGACATCGGCTTCGGTCGCGCCGGTGCGTCCGGCGGCGAGGGAGATGTTGCGGGTGATGGGTCCTTCGTACTGGGTCGCGAGGGACTCGATGGCTTGCTGGAGTTCGAACTGGGAGTTGAACTGGAGGTTGCCTTGCTGGACTTGCTGCTGGAGCTGGATGAGCGCGTTGCGGCGGGCGAGGTCCTGGATCCAGGTCATGCCTTCACCGGCGTCTCCGATGAGTCCGGCGTCTTGGGCTTGCTTGGTGAGGAGGAGCCAGTGGAGTTCGGAGGTGTCTCCGGATCCTTGCTCGATTCCGAGTCCGCCGCTGGAGTCGGGGAGGAGGAGTAGGGGGGCGACGACTTTGAGAATCGCGAGATCTGCTGAGGCGTTCTGGAAGTCGAAGCCGTCGAACTTGGTGCCGTCTTCGAGTTGTCCGACGGTGGCTTTGCGTGGGTCTGGGGAGAGTCGTCCGATGATGGGCTCGAAGAGGAAGACGACCATGAGGAGGGAGCCGCCGATGGCGAGGATGATGAGTTGGTATTTGCGGATGAGTTTGAGCATGTCGGCTCCGAATGGGTGGTGCGTTCAGATGGTCTTCTGTCGGGTGGTCATATGAGGCAAGAACGCGGTGGATGATCTTAGAAGGATCATAAAAGCAAATCCCCGGCGTTGGCCGGGGATTTGCGATGGCTCATCCCAAGCCGTCGGTGTGGACGGAGAGGGTTTGGATTTGGTTTAGCGGTAGAATTCGATGATCAGGTTGGTGTTGACATCGAATGGGATCTGGTCCTTGGTTGGGAGGGATGCGACCTTCGCGTTGAGTTCGGAAGGGTTGAACGCGATCCATCCTGGGACCTCGTGGCCGCCCATGGATTCCATGTTTTCGCGGACGACCTTCTCGATCTTGGTTTTGACGGTGACGACATCTCCGACATTGAGTCGGCGGGATGGGATGTCACACTTTTGACCGTTGACGAGGACATGGCCGTGTCCGACGAGCTGGCGTGATGCCCAGATCGTGCGGACCATACCGGTGCGGCGGACGACATTGTCGAGACGACGCTCGAGGAGTTGCATGAGGACATCACCCGAGTTGCCTTGCTTGGACTTGGCTTCTTCGACGGTGCGGCGGAACTGCTTTTCGAGGATGTTGTAGTGGTAGCGGAGTTTTTGCTTTTCGACGAGGCGGATGCCGTAGTCACGCAGACGGCGGCCGCGGAAGCCGTGCATACCTGGAGGGGTGAGTTGACGCTTTGAGGTGTGCTTTGGGGTGTCACAGATGGGGACACCAACACGACGCGAGAGACGGACCTTTGGTCCTGTGTATGTAGCCATAGCGGCTTTCCTTTCTTCCGTCCGCAGTGGTGATCGGATGATCAACCTCTGCGATGCTACTTGGGAGTAGCGACCATGCTGGGTGGCCGAGGCTTCGGTCCAGCGGTTTGGCCCGGGCACGATGCCCATGGGGACGGTATTGACGGCGGGGCGGGGGGGGATGTCAAGGGGAAGCTGATATGTCCTTGGCCCCACCAGAACCCAAATCGGGTGCGTGATTTTGTATTGAACTTAGAATATGGATCTGGTATATTCCTTGCCAATACATATCCCGGAGGAGGCCTTCATGTTGTTTCGAAATTTGGCATTATCTGCGATTTTCGCAGTATCTACTATCGCGTGCGCCCAAACAATCACTGATTCCTTTACATACCAGGGCTATCTTGAAGAAAGCGGCATGCCTGCCAATGGGTTATATGATGTATCATTCTTCATCTTCGATTCCGAAGTTGGTGGTTTTTCGCCTCCGGATGCGAATGTGACTGTGACAAATGTCGAAGCGGTCGATGGGGCGTTTACCGCGGTCGTGGACTTCGGGGTGTCGGGACAGATCTTTGATTCCACCCAAACCCGTTGGCTCGAGGTTCGAGTCACGCAAGCGGGGCAACCAGGCACCACCATTCTCTCGCCACGCCAACAGATCACACCGACAACACTCGCCAACTATGCATTGAGATCGGAGTACGCTCAGCACTCAGGGACCACGCTCCAGAATGCATACGCCAACGGCGAGAGCATCGACGTCTCGTCAGGGTCCGGGGTTGTATCAATCTTCAACTCGATCGGACAGTCCGCGAGACTCAACCTTGGTTCAGCGACAACGCCGGGAAACGGCTCAGGATTCATCAATGTGTACAACGATGATGCAAGGCTCAACGCCGTGATGGGGAGCTCTCTTGGAAGAGGCCGATTCCGCGTGTTCGACAGTCTGGGAAATCCCGGTGCCTATATGGAATCCAATACTCTCGGAGGCGGACGCATCCAGGTCTTCCGGAATGATTCAGAAGGCATCGGGTTTTCGGTGGATGGGAACCACGCAGGAACCGAGAACACACGCGTTGATATCTTTGGGCAACAGTCGATGTCATTTAACACCAGCGCCGTCGCAGACATGAGCGTGATCCTCCCCAATGGTGCGATCAACTCCACAGAACTGCTCAATGAAGCCGGCCTAGCCACAAACTCAAACACGACAGCTCTCGCCACGCTTACACCAGGTTTCTTGAACATTGACACCATCGAGTCCGTCACGATCCAAGCTCCCACGGACGGATACATCCTGCTCTTTGCAACGACCTCGATCCGCATGATCCACTTCGCTGGGGATACAACAGAAGTCACGCTGAGTCTCTCAACAACACCGACCGCGTTCTCATCCTTCCTTTGCCAGCTCCGTATCGACGAACTCAACTCAGACGGCTTCTACGCCTACCCAGTGTCCATGCATGGAGTCTTCCCGGTCACCGAAGGAAGCAACACCTTCTATTTCCTTGGAAATCATGCCACCAATGCCCCCTCCGCGGCATGGGCCGCCGATCGACAGATCACCTCCGTCTTCATCCCCACGGCCTACGGGAGCATCACAAGAGACGGCGCAGTTCAACTGGGATACCCAGCGGTGGCTCCCGCAAAATCGCAACTGGACATCATCGCGGAACAGAACGCTTCACTCAGAGCGAACAACGAACGCTTAGAACGCGAGTTCAACGAGATGAAAGCACAGATGCAACGCATACTCGAACACGCTCAACACGGACTTGATGATTGAGTGGGATCGTCTGTCGGGTGCCATGGGGTTGACCGTTTTCGGCTGGTGGCATGTAGGTGCCGTCTTCGGCTCCTGCATGTCTGTGAGTGATCACGAGAATCGAGATCGTGGATGAGTTAAAGACGACACCTCTACGCCACGCGCGACGAATTCGTGTTGATTTGTTTTATCTGGATACATCCAGATCGAGATTGTTCTTGAGTTGGGTGATTGCTTGGTCTGACCAGTCCACCTTGTTGAGCCAAGCAGTTCGTAGAGCCGTCCATCGTTTTTCGGGTGGGTTGTGGGGGTTTGGCGGTGTGTCGGGATAATCATCTAGGAAAAATTGTGTTGAGCAACATGGGCAAACTTCTAGAGAAGCTAGGAAGTTTTCGAAGCCCCAATCGCTTGTGTCTTCCCAAACGATTCCACACACAGGACAGCAGATGTTACCCTGCGGATCACGGTACATGACGCAGGCTTCTCCGAGATGATTCTGGGTGTGATGCTTTGTGCGCATCTTTCTGAGTCGGTCTGGGTCGATGCCGAGGATGTTGATGAGTTGATTGACCTTTTCTTGCTTCCATGGGAAGCGACCGAGCCACTGCTTTCGGATGATGTCAAAGTACTCTTCAGTGGATAGATCTTTGTACTCGGCAGTAGGGACATCGTCGTCACCAAACTGGATATTGCAGCTTGGGCAGATTTCTTCTGAAGGCGAGCCGCATGGGTAATACGCAAGGCAGTGCTCTAAGGAGACTCCACAGATCGGGCAATATGCTATGCCTTCTTCGTCGAACGGAAGTTTGATCTGATCGCCAACGCTGTTGAGTATGTATTCGTATTTCATTCTTAAGCCGTAAAATCCACACTACCCGTTGAACTGGGCTTCGTATTGGATTAGTCGGCGAGGGGGTCTGGTTTGAAGACCTTGGTGCCGAGGGCCCAGTTCTTTTCGGTGAAGTTTCCGCCGAGGCCTTTGTTTTCGCGGTCGGGGCGGGCGGCGGCGAGGGTGAGGATGGTTTTGGCGTCGAGGTTGTCGATCTGAGAGACCAAGACCGCTTCTGGGGAGGACGGGATCTTGGCGGCGCCGTATTCTGGGCGTTCGTGGTGGGAGATGATGATGTGCTGGAGGACGGTGAGGACTCCTGCGGGCATGCGTGTGCCGGTCTCGCGCATGGTTTGTTGGACTTTGTCGTGGAGCATGATGGCGCCCTCGACGAGGTGTCCGATGAGTTCGCCTCTGTCTGAATAGCCAAACCCCTTGTCGTAGAAGAGTTCGCGGGTTTTGCCGAGGTCGTGGAGGAAGAGTCCCATGAGGACGATGTCGCGGTTGATCTTGGGGTAGAGGGGGCAGATGCGGTCTGCGATCTGCATGAGGGTGAGGGTGTGTTCGAGGAGGCCTCCGAGATAAGCGTGGTGGAGACGCACGGCGGCGGGGGCGGTGCGGAACGCGTCCATGAGGTGCTCGTCGGCGAGGTAGGTGCTCGCGAGGGCTTGCATCGCGGGGTGCTCGAGGGTTTGGAGGAGTTCGACGACTTCTGCGAACATCTCCTTCGGATCGCGCTCGCAGGAGGGGAGGAGGTCGCGGAGTTCTTCGGGGGTGGGTTCGTGCTTCTCGATGTTGTGGATGATGATCTGGAGTTCGCCTTGGTAGGCTTGGGTTTCGCCTTCGACATAGACGAATCCGTCGGTGGGGAGGCGGTTGAAGTGTGCTTCGTCGATGGACCACATTCTGCCTGCGGTTTGTCCTGAGGCGTCTCCGAGGAGGCAGCGGAGGTAGGGCTTGCCGTTTTTGGTCATGCCTTGCTGGGCATTGGCGATGGCGAAGACCCCGTCGAGGCGTTCTGAGGGGTTCATCTGGGCGATCATGCGGCGTGAGGTGTGTGTGGTCATGGTCGAGCATATGGGTGTGATCGTCGGAGTTCCATGCCTAGGGTAGGTGTCGGCTCGTGATTGCCTGTTGGATGGTGGTGCGGGTCGGTGATGGTGACAGCAGAGAGGCGCGTCACGGATGGCTCAGGGATTGACTAGACGAGTGTCGCAGGCGCGTGGTTTGGTTGCGCTGCTTGCGGTGTGCGCTGGGTCGTCGGTTGCGATGGGGGCATCGTTTGGGGCTGTTCAGCCGAGCGAGACTCCCGCGACCTTTGACTCTGTGGATCTTGGGGTTGAGACGATCGATGGCGTGATCAAGATGGGCGCTGAGGCGGGGTGGGTCTGGAGGCGCGGGGGCACGACTCGGATTGTGCTGGATCGGGATGTTGAAGTGGAGGTGGGGGGATCGATTCTGCGCGCGAGGCGCGGGGAGATCTGGCTTCGCAAGACGGGTGATGGGGTGTATCAGCTCTTTGGGGTCTTCGAGCGGTTGACGAGTTCGGATGGATCGTTCTCTGGTGAGCGGGTTCCGGTGCGGGCTTCGGTGCGGCTGCAGGAGCCGATCTCGTTGTCGCTCGGGGCGCGGTTTGATGCGATTCCTGAGCGGAAAGATCTTGTGGAGTTTATGGGCCGGTCGGGGAATCTGTATCAGCGGCGGGTGTTGGGGCTGGGTGCTGAGGATCGGGCGGCGCCTGGATCGAATCTTCGGTGGGCTCCAAAGGAGTTGGCTCCGAGTGGTGGTTCGAGCGATGGGGTGGGGCGAGCGCTCCCTGAGCCTACGGTCGAGCGCGGGGTGTCGCGGGTGGAGAAGGTGCTCGCGGCGACGCGGGGTCAGGATCTGATCAAGGAACTTGAAGCGGAACGGCTTGCGCGGATCGAAGCGGCACGCAGGGCGCAGGGTAGAACGGACCAGCAAGATCAGCAGGGCGAGGACTCGGGAGAGTTTGATCGGACAGCGGTCATTGATCCTCCAGAGCCAATCTTCCGGGCGTCGGGGATCTTCTCGGTTTCGATTGACGGGAAGATTGTGATCCAGGGGGCGCAGGATGCTGTTGATGGTCGGGAGGCTCGGCCTGCGACGATCACGGCTGATGGCGGGGTGCGGATGCAGTATCAGGACCCCGCGACTCGGCGGTCGATGGATCTGGAGGCGGAGCGTGCGGTGATCTTCCTGCGTGAGGGCGGGGATGTGGGTTCGTCTCCTTCGCAGATCAATGCGTCAGAGATCGAGGGGATTTATCTCGAGGGTGGGGTCTTTGCGGGGAACGCGGATTGGTCGGTTCGGTCGCCGAAGGTGTATGTGGATCTTGTGAATGACAAGATGCTAATGCTCGATGCAGTGTTCTGGACGGTGGATCAGCGGACGAACATGCCGTTGTATTTGCGAGCGGATTCGGTGCGTCAGACTTCGCTTGGAGAGTTTGAAGCGAAGAAGGCGCGGATCGCGAACAGCGCGTTCTATGAGCCCGACCTGAGCATCGGTGTTTCGGATCTGAAGGTTTCGGTTCGTGAAGAGGAGTTCCGGCGCGGCGGGTTGGTTGGTCTGGTGGGGACGGTGCGGGATCAGTTTGGCGGGGACGGAGCGCAGGGGGCAGAGGTCGAGGCGGGATCGGATCTGGTTCGACGGGTGTATGTGGATGGGAAGAACATCACGCTGCGGCTCGGGTCGGTGCCGATCTTCTGGGTGCCTCGCGTGAAGGGGGATACGGATGCGTTCCCGCTCAAGGAGGTGCGGGTCGGGGATTCGAATCGAGCGGGGTTCGGGGTCAAGACTCGATGGGATGCGTACTCGCTGTTTGGGATTGATCCGATTCCCGGCGTGAAGGCGAACCTGCAGCTGGACTATTACACTGAGCGCGGAATTGCGTTTGGTCTGAGCAGCAACTGGAACACAGAGCGGCATCGCGGGAGTTTGTTCTCGTATCTTGTTCCTGATGACAATGGGACGGATATCACTTCCTCTGGGCGCGAGATTACGAGGCGGGGTGAGACGCGCGGGATCATCAGTTTCAACGATATTTACACGATCCAAGGGCCTTGGACGCTGGTGACGAAGGGGACTTACATCTCCGACGAGGCGTACATCTCTGCGTTTGAGGAGCGGCTTGGTCGGGAGACACCCGACTTTGATTCGATGCTGCGGTTGGAGCGGACGAGTGAGCGCAATCAGTTTGCGCTTGAGTTGTCGGGGAGTCCGAACGACTTCTTTGCCGCGGAGCACTTGCTGCAGTCTCCTGGGTATGCGGTTGACAAGATTCCGGAGGCGAGCTTTGTGTCGCTTGGGAATGATCTGCTTCCCGAGAATCTTCCAGGGGTGTTTGATTACCAATACGAGGCGCGGATCGGCGCGATGCGGCTCCGGTTCTCGGAAGTGACTGCGGCGGAGTATGGGTTCAATCTTCCCGGGATCGCGAACAACGCGTTCGGGACGGCGACGGATGTGTCGCTCGCGGACACGCAGCGGTTGATCGGGCTCGATGAAGATTCGGTGGCGCGGTTTGATACCCGGCACGAGATCCGCGGGAAGTTTGATGCGGGCGCGGTCAGATTGACACCCTTTGTAGTGGGTCGGGTGACGGCGTACGACACCTCCTTTGATACCTTCAGTCCGAATCAGACGGACGACATGCGGTACTGGGGTGCGGTGGGGATGACGGCATCGACGACGCTGACGAAGGTGAACGACAGCGCGAGCAGTGATTTCTTCGATATCCATCGGATCCGTCACATTGTGGAGCCGTCGTTGACGGTTTGGCAGGCGGACTCGGGGTACGCGGCGGGGGATACGCCGATCTTTGATGACGATGTCGAGGGGCTGGTTCGGGGGACGATGCTGAGGGCGGCGGTGGACCAGACCTGGCAGACCAAGCGGGGTGGTCCGGGACGCTGGCGGGACGCGGATATCCTGAAGATCAACACGGAGTATGTGTGGTCGAGCGATCGTGCAGGGACGAGCGTGATCCCGGATTACTACGAGTCGCGTCCTGAGCTGTCGAATCCGGGGACCTATGTGGGATCGGATGTGGTGTTCTCGCCGACGGATGTGCTGGCGTTCTCGGGGTCGATGGTGTTTGATATCGATGCGGATCACGCTGCTCGCAGCAGCGTGGGGGCGTTGATCCAGCATCGTCCTGGGCTGCGGAGCTCGATCGAGTATCGGGATATCCGTGCGGTGGATGCGACTTTCCTGAGTGGGCGGGTTCGGTATGAGCTGACGGAGAAGTACACGATCTCGACGACGGCGAACTACAACTTTGATCAGGGTGATTTCCAGAACTTCTTCGCTCGTGTTGAGCGTGAGTTCCAGGTGGGGACCTTTGCGATCTCGGTGAACTACAACAACATCCGCTCGGAGACGAGCATCGGGGTGGTGTTCCGTCCGTTCGGGACCTCTGGGGCGAGCGTGGGTCCGGGTGGGGACTTCGGGAACTAAAGCAATTTAGTATGCGGCGCTGACCTGACACGCGAGCGGACGCTCGGGGTCGATGGGGTACTTACCGGTGAAGCATGCGGTGCAGTAGCCCGATTCTTGGTCGTGCATGACATCGAGCATGCCCTCGTGGCTGAGGAACTCGAGGGAATCGACTCCGAGGTAGTCGCGGATTTCTTCGACGGATTTGTTGTGGGCGATGAGTTGATCGGGGGTTGCGAAGTCGACACCGAAGAAGCAGGGGCTGATGATCGGCGGGCAGGAGATGCGGACATGGATCTCGCTGGCGCCTGCTTCACGTATCTGTTTCATTTTTTCGCGTGTGGTGGTGCCTCGGACGATGGAGTCGTCGACGATGATGACGCGTTTGTCCTTGACGATTTCGGAGACGACATTGAGCTTTAGGCGCACGGCTGCGGCGCGTTGTTCCTGTGTTGGTTTGATGAAGGTGCGTCCGACATAGCGGTTGGGGACGATGCCTTCGCGGTAGGGGATCCCGGACTGGTTTGCGTAGCCGTTGGCAGCGGAGCGTCCGGAGTCTGGCATGGGCATGACGAAGTCTGCATCGACTGGGGATTCAATCGCGAGCTGAGCGCCGAAGCGTTCGCGCGAGATGAGGACATTCTGTCCGAACACGGTGGAGGCGGGGTTGGCGAAGTATACATGCTCGAAGACGCATCGCGCTAGCGGTGCTTGGGGGGAAGCGAATCGGCGAGAGGTGAGCCCCTCGTCAGACAGGGTGACGATCTCCCCCGGCTCGATCTCGCGGATGATGGTCGCGCCCATGACATCGAGCGCGACGGTTTCGGAAGCTATCGCGGGGGAGCCGTCGGGGAGTTCGCCCAGCACAAGGGGTCGGAATCCCCAAGGATCGCGGGCGGCTTCGATTCGGTCTTTGTAGAGGATGACGAGCGAGAAGGCGCCCTGCAAGTTCTGGAGCATCGCGGCGGTTGGATCATGGGAGTTGCGTTGATCAGGGTGGGCGAGGAGGTGGACCATAACCTCGGTATCGGAGGAGGTGTGGAAGATTTGTCCTCGTTTGGAGAGTTCGTGTTTCCACGCGTTGGCGTTGATGAGGTTTCCGTTGTGCGCGATCGCGATCGGGCCGTCGAACATGTTCTCTACGAGGGGTTGGATGTTTTCGAGTCCTGATCCTCCGGCCGTGGAGTAGCGGGTGTGACCGATGACGCCTCGTTTGTGTGGGGGGGTGTCTGGATGACTTGATTCGTCTTTGTTGTAGTAGTTGTCGAGGAGTTGGAGTCGGTCGGGGGTGAGGACATCGGAGACGAGTCCTTGTCCACGCTGGGAGTTGATCTTCCCGTTGGAGGACGCGGCGAGTCCAGCGGCTTCTTGTCCTCGGTGCTGGAGGGCGAAGAGTCCGAGGTATCCGAGATGGACGGCTTGTGGGTGGTTCCAGATCGCGACGACTCCGCACTCTTCCTTTGGGGAATCGCTGATGGAAGCGTCGTCAAGAACTGGCAAAGACACGGCTCGGGTCATTGATTGCTCCGCTCGGAGGTGGGTTCCATAGCGTAGGTCGGGTCGGTTAGATGATCTGGATTGTGTCGAGTGATTTGCAGAGCCCGGCGGCTGCGCCGCGGGTGAGCAGGAGCTCGATTGCTTCCCGACCCGCTGGACCCATATCGAGGGTGAGGTCGGAGACATACATGCTGAGGTATTTGTCGACGAGTTTGGGATCGTCCCACTCTGTGCGGTCGCCCTTGTTGATCTGGAGGTGGAGGCGGGAGGCTTCTTTCTCGCGGACGGCGGTTTCAATGGATGCGGTGAGGAGGTCGGCGAGTTGTTGGCAGGTTCCCGGTCCGAAGCGGGTGTCGAGGGATCGGGCGATGACATTGAGTCCGAGTGGGAGGGGTTTGTGTCCTTTATCGTCTTTGGTGTTTTGGTGCCACCACTGACCGATGTCCCCGATTTGCTTGAGTCCGGACTCTGCGAAGGTGAGCTGTGCTTCGTGGATCAGGAGGCCGGCGTCGGCTTCTCCTTTTGCGACCGCATCGGGGATTTCGGAGAAGAGCATCGGGGTGTACTTGAATCTCGGCGCGATGAGGTTGAGGGTGAGGAAGGCGCTGGTGTTGACGCCGGGTATGGCGATGTGGGTGTCTGCGCTCAGATCATCGAGGGTGTTGAGAGGAGAGTCGGATTTGGTGACGACCTTTGGGCCGTAGTTTTCTCCGAAGGACCCTCCGGAGCGGGTGATGAGGTAGCGGTCGGCGATCGCGGGGTAGGCGGCGCAGGAGATCGCGGTGATGTCGTATGGAGCTGAGGTTCCTGGTTCGATCGCGAGTTGGTTGAGTTCTTCGACATCGCGGGCGACGAGGTTGAATCGGAATGGTCCGGTATCGAGTTGGGGCTTTCCGAGTGGTCCATCGATGGGGGACCCGTCGGGGTTGGTGATCCCGGTGAGGGGCCACCACATGACGAGATCGTCGGAGTCGGGTGAGTGGGCGAGGGTGAGTGTGATGGTGGACGTGTCGGGCATGTTTGTGAGCTCTGTTTGACGATTTGTTTAGTACTTGGTGAGTGTTGGGTCGAGTCGGTCGGACCACCAGAGGATGCCTCCGGCGACAGAGCGGGCGCCTGTGAATCCGTGTTGGTGGAGAAACATGGTGACATCGAGTGAACGCTTCCCGGATCGACAGAGCACGGCGACGAGGGTGTCTTCTTCGATATCGAGTTCAGCGATTGCTGATGGGATGGATCCCATCGGGATGTTGGTGGAGCCTGGGATTTGCGCGATGTCGAGTTCGTGGGGTTCGCGGACATCGAGGAGCAGGAAGTCGTCGGCGTTGTTTGAGTGTTTGTCTTGGGTCTCGACGACAGAGATTTCGAGGGACTCGTTGAAGGGGTAGTTGGGTGGGTTGTCGGTTTGGGGCTGGTCAGTCATTGGGCTTGGGTTCCTGTGGTGGTTGTCCGGAGGACCAAGTGTCGGCTTGTCGTGAGCGTTTCCATGGTCTGCGTGGGCTCCAGTGGTCGTTGGTGAGTTCGTAGTGGAGGAGGAATGGATCAATCAGGCTGGTGATGGTTGATCCGAGTTCATCGAGTGTATGGAAGATATTTGAGACGGGGGATGGGGTTTGGTGATCGAGGGCGGTTGTGGTGGTGGGGAGGAGGCCGTAGACGCGGGGGGGGTCTTTTTTGCGTGGGATCGCGTAGAGACGGAGGGTGGGGTTGTGGGCGATGCCGTCGATGGGAGCGATGATGACGGTGGTGTTCCATCGGGATCGTGGTCCGCTGGATATTGGTTCGTTGGTCGCGGGTCTGAGGGCGTGCTTGGATTTGAAGGTGGGCGTGCGCTCGAGAGCGCCGAGTTCGAGGCGTGCGTTTTCTGGGTGCGAGCATCCGCTGAGGGGGGAGAGGACGAGGAGCCCGATGGGGAGCAGCATGGAACGCAACGGTGACATACGCGAGGATGATAGGGTTTGAGGGGATTGGGGGATGGTGGGACGCTATCCTTTGGGGAGTAATGGCGAAGAAGAACAAGAACAACAAGAAATCCAAGACGGATACGCCGGTGTTTGATAATCGTCGGGCGCGGTACGACTACTTCATCGAGGACACGATCGAGGTGGGGATTGTTCTGGAGGGTTCTGAGGTCAAGAGCATCCGCGAGGGGCATTGCTCACTCAAGGAGGGGTTCGTGACGGTGGATCTTGAGCCTCACCGGTTGACGCTGCATCAGGTGGATATCCCGCCGTACCAGCCTGCGGGGGCGCTGAATCATCGTCCGAAGCGGGATCGGATGCTGCTTGCGAAGAAGCGGGAGATCGAGAAGCTTGCTCGAGCGGTGGATGTCAAGGGGGTGACGCTGGTGCCTTTGAAGCTGTATTTCTCGGGTGCGCACGCGAAGATCTCGCTGGCGATCGCGAAGGGCAAGGCGCAGCACGATAAGCGGAACGCGATCGCGGATCGTGAGAATCAGCGGGATATGCAGCGTGCGATGTCGCAGCGCATGAAGTTCTGAGTTGAGCGGTCGGGCGAGGGTTCTTGCTCGTCGATTGCGTATGATCCTGCATGACAGAACGCTTGCACTGGCGGACAGCACGGGAGCACTCCATCACGATCGTGGACGGGGTGCGTGTGGGGCATTGGTCCGATCAGGATGCGGCAACGGGATGCACGGCGGTCG
>JAEPQP010000199.1 GCA_017640485.1 Phycisphaerales bacterium | reverse complement strand
CAGCGGGATCATCAACCGGAACCAGACAGTCGAAGCACGGATCGAAGCGTATAACCGTTTTGTCGGTGAGGGATCCGAGTCGATTGACCCTTCGATCCGCTCGAGACTCTCGATGGATCTGGCGCTGCTTGAACGCGAGCGCGGGAACGAGCGTGGATTCTTGTCGGCGCTCCGCGATTCCGCGAAGCTGGATCCTGCAAACAAAGAAGCACAATCGCTTGTGGCACAGCATTACTCGATGCAGATCGAGGAGGCGTCCAATCGGATGAAACTCCAGCTGCGTGTGCTGTATGCGGATCCGCTTGATCCGCATGTGCATATCGCGATCGCACGGATGTGTGCCGCGGAAGGGGCGTCGGATGTTGCGTGGCGGTTTTTGAATAACGCGATCGCGATTTTCAAGATCGATACCGGGCAGGCGCCCGCGGCGATCCAGGAGCAGCAGCTCTCGCTGCTCTGGCAGTACGAGAGCCCGCAAGCGATTCTGGATCGGTTGAATCCATCGCTCAAAGATGAGCGTGAGACGACGCAGGCGCAGATTGATCTTCGGATCGAAGCGAATGAGCCGTATGACGATTTGCAGGATCCGAGGGATATCCGATACGACGCGGGGATCGACCGCATCCGCTTGCTCGCGGCGTACATCGTGGAGGATCAAGAGACGGTCGATTCGGTGCTTACGGATCTTCGTCGTGGACTGGAGAAGTACTATGAGGAGGTCCGCGACAAGGCGCAGGAACGCGGGGCGAATCCGAGCCAGTTGCTTGGTGCGTATCTGGGTGAGGTGGTGACCTTCCAGACGATGCGCGCCATCGTGGGTGTGAGCGCGGATGTCATCAAGCGAGACATGGATTTCATCATCGCGAACTCTCCGGAGCTTGAGAAGCATTTCCGCCCGTTTGAACCCTTCAGTCAGTACGCAGCTGGGAACTATGCGGAAGCGAAAGAGAGCGCGATCACAAGGCTCGCGCCATCGGCGGCGCGTGGACTGCTGATCGCGCTGACGACCGAGAAACTCGGTGATGTTGATGAAGCGATCGAGTTGTACACCGAGTTGACTCTGAAATACCCGCTCCAAGCGACGGGGGCGCTCGCACGCTCTCGGCTTGAAGAGTTGACGAGAGGATCCGATCTTCGTACCGGTGAGGGCGAGGAGATGAGCGAGATCGCGTCTCGGGTCCCGCTGTGGCTCGATAAAATGATCCGTGAACCAAGCAACACAATGAGTCTCTCGATCGCGCCGACGCAGAGTAGTTTCGGTCCCGGCGAACCGGCGCAGCTCAGGATCGCGCTGTCGAACCTGACTTCGATCCCGCTCTCGCTTGGGAACGCGAATCCGATTGATTCGAACTTTCTGATTGTGCCTGGATTCAAGGAGGTTGATGGGACTTTCCAAGGCTCGGGTCGCGCGAAAGTGCTTGATCTTGGTCGTCGTCTGCGTCTCGCTCCTGGTGAAGAAATGGTCGTGGAGATTGATCCGGATTCGATCCACACGAGATGGCTGATCGAGTCCCAGCCCCAATCTGTGCTGCGTCAGCGGTGGAGAGCATTGCAGGGATTCAAGCCTGGACCGAAGGGCGGGATTGTGAACTCGCCTTTCGCGTTGGTGAGCGAGTCGCCGTTGATCACGCGGACGGTGCTGCCTCAGGCGTCGGCTTCTGTTGATGATCTGGTCGAGGGGATCGGGTCCAGTGATGCGGAGTTGTGCTGGAGGAGTGTGGCGGGAGCCGCGGCGGTGTTGTACAACCCTGCTCGACGCGACGATCTTGCTGAGGGTGATCTTGCACGGATCGTCGGTGCGCTCCGCGAGCGGTACCTCTCGTCGGGAACCACGATGCGTGTTTGGATGCTCTCGACGCTCCCGACCAAGGTTGCGAGTCCGTCATTGGCTTCGTTCGATGAGCTTGTTCAGCAGACGCTGACCTCCGATTCGTTGATTGAGACAGAGCTTGATGCGACGCTTGTTGCGATGGTGCTGATGACGCGTGTTGAAGCGGCGAGTTCGCCGGTCTTCGATGTGGCGCGTGGGCATTCGGATCCGAGGGTTGTCTGGATGGCGGACATGATCAGCGAGCGGATCAAAAATATTGAACCGATGTACGCCGGGACTGAGAATCCGTACAGCACCTT
>JAEPQP010000082.1 GCA_017640485.1 Phycisphaerales bacterium | reverse complement strand
GGCTCTTTGAGGAAGAGCTTGGGCTGGCCACCCTCGGGCCGGGTGGTCAGGTAGGGGGACAGGCCGCCCTTGCCGTAGGGCGCCAGATCCGACCGGGCGCCGTTGGCCTCTGGATCGATGATGTACTGGATGGGGCTCTGCTCGATGATGTCGAGCACGTCGCCGGGCGACAAGAGCTTCGGCTTGCCATCGTCCTCGACCACTGGCGCGGGGCGGCTGGCGAACTCTTCGCCCTTGAGCATCTCCGTGATGCTCAAATAGTGCTGCTCCGCAAGCAACTCCGTCGGCGCCATCAGCGCCGCTTGGTGCCCGTGCGCAATCGCGCGGAGCATCGCACTCAGCGCCACCACCGTTTTCCCCGATCCCACATCCCCCTGGATCAGCCGATTCGTCGGCGTCTCCGTCGCCAGATCCCGCGCGATCTCATCACTCACCCGCTGCTGGTCTTCCGTCAGCGTAAACGGGATCCGCGCCATGATCCGCTCATCGATCTCCGGACTCGCAGGCAGCGCCGGAGACCGCATCGTCATCCGCAGGTGCGCCCGCTTCATATGCACCCCGAGCTGCAACAACAGCAACTCGTCATACGCCAAACGCCGCTTCCCGATCCCGACCTCTTCCTCATCCGCCGGCGCGTGCATCATCCGGTACGCCTCCCCCAAGCTCGGGAGCGCCCGCTCCTTGCGAAACGCATCATCCAGATGATCCTTCAGCAGTCCGCACCCCGCATGAAGCACCGGACGGATGGTCTCCCCGATCTCCTGTGAGCTCAGCCCGTCGGTCGCCGGGTACACCGGACGATACTCGTCGTCCTGAGTCGTCTCCATCATCCCCTCGACCGCATCCTCATCCACAATCGTGAACATCGGATTCGCCATCTGCAGCCCCGGCCCGTACACCTTCGGGGTCCCCTGTACATTCAGCCACATCCCAGGCTCAAGCTTCTTCGCAAGAAACGCCTGATTAAAAAACACCAGATCCAATCGACCCTGACGCCCGTCCTCCCCCGAGTCATCAATCAGCACGACCTGCAACCGCGCCTTGCGCCCATACCCCGAGACCTTGAGCGCACTGATCTCCCCAACCGCCGACCCGATCACACCCGCTTCCAGATCCTCAAGTCCCGTCCGCGCGCGGATCCACTCGTAGCGGTGGGGGAGGTGCGTCAGCAGCAACCCAAGATTCATCGCACCAAGCGCGATCAACTTCCCCGCAGCAAACTCACTGACCCCCGCAAGATCACCAACAGCCGTCGTCAGCGACAGCGGATGCCCGTGCCGGTCAGTCTTCCGATGAGTTGCTCGATCTTGTGCCCGCTCATCACCCATCACAACCCCAGCGGATTGTTGTGGCTCGGCCCCTGATCCGATTTCGTCAACCCCTCCCCGCCAGTCTGCTCGACCGAGCTCGGATCAATCTCACGCAGATACGACCACGAATACAACCCCGTCGCGTGACCATCGGAAAAGAAGATCTTGATCGCGTAGTTCCCCACCATCTCCGCCCCCTCCGCGACCACCGCTTCCCCCGAACCCATCCCGTCAGGGAGAATCGTCAGCGGATTCGTATTCATCTGTTTCCGGAGCTCCCGCATCTCCGCGCTCGGGGACATCCGCCGCAGATACGCGATCGGATAAAACGACTCCACCCCATCATTCCACCGGACCGTCAGCCCGTGGTCTTTCTTCAGATCAAGATGTTCCGGACTGACCCCGTCGTTGCTCATACGGATAGTGTATGGTTCCCGAGCAACGGAGAACACGAATGAACGCATCGGACAGCATGCAACGCCTCTCAGCCGCGATCGACCAAGCCCAGTCCTGCGCCTGCATCGGGATCGACCCCGTCCTCCAGCGCCTCCCAGCAGACCTCCGAAAGAGCCCCTCTTCAGGAACCAGCACGGACCTCGACCACCTCCGCACCTTCTGCATGGGTGTCATCGACGCGATCGCCCCCCATGCCCGCGTCATCAAACCCCAATCCGCGTGCTTCGAGCGGTACGCCGCCAACGGATACGCGATCCTCGCCGAGGTGATCCAAGCCGCCAAAGCCAAAGACCTCGTCGTCATCCTCGACGCCAAGCGTGGAGACATCGGATCCTCCGCAACCCACTACGCTGTCGGCGCCGCCGCGATGGGTGCCGACTTCATCACCTGCTCCCCCTACATGGGACGCTCATCAATCCAACCCTTCCTCAACGAGAATCTCGGCGTCTTCGCCCTCTGCAAAACCTCCAACCCCGACGCCTCCGAACTCCAATCACCCGAAACCACCGAAGCCGTCGCGCGCATGATCAACGACATGGGTGAGCAAGTCGGCGCAGTCGTCGGAGCCACCAACACCCCCGAAGAAACCCAAGCCCTCCGCACCCACATGCCCGACTCTATGTTCCTCGTCCCAGGCGTCGGCGCCCAAGGCGGCACCATCGAAGATGTCCGCGCCATGACCAGACCAATCGCCACCCAACACGCCCACCTCGGTGTCGTCATCAACGCCTCCCGATCAGTCCTCTACCCAACCCCGCAACCCAACGAAACCTGGCAAGACGCGATCGCCCGCGAAGCCAAGTCATTCGCGGCCTCATGCCGAACCCTGCTCGACTGATCCATCAGCCGATGCACAAAAAAAGAAGAGAGGCCGACGGCTCACACCGCACGGCCTCTCTCTTGCGTTCTAAACACCCCGTGGGAGTGGGGTGCGTGTCGAAACTTCCTTATCGCCGGCGACGACCAGCAACAACCCCGCCAAGACCCATGAGTGCAAGTGCACCCGGAGCCGGAACGACGACCAAGATGCCGTCGAGCTGAGTTGTGCGTGCCTGGAAATCACCGTCCTGTGTGTCAAACCACTCAGGCATCTGGAGCAGCACCGAAAGACCACCCTCAAGCAGATCAGTCGGGACCGCAAAGGTCTCGCCCGCGTTGCCCTCGAAGATGCTGTTGCCCGATTCGGTATCGTTGTACGCCGCAGCAGTGATCTGTGCGTCGAAGAACCCGAAACCAAACTGGTTGGTCCAAGTCCCGACATACGAACCGCTGAGAGTGTCGCCGTTGATGTCGGTGATGACAAATGTACCCGAAGCATCAGCACTGGTCGCAGTGATGTTCGAGAGCGTCATCTCAAACTGTGAGTCCGCGCTGGTCGAGCCATCCGCGAAACCTGAGTTAAACAGAGCCGTGGAAGGGAGCCCTTCACCAAAGTAGTTGGTGAGATCACCCGAAGTGCTCAGGTTGCCCTCTTCCGCGGCACCGAGGACGAGTTGACTGGAAACCGAGTCCCAGTTCGCACCCATATCGGTATACCCGAAGGTGGCCGCCAGATCAGCGTGAGCTGAACCAGCGATGGTCGTGAGTGCCGTTGCACCCAGCATGAGTGTTGCTTTCATGTGAATCTTTCCTCTATAAATTCGCGTAGAGCAATGGTTTTCGAACATATCCCCAATGCCCCGACGAACGCAGGGCACTCAGTACACCCCCAATATGACCCAGGAACCCCGAAACACCAGCAATCTGGGGCTTTTTCGCCATCAATTCCGCATTCATTTCGGACCATCACCGTCCGATAAAGATTCATGCCCAACATCAAGACCAAGCGCATACACACAAAGCAGCCCGCACTCGAAAGCACGGGCTGTTTCAGTTTCTTCGAACTCGCAAGCCTTACCCAGCTTGACACCGGTCCCGAATCACATCGGGTTTGATCACATCGGTTTCTGATCAATCGTCAGGTCGTAAATCGACAGCAGCTTGGTCTTATCAAACACCATCTCCTGACGACTCTTCCCCACCACATCGTACAGCGGCGTCAACTCGATCGCATCCACAGGACACGCCTCCTCGCACATCCCGCAGAAAATGCACCGGAGTTCATCGATCTCAAACTTCGCCGGATACTTCTCACGATCATCCCAAGGCGACTCATCCGCCTCGATATGAATGCAGTTCGCCGGACAGATTGTGGGGCACATCATGCACGCCACACACTTCACCCGTCCCGCCGCATCCTTGTTCAATCGGTGCACGCCGCGGAAGTTGCTCGTCTCAATCCCGCCCTGCTCCACATCGTAATCCTCACGACGCTGCTCAGGATACTGCATCGTGTAGCTCGTCCGCCCCTGACCGAACGAGGTAAAGAAGTGACGCATCGTGGTCCCAAATCCACTAAAGATCGCGGGCAGATACACCGCTTCCTTCGAAGTCATCGGCTTAGGAGTGATATCAACAATCTGATCGTCTGGAATCGCCATATTGCACCCAGTATAGCGTCTATTCACCCCTCAGAGTGCCCATCTCACCACCAACACGCCCCATCTTGTAATCGCATTCAATCCTCGGCTATCATTCCCCATCATGACCGACCGCCGACCAGGACCACCACTCTTTGAACTCCTCAATCAGGACCAACCCGATCCCAAGGACGGCCATTCTTCCAATCAACCCAACGACGCCAGCCAACCAACCCCTCCAAAGCCCGCCCCGGCCACATCATCCACCAAATCAAACCCGGATGAGTCCCTGACCCGACCCAAGTCCGAAGACCGCACCCCAACTCCACAAACCCAATCTACCCCACCAATCTCCGCCGGGGTCTCACGAGCCGAGCGTTCCGCGGCGACCATGCCCGAGGATCCACCCCCCGCTGAACCAGGGATCCACCTCTCCACCTCCCGCCTCTACCTCTCAATAGCCATCGTCGCCATCGCCCTCGTCCTCGTCTGGGCCACCGCCTACAAAGCAGGAGTCGCCGACGGCAAAGGCCAGATGGAAAGCTTCATCGCAGACAAACCCCTTATCCTCCCTCCAAACGACTCCCAAACCGATCTCAACCCCCAGTTGAACAACCAGCAAGGCAACTCAAACAACGACCCAGTCCCTACAGATCGCGTCTCAGAGCCCCCAAACGCCCCAGCACGAGCCGCACAAGCCGTGATGACCGCCCAAGGCTACAAAGACCAAGACCCCCGCATCCCAGGACACAACTACCTCCAACTCGCCACCTTCTCCGCAGAGCAAGCCGCCGACGCGATCCTCTTCATGAACGACCACGACATGCCAATCATCGGGGTCCCAGTAGTGGATTCCCGCGTCCGAGCAGGCAACAATCCCTCCCGCTATACCCTGTACTCCGTTGGGCTTGCAGTCCCAGGCGGAGGGCAGTTTAGAGCAATGCAAGCCCAACGCGACGAGCATGTGCGAGCCATCGCAACCCTCGGAGCACGCTGGCAAAAAGAACGCCAAGGCGGTTCGGACTTCGCCGAGTCCAAAACGCAGTGGGTGAAATTCAACTAACCCGATCCGGTACACACCGCCAGATCATCAGAACGAACACCGGAGCACGCCATGAGTATCCACTCCTCACTCAAGACCGAAGGCAACCTGACCACCAAGCGCAATGTCATGACCCGCGCAGAACGCGTCGCTGCCCTCAAGGACGAAAAGAAGCACACCGAAAAAGACGGTGCACTCGGTCTCCAAAAGACTAAAGTCCGCGAATAAAAAGTCCGCGAGTACTCGCGTTCTCGGATTTCATATCCTCCCAACGACATCCCAACGAAAGAGGTTGACATGATCGAGCAACTCATCGCAGATCGTTCACACGCGATCGATGCGTCCGGAATCCGCAGAATCTTCGGACTCGCCGCGACCCTCAAAGATCCCATCAACCTCTCGATCGGCCAACCAGACTTCCCCGTCCCGGCGCCGATCCGCTCCGCCGCGATCAACGCCATCGACACCCACAAGAACGGCTACTCCCAAAGCCAGGGAGATCCCGCGCTCCTGAGCAAAGTCCTCGAGTGGCTCAAGCATGACCTCAACTGGGACTGCGCCACCACCACCCAAGGCAAACCCGGACAGCCCACCGCCTTCATCACCTCCGGAACCTCTGGCGCCCTCCACCTCGCGTTCATGGCGCTCCTGAACCCAGGAGACGAGTGCATCATCCCCGACCCGTACTTCGTAGCCTACCCGCACCTCGCGACCATGTGCGGCGCCAAAGCCGTCACCTGCGACACCTACCCTGACTTCAAACTCACCGCTAAAAGAGTCGAACCGCTCATCACCAACAAGACAAAGTTCGTCCTCCTCAACACCCCCTCCAATCCCTGTGGCGTCGTCCTCAACACCCAAGAAGCCGCCGACCTCCGCGCCCTCTGCAAATCCAAAGGCGTCCTCCTCATCTCCGACGAAATCTACGACGAGTTCGTCTTCTCCGACTCCCTGAATGCAAAAGCAGCAGGGGATCCCTCCCTCAAACGCTGCCCCTCACCCTGCCGCGAAGAAGGATCACACGAAGACACCCTTCTCATCCGAGGGTTCGGCAAAACCTACGGCTGCACCGGATGGCGCCTCGGATACGCCGCGGGTCCAGCAGCGATCATCGACCAGATGTCCAAACTCCAGCAGTACACCTTCGTCTGCGCCCCAGCACCCCTCCAGCACGGCGTCGCAGAATGCTTCGATGTCTCCATGCAAGAACATGTCAACGAATACGAATCACGCCGTGACCTCGTCCTCGAAAAACTGTCACCGCTCACCGAAGTCACCAACCCCGGGGGCGCGTTCTACGCCTTCATCAAGATCCCAGAGAAGCTCGGAATGACAGGAACCCAGTTCGCCGAGAAATGCATCGAACGCGAACTCCTCCTCATCCCAGGAGGCGCCTTCTCCTCAAGAGACACCCACATCCGCATCAGCTTCGCAACCAACCGCGAGCGACTGACCAAGGGTCTCGATATTCTCTGTGAACTGTTGGCGTAAGCCGATCCAAGACTCGCCCCGGATCAAAGACCGAATCAAAGACCGGATTTGAGACCGGCTCAGAACTCAATCGAAAGTCGAGCAAACAAACCCTCTTGATTCAGGTCGGTGGTCACCGCGCCCAGATCAAACTCCGACCGCAGGATCTGATACCCCGCAACCAGCCCCACGCGATCAGAGATCCGAAGATCCGTCTGTGCGTTGAACCCAACGAGCGACGAACCCACCCCGAGTGTCTGCGTGGTCGCCTGACCCGTCAGACTCCAGTCCCGCGAGATGTTCCAGCGAACTGCCGACCCAATCGTCGGCACCGCAACAACACGATTCGTCACGTCATAGAGCGTCGAGGATCCACCCGACTGCACACGCTTGGACACATTCGCCTGGATCGCTGTCACTCCAGAGATCAGACTGAAATCGACCGAGCCAGTCGAAGCCGCCGTCCACTCGAGCGCCATCTCATAGAAGTTGTACTCGCCCTCGCTCTGCGTCATCGTCGCGACCGAATCCCCCGAACCGGGAAGCGAACCACCCGATCCAGAGATATCCCCATCACTCAGACTCGTGCTGCGCCCAACAATGAAGTGCATGTTGTCACCCGGACTCAGCAACCCATCGCCGCTCGTGAATAGCCGACCGATCGCATCCGGATCGACAAACAGCCCCTCACCACTCGCAGCAATCGAGAACGCCGGGATCGAATCATCACGCTCGATCAGCTCAACATCAGCACCCTGACCGCGCATCTCAATCATCTCGTTCATCGAGACCTTGGGCGCGATCTGATCAATGCTGAAAATTGAAACCGAATCATCGAGTCGCATCGACGACATCAACGAACTCATCGAATGTTCCATATCAGGATGCATGATCTCGCGAGGCATCACGGCCGAAGAAGCCTGCACCGACACCGCACCAATCACAAGCGTCGAGACAAACACACTCAACGAAGAACAACCTGATTGAACCGAAGCTCGATCCATACAACAAATTGTGTCCCTTCGGACCATGAAAGTCAAATCGGCGCTTTCCCGTGGTTAGTCTTCACAAAGCTTGTAAGAAGCCCAATCACCTCCCCAAGCTGGGGGGAAATCCCTGCCGATTCAAGCGCAGGATTCGACATATTCAGCACGTGATTCGCTCCAGACACCACATGGAGCTCCGCACCAATTGCCGATGCGATCCGCTCCCCAGCGTTGAGATCAACCGCATCGTCCGCGTCCCCATGCATGATGAGCGCCGGTAATTGCAGACTTGTGCACATCCCCAGAACATCATGCGCCGCCGGATCCTCAAGCTGCTCCTCAAGCCAAGACGCATTGATCCGCAGTTCCTGACCCGTCCGCGCACTCGCAGAAACCATCCATCCACGCTCCAGCAGCTCGCGCTGCGCCTCCGCATCCATCCGACAACACGCATCCACTGCATTGATCGTCGCGACACCCGCAAGCTCCGGCGTGCCCTCGCGCCCCGCAACCATCAACGCCGTCGCCCCCCCGCGCGAGTGACCAACTACAAACCGCGCGAGCCCCGCGCCATCAAGCGTCTCCTCCGCAACCGCATCGAGCACGCACCGCACATCTTCAACCTGCCTTGTCCAGGTATCGAGCGCAAACAAATCCTGACGCGCAAAGGTCTCCGTGTCGTTCGTCATCCCCGAACACGACAGGTTAAAGCGATGCACCACCACCCCATCCCGCGCCAGCGCCCGACACAACACAGGCACAAACCCATAATCCTTATACCCCTTGAACCCATGCACAAACACCACACACGCATGTGCGTCCCCAGCCGGCCGATCGGAATTCCCAATCAACTCCAGCCCGCGCCCGTTCTTCAAGACCCAATCCGTTGTTTCAATATCCATACACACATTATGCCCGCAAAGAAGACGCCCCGCTCCGCCCCTATCCTTTCTCCTCATGACAACCAATACGCAGACTGAAGACCAACACACCGCCACCACCAAAACCGACTGGGGAAAGAAGCCCCCAATGGGCGGCGAACGCGAACTCCTCAGAGGGCCACGACTCCGACGTCAAGAACTCTGGACCGCACTCAAAATCTTCGCCGAGTTCATCCGAGGCTTCCGCCAACTCCACTTCATCGGACCCTGCGTCACCGTCTTCGGATCCGCCCGCTTCGACGAAAACCATCAGTACTACAAACTCGCCCAGCAAACAGGGACCGCCCTCGCCAAAGCCGGATACGCCGTCATGACCGGAGGAGGACCAGGCATCATGGAAGCCGCCAACCGCGGCGCCAAAGAAGGCCAAGGCCTCTCACTCGGATGCAACATCGAACTCCCCATGGAGCAACACCCCAACCCCTACCTCGACCGCTTCGTCGACTTCAACTACTTCTTCGTCCGCAAGGTCATGCTCGTCAAATACTCCACCGCCTTCATCGTCATGCCGGGAGGATTCGGCACCCTCGACGAAGTCTTCGAAACCCTCGTGCTTATCCAAACCAAAAAAATCGAACGCTTCCCCATCATCGTCATGGGCAAAGAGTTCTGGTCCCACCTCCAGACCTTCATCGACAACGCCCTCATCCAAGGACGCACCATCGACCCCATCGACATAGATCTGGTACAGTGGACCGACGACCCAAACGAAGCCGTGGAAATGATCGCACGCTTCGACGCCAAAGTTGCACCCTAAAGACACACCAGAACCAAACCAACGAATCAGCACAAAGAACCAAACCATGCACACCCTCTTACTCACTCTCGCCGCAGTCATCCTCTCCGCATTCACCACAACCACCCAATCACCGACCACCAACCCCGCACCCACCACAACCCATCACTTCTCAATCACCCACGAAGACCAGCACTACGACTACGTCATTCTCATCCCTCAAGGCGTCAGCAAACTCGACCCCGCCATCCTCTTCCTCCACGGCTTCGGAGAATCCGGAACCGACGGCTTCAAACAACTCGCCGTAGGACTCCCACCCGCTGTCCGTAAAGACCCCGAGCGTTGGCCCTTCATCATCATCGTTCCACAAAAACCAACCTTCATGTCCGAGTGGGAGGACCACGAAACCGCCCTCCTCAAAATGCTCGACCAAGCCGCGACCGATGGGTACATCAACCCCGACAAACTCGCCATCACCGGTCTCAGCCAAGGCGGACACGGCTCCATCATCATCGCCGCCAACAACCCCGAACGCTTCAAAGCCGCCGCACCCGTCTGCGGCTACATCGAACGCAGAGTCTCCCCATCAGGAGAACGACTCGAAGAAAAAGGCGCCACCCCAACCGACCCCGACATCATCGCCGCCGCCAACGCACTCAAAGACATCCCCATCCACCTCTTCCACGGCGACATAGACGACATCGTCCCCCCAGAAGAATCCAGATCCCTCCACCAAGCCCT
The DNA here is from genome assembly GCA_017640485.1 of Phycisphaerales bacterium. Classification (GTDB taxonomy): domain Bacteria; phylum Planctomycetota; class Phycisphaerae; order Phycisphaerales; family UBA1924; genus UBA1924. The sequence goes on along the minus strand of JAEPQP010000082.1, from coordinate 1,936 downwards.
CCAAGAACTCGACGCCGACACCCAGTACACCGAATACAAAGACACCAACCACAACTCCTGGGACCCCGCCTACGCGACCGAAAGCCTCCCAGCCTGGTTCATGAAACACATGAACTAAACAAGATCAACGCTCGCAAACGACAACGCCCTCTCGCGCCGTCTTCGCTTGAAACAACGCACTCAAGCGTTTGGTCATCGCCCCCATCTTCCCATCCCCGATCTTCCGCCCATCGATCGTGCTCACCCACGCGAGCTCACCCATCGTCCCCGTCGTGAAGCACTCGTCCGCGTTGTACACATGCGTCATCGAGAGATCCCGCTCCACGCACCGGATCCCCTCCGCGTTGCAGAGATCGATCACCGTCTGACGCGTAATCCCCTCCGGACACGCCGCCGTAGTGGGGGTCTGGACGACCGGGGTGTCATCCCCGCTGTGCGCCGGATACGCGCCAACAACAAACACATGCGTCGCGTTCGCTTCTGCGAGGAACCCACGCTGGTCGAGCATCAACGCATCGTCCGCGCCGCTCGCGTTTGCTTCGACCTTCGCCATGATCGACTGAATGAGGTTGTTGTGATGGATGTTCGGGTCCATCATGTCGGGCGCGAATCTTCGGATACTGCTCGTGATCAAACTCAGCCCGCTCGACCCCTCCGCATCGCGATACACCGGCACCTTATGCTCCGCCAGCACAATCAGCGTCGGCCCCGCCTGATTGAGCCTCGGATCCATCCCCGAGGTCACCTTCGTCCCCCTACTCAGCGTGATCCGGATATGCACCCCGTCTGTCATGTCGTTCGCCGCAAGTGTCTTCTTGATCTCCTCAACCAGTGCATCCCGCGAAGGTATCTCCGCAAACGCCAATGCCTTGGCGCTCCGCCGCAACCGTTCAAGATGTTCATCGAGCTTGAAAATCTTCCCCTCGTACACCCGCAACCCCTCCCACACCCCGTCCCCACCCTGCACCAACGAATCAAACGGAGAAATCCCCGCCCGATCCCGATGGATCAGCTCCCCATTGATATTGATCAGCAGATCACGATTCTTCTCATCAAACTTCTGCAGCATCCCAACTCCTCGACCAAATCGCTCAAATCTTGTGCACACTCAACTGTTCATACATCGATTGACACTGGTCAAGCACTCCCAGCAGCCGCTCCGGAACCCGCTCGTCTTTCGCAACATACCCGCGAAACCCAGTCGATGCATACACACCCGAATACCAGTGGGGACCCCAGACCCCATCCGTCTCGCGTGCTCCCGCTTCCCATGACAACATCGACTCATCAAACCCAACACCAACCCGCTCGCACAACTTCCGAAGCATCCCCGCAGGATCCATCAAGACATCCCTCGAATCAATCACCACAGGAAACTCCCTCGTTTCCCGCGCCACCCACTCAACGATTCGCAACAGCTGGGGGAGCCCGAGATCCTCGGGAGTCGGATCATCAATCACCTTGATAAAGCTCGTGATCATCGCCGCGGGATCACGGATCAACACACAGTTCGTCAGCGACCCCAACCACTCCATCCCACAATCCTCAGTCAGATGATGCGCCATGTGCTTCTGATACCACACCCGCTTCCCCCCAGGCACCTCCCCAGTCAACTCCTCAATCACACGACGACAATCCGTCCCCTGCGATGTCATTACATCATCACACACCGGATGCTCCCGCCGCTTCTCCGCATCAAGCGTGCTCAGATAATGCCCATACAAAGGCTCATCGGAAACAACACAATCCCCCCGCGCTCCCCAAGACCGCATCATCGCCGTCGAAATATTCCTCGGCCCAGACCACATCGCGATGCGCACAGATTCATCCAGATTCTTCGATTCGGTTTTCATAATCCGCACATATCCTATACACTGCGATCATGAATCCACTACTCCTGATCACCGCACTCTTTACTCTTCTCCCCGCGATCATC
>JAEPQP010000183.1 GCA_017640485.1 Phycisphaerales bacterium | reverse complement strand
GCGAGGGTGGATCCGAGCGCGTCGCCGTCGGGTTTGGCGTGGGTGAGGAGGGCGATGGTTTTCTGGTCGGCGATCCAGTCGGCGATGGACTTGGCGTCGGTGGTGGAGGTCCAGAGGTGCGCGGGGTCTTCGGTGCTGTGGCTACTGGCAGGATTACTCATGGGATCATGGTATAGGACCCGCATCGCTGTGGGGGCGCTGCGGTTGTGTTGAGTTGAAATTGATTGTGGGGTTGATGCGATTGGGCGTGTGATTAGGCATCACCCGCGAGTGGGATGGGGTCGTTGTCGTCGTCGAGTTTGCGGTTTGGGTTTGGTGGCGGCGGGGTTGGGCCGTCTTCGAGTGGGGTTCCGATGGAGCGGCGGTGTCTGATGTCGCCGTGGGTGGACTCGGCGATGTCGATCGCTGATTGTTGCTTGGGTTGGTCGCGGGCGGGGTCTCGGATGGGGAACTGGGTTGAGTCGCCGTAGGCGGTCCCGCATTCGGGGCAGTTCCCGGCGAAGGGGAGACCCTTGAGGTTGTAACCGCATTCGTCGCAGGACATGTTGGCGCCGCTGGTTTGGTTCATTTCGTTTTGGATGCGGGCGCTGATGCGCTCGTGCTTGTTGGCGGTGCGTCGTTGGTGGCTGAGTACCCAGCTCAGGAGTGAGCTCATGCGGAACATGCAGTAGAAAAGGTGGATGGTCGCGAGGACGGAGATGATGGTTGCCCAGAGGTTGACGAACCTGGCGGGTTGTGCGATTGGGAGGTTGGACAGGATGAGGAGCTCGCATATGACGGTTGCGATTCCCGAGACGGTCATGACCCATGCGGTGCCTCGGAGTCGTCCGACGAGGCGGTCGTCGGAAGCCCAATACGAGAGTTCGGCGAAGTAGATGCACGAGGGGATGAGACTGACCCATGCGATCAGTCCGGCGGTGGTCGCGACGACGGTGAAGAAGACCGGGTTGGCGGTGCCCATGATTTGGGCGGCGGTTCCGTTGGGGTTGATGACGCTCAGGGTTGCGGTGACGGTGAGCAGGATCCAGACCGGCCAAGCGATGGACATGATGCGGATCGCTTTGACGAGTGTTGTGTTGTCGAGCACGGCGTCGGGGAGCACTGTCCCGATCCCGGTGCGTGGTCGGGTGATTAGCCAGATGCCTGCAGTCCAGCTGAAACTGACGGCGATGAGCACGGCGAGTGATACGGGGAACAGGGCGGTTCCGGTTGTGGCGGCGTATCCGACAATCGCTGGTCCCCCGATAGCCGCAAAGATTGAGAGCATGCAGAGGTAGAACCCAGCGCGAAGTCTTTTGACGAACCACGCGGGGGCTTGGGCGCTCATGGTGGTGTCGTGTTTGTTGGTTGAGGATGAGGAGTTTGAGCCTCGGACGGATCCGCACTCGGGGCACTTGGATCCCATCGGGAGTCCTTGGAGGGAGTAGCCGCAGGAATCGCAGACCAGTTCTGGGTTGGCGGTGATTGCGGGTTGGAGACTCATGATGATGATCCGGCGTGGGAATGAATATTGCCCTTGGTACACTGTACCTCAAAAACGAATGGGCGGTTGCTGCGCCGGTTCGTGTGAGGGCGTTGGGCTGGGTTTCTGATCGGCGTCATTTTGTGACAGACTGGACAAAAGACGGGCGTCTCTGGTCGGAGACGCCCGTTTGTATTGGGGGTGTTTGATTGTGATTTTCAGCGCGGGCTGCTGTGATATTTATGGGATCGAGCGGAACTTTGGATCAGGTTTGATCTGGATCCAGCGTTGATCGCCTTTGGCTCGGATGGTTTGGAGTCGTGCGGGCCAGAACTCGTATCCGACGATTTGTCGGTGGATGTAGTCTGGCGCGGTGACGACGATGGATGTGCCGTAGACGGTGAGGGTGGCGCCGTCGCCCCCTGCGTTGGCCCACTGGTTTGGTTCGACGCTGGTTTGAATGAGGTTGATGATGCTGTTGGCGCGTTCGGCGCTGGATTCGATGTCGACATCTCCCGTTGATCCGGAGAATGGGGAGGAGCCACCTCCGCCGCCACCGCTGTTGGAGCTGATGTTGAAGTCGGGTGCGTTGTCGAAGTCGGGGACCGCCATGATGAGGTCGGCGATGTCGTAGAGTTCGATGCGTGAGTTGATGTTGAGCACACTCTTTGGGCCGCACTCGATGGTACCGATATCGGTGAACTGCCAGGTGTATTCTTCACCGATTGCTTCGATGCGTTCAGCTTTCTTGAGCACGCGTTCGAGGACGGTGATCGCGGGGACATTGTTGACGCGCAGGGAGATGAGCGTGTCTGGGTCCATGCCCGTCGAGGAGAGCGAGTCGAGGTAGACGGGTTCGAGCTCGGCTTCGGTCACATCCATGATGTAGTTGAGCACATCCTCGAGCGGTTGGTCTTCGACATCGAGGGTGATGGCTTTGGAGAGGAGTCGAAGGGTTTGTGCTTTGGCGCGGGTGTCTGAGTCGCTCGCTTGTGCGGTGGCGTCCTCGGCGATGAAGCTGAGGATCCCGGTGGTGCTGATCACAGCGGGGGCGCTCATGGAGCCGAGTGCGGCGGCGAGCATGGCGCTGGCTTTGAGTCGGCTAGGGTTTGGCGAGAGTGGCTTGATTCGCATGTTTCGCATGGGGAATCTCCGGGGTTGGGGGTGCGTGTCCTGTGCAGGCTGGAGCTGGTGTGTGGTCGGCTCGGCGTGCTCGCGTGGGACCCAGTGGGTGGGTCCACAGTACCCGATGACGCGCGGTGTTGTCCGCGGTCTTCGTATGATGCTGTACGCATGGGGTGGGGGTCGGGATCCCGGGAGTTTGGGTGTTTGGGATTAAGTTGTGTATTGGTAGGTGTTTAGGGCTAGAAAGCCACCTGCGAGACTTGAACTCGCGACCTAAGCTTTACGAAAGCTTCGCTCTACCAACTGAGCTAAGGCGGCGTATGACTTGAATGGGCCGGGTTGGGCGGTCCATCTCGGTCTATGTGGGATTCTATGGCAGATTCAGTCTAAAAAAACAACCCCGCACGGGGCGAGGGTTGTGGTGGTGGTCAGGTCGGCTTGGTTTGGGTGGGCCGAGGGTTATGGGCATCCCGCGGCGTACGCAGCGAGGTATGCGGAGATGTCGAAGAAGTCGACGAGGCCGTCGTCGTTGAAATCAGCTGCGGTGTCTT
>JAEPQP010000066.1 GCA_017640485.1 Phycisphaerales bacterium | reverse complement strand
ATACTGCTCGGCGTGTTCTTCTGGGTAGACAGAGCGGAGTTCGAGGAAACGATCGTCAGGGAGCGTGGAGATGTGGATTTGAGTCTGCCAGGTCAAGCCATCGGTTGATGGTGAGATCCCGGAGACTCCGAAGCCGTCCATACCGAAGAAGACATCCATCTGCTGTTCGGAACCGAGTCGTCCGGTATCGGTGAAATCATCGAGTGATACCCCGAGCTCTGCACGCGGGCTGAGTCCTGATCCATAGATGTTGAGTTGGAAGTATCCGTACCCGGGGGTCTGGATCATCGCGTAGCTGTATGGGGGGTTCGTGGTGCCGTCGTCGTTGGTGGTTTCTGGTTCGCTTTGGGTCTGGACCCACCAGTTGGACGGGACGACAAACTGCACGCCGTCGGTTTCGACGGTGTATGTGCGTTCAAGATTCGGGGTGATCATGTACGGATCGTTAATACTCATCGTCTTGAGGATGTGATCAAATCCCGTATGGACCTTTTCTGCAACCGATTCTTCGACGATGGTCATGATGACCGCATCTGCATTCTTCTGGATCGGAGTCTGGAGGATGGTGATGATGTACTTGTCGCCACCAACTGTTGCGGTGTATCGCCCGCCGTGCCCATCGAACTTTCCAATGCTGCTGATTTGTGTAAAGTCGTCTTGGAACACCATTCCCCATCGTTCGGTGATCGATTCGAGGTGTGCCTTGATGAGATTTTGATCTTCCGCGACATACTCGATATTGAACTCAATGATCGCGTCCGCTACAAACGGCTGAATCTGTACCCAAGCAACCGGACCAGGGACATATGTATCCGCTGTCACCGACCAATTGGAAGGATACTCGAATCGGAACGATTCATCTGCGAACTGAGAAGGAGCATCGAGTTGCGGATTAACCGCGGTCCCGACAAAGGCCAGTGCGAACAATATCCCCAAAGCTGTGAGCCGGGTCAGGATCGGCAGCACAAGATACAAGATAATCGCCCAGATCCGATCAGCATTGAAGACGGAGCGAACGCCGGCATACAAGGTCACAGATGACCAAATCTGGCTCAGCATGATGAGGACGAGCGAGATGTATGTAGAGATTGAGCCTTCGTTCTGGAGGTAATCGTCGACATCATCGAATGCAAGCGATGCGTACACGATGATCCCGAGCCATACAAGATGCTTCCCGATTCCCGCAGACATGTAGACCCTGCCGGTCTTCTTCCATGATACATCTCCTCGCACGCCGCACATCCAGAGTCGGAGCCTGAACCAGAGCCCCCCCAACCCATAGATGACATAACCACGAATAATTCCTCCTCCGAGTCCGAATCCAAGTAGATATCCCCATGTCTTTGGTTGTGGCAGCATCGTTTGACCGAAGAGTTGCTTGTTGAGTTGGCCATCAATCACAACCGATGCCCCTGTCATCCAGATGATCAGGAAGATCACAGCTCCAGAGAGATTAATCGCGGTGTGTTTCATGTATCGCGAGGGCTGGAACAGATAGATAAACAGCATCGCATGTGCGGGGATTCGCATCTGTGAATCGTCCACACCCTCAATCATCGAAGATCTCAGCGGACCGCCTTCTTCTGCACTGGCTCGGCTATATGGGTTTTGCTCAGGATCGATTAAGTTATTCATATTCTCCTCCTGAGTTCTCTACCACTCGAACGAAGATCCGAAAACGATGGATCCCCAGGTCTGGGAGTCGGGTTGGAGGTCGAAGCGTTCGGTTTGGAAGTTCTGGGTCCACCCGAGATAGAAACTCTCGTAGCGCGCGATGACTCCGAACGAGAAGGTCGCGACGAGCGGTTCGCGTTGTGCTGAGCGGGATGCGGAGAAGGCGGTGCCGTCGATGAAGAGGTCGCGTGCGATCGCGTCGACGCCGAGTCGTGTGTATGCGTAGAGGGACCAGTTCGTTTCGTCCGCGCCTTCGCGGATCCCGGTTTCACTGACGCGGACGGTGTGGTCTTTGTGACCCTGCAGACTCGCGGGACCGAAGTCGGTCGGGAGGTTCTTGCCCACTCGGATGGTCATGGATGAACGCGCCGCGATGGAGACTGTGCCGAGATCGAATCCGAGCGCTGGGAGCATCTCCATCTCGAGTCCGCCGAGGTCGGCGCGTTCGGTTTTCCAGGTGCGTGTGTACGCGAAGTTGATGGTTGCTTCTGTGGGGAGTTGCGTGTCCCATCCGAGTGGGTCATCTTCATCTGGGAAGGTGTTGTGGATCCAGCCTTGGATGGTTCTGGCGCCGCTGGAGTGTCCGGTGATTCCCACGCTGAGACCGAAGTGGTCGTGCGTGTGCTCGTCGGCGCGTTGGAACGCGAACGCGAGCGAGAGGTGACCGCCGTAGGGATGATCTCGCGCTGGGGGATCGAACTGGAGAATGCTTGTGGGGGTGTAGATCCGCTGCTTCAGTGCGATCCCGACTCCGAAGCGTTGCTTGGTTGGATCATCGGAGATCGCGAACCGATCCTGGGCTTCTTGACTCAGGTTGGGATCGAAGCTGAGTTCGAACCCGACGCCGTTGGTGTAGTAGCGGTCGGTATCGTCGATGAAGTTGGGGACGGTGCCGTCGTTTTCCCAGTATGCGGTGAAGTCTCGGAAGGTGTACTTCGAGACATCGACGATACTGAACCAGGGGTTGTTGAGGGGTTCATCAAGTGATTCGGAGAGTTGTCTGGATTCGACGGCTTTGTTGCGCTCTGCTGCATCATCAGAATTCTGCGCCCAGAGTGGCTGCGGGGTTGCCGTGAGCATTGCGAGGATTGATACAAACCAAGGGCGAGAAATCATGACAACATGATAGCGGATACAAACATTCATTGTGAATCAGATCGGTCATTCTGCCGATAGACAAGAAAGTATGAGTCATCACAACGACATCCGCGCTGAGCATTCTCCTGCTGCGATCCGTGCGCGGATCCAAGCGGACACAAAGCACTCGTATATCAAAGACTTTATCTACGGCGCGATCGACGGCGCGGTGACCACATTCGCGATCGTCGCGGCGAGCGCAGGGGCGGGGCTCTCTTCAGGGATCATCATCGTGCTGGGTCTTGCGAATCTGCTCGCCGATGGGTTCTCGATGGCGGCTTCGAACTATCTGGGGACCAAAGCGGATCAGCAGTTGTTCGAGAAGACCAAAGCCGAGGAGCATCGGGAGATCGAAACGCATCCGGAAGGTGAGATCGAGGAGATCCGACAGATCTTCGCGGCTCAGGGGTTCGAGGGGGAAAACCTCGAGCATGTCGTCGAGGTGATTACTGGGGATCGTGAGCTTTGGGTCAAAACGATGATGCGCGAGGAGCATGGTCTTGAGGAGGGTGGTCCTGAAGCCATGCCCGCAGCGAAGGCGACCTTTGTCGCGTTTCTTGTGGTGGGTGCGGTGCCGTTGATGCCGTACTTTATTGGCGCGTTCGTGGATGTCCCGATGCAGTTCATTGTGTCGTGCGCGATGACGGCGTTCGCTTTTCTGATGGTGGGCTGGGTCAAGGGTCAGATCGTGGGTGTGGATAAGCTGCGGTCGGCGCTGGAGACGCTCGCGATCGGTGGATCCGCCGCGGCGGTGGCGTACATCGTCGGGGTGCTCTTGCAGGGTATGGCGGGGTAAAGCAGTTTAGGTGGATAGTAAAAGACCGCCGGACCTGTGCGATTCCGGCGGCCTGGTCTTCCTGTGCCTTTTGATCGAATACCTGCTCTCATTATCGGCGGCGACGACCAGCGGTCAGTGCGCCGAGCCCGATCATCGCGAGCGCCGATGGTGCGGGGACCTTGGTCACGCGGATGTTGTCGAGGAAGATCGAGTTGCGGAAATCGGGTCCGCTCTCGATGGTGATGCTGCGGAACTCGCCGGTCATGGACATCGTGGTCCCGGTCCAGTTGACAGTACTCACGGCGAGAACATCCGCCGCTGAGTCGACGAGGGCGCCGGTGCCGTCGAGTCCGGAGAAGCCGTTGATGGTGATGAAGTCGTCGTCTGCGCCGAAGTCCCCGACATCAATTGAGAATCCGGTGACGAGCGAGCTGAAGTTCAGGACGATGACATCATCCGGTTGGCCGACGTCCCAGAACGGATCCCAGGAGTTGTCTCCCCAAGATGGTGGCGGGTTGTCGTCTGGGTCGGTACCGAACGCGTCGTTCGGGAAGATATCGAACGCGGCTCCGCTGGTGCGGTAGATGGTCAATCCGATGCCGTCGTTGGTCATCGAGAGACTGGTCCACGCGCCGGTGCGGATGCCTCCGATGGAGGTGGCGATCTGGTCTTCGAAATCGAAGTTGGCGCCGTGCGCGGTTGCTCCTGAGAACGCCAGAGCAGCTGAGGTGATTGCGAGAGTTGAGTATTTCATGGTTCTCCCCTGTATGAGTCACTTGCACAGCGGGCGCAGAGTTACACACGCTGTGCTTCTAAGTTCAGAATAAACCAGCCTTTGAGGAGCCGCCAGAATTCTCGTCTAGTTTGACATTACTTTAGAATGACTCTGATTGTTATGAAACTGTTACGAAGCCCGTGCAAATGGGTTTATTCATCCTTCTGCGCGAGATTCGCGACGACGGAGAGGTCTTCGAGTGTGGTGATGTCTTGCGTAATTTCGGTATCTCCGGCGGCGATTGAACGGAGCAGACGACGCATGATTTTCCCGGATCGCGTCTTGGGGAGCGCGGCGGTGAAGCGGATCATGTCGGGTTTGGCGATCGCGCCGATGTCCTTCGCGACATGCTCCCGCAGTGACTGCATGAGTTCGTCGTTACCTTCGAATCCTGGCGCGGGGGTGACAAACGCAGCGATCCCGGTGCCTTTGATTTCATGCGGCATCCCGACGACGGCGGCTTCGACAACCGATTCGTGCGCGACCAGGGCGCTCTCGACCTCCATCGTGCCCAGACGATGTCCAGACACATTGATGACATCATCAGTGCGTCCCATGATCCAGAAGTTGCCCATCTCGTCACGTCGCGCGCCGTCTCCAGCGGCGTAGTAGGGTTTGCCGTCTTTGGAGACGGTGCTCCAGTAGGTATCGATGAATCGTTGGCGATCGCCGTACACGCCGCGGAGCATGCTCGGCCAGGGTTTGCGGATCGCCATGAGTCCGCCTTCATTTTCCTTGGCTTCGTTCCCGAGTTCATCGGTAACCGCGGCGTCGATCCCGAGCATCGGGAGTGTGCAGCTTCCGGGCTTGGTGGGCGTCGCGCCGGGGAGCGGGGTGATGACATGCCCGCCGGTCTCGGTTTGCCAGTAAGTGTCTACGATTGGGCAGACGCCTCGCCCGATCTTGTCGCGGTACCACATCCATGCTTCTGGATTGATGGGCTCACCCACTGTTCCTAGGACTTGCAGCGAACTGAGATCGCACGATTCTGGGTGTTCGTCTCCCCACTTCATGAATGCGCGGATCGCGGTCGGCGCGGTGTAGAACTGGGTGACTTGGTGACGATCGACGATCTGCCAGAAGCGGGACGCAGTTGGGTAGTCTGGTCCGCCTTCGAACATGAGTGTGGGGACGCGGTTGGGGAGGATGCCGTAGACGATGTAGGAGTGTCCGGTGATCCATCCGCAGTCTGCGGTGCACCAGAAGACTTGGTTCTGATCAGGAATGAGATTAAATGTGTACTTGCTCGTCATCGCGGTGTGGAGCATGTACCCGGCGGTGGTGTGGACGATGCCCTTGGGCTTTCCGGTTGATCCAGAGGTGTAGAGGAGGAAGAGCATGTCCTCGCTCTCCATCGGCTCGCAAGGGCAGTCGTCCGATGCGTTGTCCATGGACTCGTGCCAGCAGCGATCGAGGGCGCCCCACTTGATGTCGTTGTGACAGCGACCGAAGCACAGGACATGCTCGACGGGCTGAGAACCGGAGTCTTCCATCAGTTTGATTGCTTCATCGACATTGTCTTTGAGCGGGACGACCTTTCCTCGACGCCATGATCCGTCGCAGGTGATGATCATCTTGGAGCTCGCATCGGTGACGCGGTCGGCGATCGCTTGGGCGCTGAACCCGCCGAAGATGACGGAGTGGGGCGCGCCGATGCGGGCGCACGCGAGCATCGCGATCGCGAGTTCGGGGACCATGCCCATGTAAATGGTCACGATGTCGCCCTTGCCGATCCCGTGAGATTTGAGGACATTGGCGAGTTTGGAGACCTCAGTCTGGAGTTCTTTGTAGGTCAGCCTTCGTTGATCGACTGGATTTCCTGAGTCGTCTACGGGTTCACCCTCCCAGACGATCGCGGGTTGGTCTCCGAATCCGTCTTCGACTTGCTTGTCGACGCAGTTGTAGCAGACATTGGTCTGCCCGCCGCTGAACCACTTCGCGTCAGGAGCGTTCCACTCGAGGACGCTGTCCCATTTCTTGAACCAATGGAACTCCTCGGCGATCTCTCCCCAGAACTGTTCGGGCTGCTCGATGGACTTGGTGTAGAGCTCGTTGTAGTGGTCGAGTGATGAAATCAGCCATCGATCCGTGCCGACCTCGCTGGGCGCTGGTGGCGCGAAGACGCGGTTTTCATTGAGTACGGATTGGATGGATTGATCGGTCATTGGGAGCTCCTGGCTGGTGTGTGCCGTTGAGCTCTATTCTACACGGATGCGATCGGATCACAAGCGTTTGACCGCGTCGTCGAGGACTGTTCGCTCGGCGTATGCCTTGATGATCCCCGCGACGAAATCCGCGTCGCGTTTCTTGTTGAGCAGGTGATCCGCTTGATCGAGCGAGATGAAGCTCTTGGGATGCTTCGCCCATTCGTAGATCTGTGCGGCGTTCTCGATCGCGACGATCTGATCGATCGGGGAATGGAAGATGAGCAACGGGCGGCCGAGGTTCGCGATGGTTTCCTTCGGATTCTGGGTCGCGAGGTCATCGACGAGTTTCTTGCCAATCCGGAATGATCGTCCGCCGAGGGAGACTTCAGCGGATCCGTGTGTGTTGATCTCGTCGAGTTTGGAATCGAAGAGGTGCTGGACATGCGCTGGGTCGGCTGGCGCGCCGATGGTCACGATTGCTTTGACCTTTGGGAGCCGATCCGCGACCCCGATGACTGCGGCTCCACCCAAGCTATGACCAATCAGCAGTTCCGCAGGCGCGTGGTTGTCCTCGAGCCAATCCGCGGCGTCTTGGAGATCGAGCAAATTGGTTTCGAATGAAGTGGAACCAAACTCACCATCGCTCTCTCCGAGTCCGGTGAAATCGATGCGGAGGACACCGATCCCGCGTTCCATGAGCCCTTTCGCGACTCGGCTCGCCGCGAGTGAATCCTTTGAGCAGGTGAAGCAGTGCGCGAAGATCGCGAAGGTGTGCGCTGCGTGTTCGGGGAGATCGAGTCGGCCGGAGATGGTGTTCCCGCTTGTATTCTTGAACTGGACTTTGCTCGTCGGCATGATGCACCTGTGTCTATTGGAACCAGATTCTGGTGGACTGCATTTCACGAAAGAAGCCGTGCCCGCGAGTTCTTGCGAGCACGGCTCTGGGTGATTCACAATGATGTTGAATATCGAGTCGCTCTTACGAGACGGCTTGACCGGTTCGGACGACCGGAAAATCGATCTCTGGGTCAGCGATGTGGTTGAAGTAGTTGGTGAAGATGTTCTGAGCAACGACCGCGAGGACTTCGATGATTTCTTGATCGGTGATTCCTGCATCGCGGGCTTCAGCGACTTCTGCGTCCGACAGGTGCCCTTGCTTCTCGACGATTCTCTTGGCGAGTGTCAGGAATGCTTGGGTTTTGGAGTCGCTTGCGTTCCCGGCGAGGTTGGATGCGAGTTCGTCTTCGTTGACGCCGGCGCCCTTGCCGATCATGGTGTGGGCTGAGGCGCAGTAGTCACATGAGTTCACGCCTGCGATGGTCAGCGCGATCTGTTCACGCAGAGCGGGGGAGAGCGAGGATTGTCCGACGGCTTCTCCGAATCCGAGCAGCGCGGTCAGTGCGGCTGGTGCGTGGGCCAAGGTTGCGTAGATATTGGGGACCATCCCGATCTTTCCCTTGATCGCTTCGAGGGTTTGGGAGGCTTCTGGGGACGCGGTTTCGATGGTCAGTGGGCTGATGCGAGGCATGATGTTCTCCAAATGTGTGTACTGGTTGATGGATCATACGGATCCAGTACCAAGAGTGTAGAGAGACACACACTTAGAATGATCATTCTATTTCAAAATCGCTCAAAATAATCCAAGATGATCGTTTTTGGATCAAAAAGACCGATCTGTCTATTTAATGGGCACTGGTCACACGCAGGACTTCTTGAATACTGGTCAATCCTTGGCGTGCCTTGTTGATGCCGTCGGCGCGGAGCGAGTTCATCCCACGCTCGAGGCACATTCTGCGGAACTCCGAGACATTCGGGTTTCGCGCGATGATGTCGCGGAGTGTGTCGTCCACGGCGAGCATCTCGTAGATCCCGACTCGTCCTGTGTATCCGGTGTTGCGGCACTTGTCGCATCCCCCTGGGACCCACATCTCGTCGCTTGGGATGCCGTTGATCTCGAGGAACTCGGCCATCTCTTCGCTTGGCGCTTCTTGTTTCTTGCAGTTGTTGCAGAGTCTTCTGAGGAGTCGCTGAGCGAGCACGCCGTTGACTGCGGCGCCGACGAGGAAGGGTTCGAGTCCGATGTTGACCAGACGGGTCACCGAACTCGGCGCGTCGTTGGTGTGGAGTGTTGAGAGCACCAAGTGACCGGTGAGCGCGGCTTGGACGGCGGTGTGCGCCGTTTCGTGATCACGGATTTCACCCACCATGATGACATCGGGGTCCTGACGCAGGAGTGCTTTGAGCGCCTTCGCGAAGGTCATGTCGATCTTCGCATGGGTCTGGGTCTGGGTGATGCCGTCGAGGTGGTATTCGATCGGGTCTTCGACGGTCGAGACATTGAGCTTCTTGTTGTCGATCTGACGCAGCGACGAGTAGAGCGTTGTGGTTTTACCAGAACCGGTTGGTCCTGTGACGAGCACGATGCCGTGGGGTTGTTTGATCTGGTTCTTCCAGATCTCGAGCGAGTGGTCGTCGAAACCGAGGTCTTCGAGGTTCACATTGATCGACTTGGTATCGAGGATACGCATGACGATCTTTTCGCCGTACCCGGTTGGGAGCGATGACACACGGAGGTCGAGCTTGCGTCCTTGAACGGTACAGCGGATGCGACCGTCCTGCGGCACACGGCGTTCGGAGATGTCGAGATCGGCCATGATCTTGAGACGCGAGGTGATCGCGGCGGACATCTGGGGGGGTGGGTTCATGGATTCGTAGAGGACGCCGTCGATACGGAGACGGACTTTGATTTTCTTCTCGCCCGGCTCGATGTGGATATCCGATGCGCCTTCTTTGACGGCGTTCTGGATGATGTAGTTCACATAGCGGATGACGGGGGACTCGCCCGCTTGGGCTTCGAGATCGACCGCTTCGTCTTTCTGCGCTGTTGCGACTTCAACATCACCGACATCGACATCCGCGAGGATCTCGGAGAGGTCGACATCTTCCCCGCCGTCGTGTCCGATGAGTTCGAGCGATGCGCTGATGTCGCTTGGTGTGACCATGACCAGCTTGACACTCGAGACGCGCAGTCGCGAGGAGATTTCGTCGATCATGAACACATCGTCGGGTGTGACGACGCCGATCACGACGCGGGTGCCTTCGGTACGGAGCGGGATAACCTGATGGGCTTGGCAGAACTCAGGGGTGAGTCTTTGGAGGAGCTTGCCGTCGAAACCGCCGTCGAGTCCGGATTCGACATCGATGCGTTCGAACGGGACACCCGAACGCTGCGCGATGATCGACTGCACTTTCTCCTCGTCGGCGCCTTGCTCGAAGAGCAGATCGACCAGCGATGCGCCGGGGGTTTGTTTGAGGATCTGGTGCGCGGCGGTCACCTGCTCGGCGGTCACCGCTTCGGATTCGACGAGTTGCTGCTCGAGATCGCTGTCGGTGACCTGTTCCTGGACCTGCTCGCCCTCTGGACGATAGATCTCGTGGACGGCGTTCCCGACTGCAGACTTGGGCGCGGCGAGCTGGGATTCGAGAACCGCTGGATCCTCTTCTGGGTTTGGTCCCTCCTGACCGAAACGGCGCTGTCCCGACGGCATTGATGGGAGCGGGGAGAATGAGCCCGATCGTTTGTCGAGACGATGCGGAGATTTCCCTTTGCTCGGATTGAGGGCGCGGCGAGGGCGCTGGTCGCTCTCGTCTACGCCGAGCTCATTGAGGATGTCATCAATATCCGCCATTTTGCCGAGTCCTTGGTCTTTGAGTCCGCATGGGTCTGCGTCTGTGTCCGGCGATCCCCCGCCGAGCTGGTTGGGTTCGGGTGTTTCTTGAATGGATCAGTCGATCCGGACGGCTCCTGAGCCGAGGGTGATCTCGTAGCGGAGATCCTCGACACTGAGGATGACTGTTGATCCCTTGATCGATTCGACGGTGAAGATGTCCGCGACCTTCATCCCGACCCGGACCGGTTCACCCGAGATGCGAGCGACTGGACGGGATCCGCCGAGGATACTCTGGAGGTTGAGACCCATCGCGGCGCGTTCGTACTCGTTGATTTTCTGCTGCTGCGCTTCGCGGAGTTGCTGCTCGCGTTGCTGAGCGAGCCGCGCCATGCGGGCGCTGGAATCGTCGGTATTGACGACAGGGAGATCGATGGTGGGCTCCTCGGCGACCGCCATGGTGAATGGTGAGGTCGGGAGTTCTGTGTTCTGGTCGAATCGGACTGAGTAAGAGACTTCTTCGAGATCCGCCATCACCTCATCGAACCGCTGGACGAAGTCCGGAGATGTGGTTGATGCGGTGTACTCGACCATCTTGACGGATTCCTTGATCCCCGCTTGCATGCCGATGTATCGCATCGCGTAGATCGCGCCGACGCCGACGACGAAGACCATCCCGGCGAGCAGGACCTGCCCGTTGAACTTCGAGGGTTCGGATGATCCTGCTGAGAAACCGCCTCCGGCTCCGCCGCTTGCTCCATCACCCATCCCTGGCATGGTCGCGGGTACGCCGGTCGCTTCGTCTGGCTTGTTGAGATCGAGGAAGACATTGGACTCGCCGTGACCTTCTTCGCTTTCTTTGGGGGTAAATGGGTTGATCTCACTCATGATGTCACCTCGCTGCGGAAGAAGATGCTGAGCGTGAAGCTCGCTTTGATTTCGGTTTCTTCGCTGGTTGTGTCCTGGATTTTGAGGTCAACGATGCGGGTGATGCGTGGCATCTGCTCGATCTTGAGCAGGAACGCGTAGAACCCTTGCCATGAACCTTCGATGCTCATCTCCAGCGGTTGCTCGCGGTACTGCGCCGCGGCTTGTGGTTTGGTGCTTTTGAGTGTTGGTGATGAGAGACCCGATTCGATCGCGAGCCCGGAGACCTGACGGACGATCTGATCGACTTCCTTATTGGATGGGAGCATCGATTCCATCGCATCGATCCGCTCGGTGATCTGCTGGTTGATCTGGAGCAGGTCATCGTTGCGTGCTGTTTCTGCGCGGAGCTTGCCGAGCATTTCTTTCTTGTGCGCGATCTCGACCTGCGCGCTCTCGATGTTGGCGCTCTGCGGGCGGAAGACCAGCAGGTAGCTCACGACCGGCAGTAGCAGGACGGTGAGGAAGAGGACGAGTTCTCGGATTCCAAACTGCATGTGAATCTCCTAGGAATGCTCGGGCTGGGACGGGTTTCTGTCTCGTGTCGCTGGTGCTTGGATTAATCTTGGGTATCTTCAGAAACCCCTGCGAGCTTCTTGTCGGTTGCATTATCCACTGCGTCGTCGCTTTCGTTCGTGGAATCGTGTGTGAGTATGTCTTTGCTGGAATCGACGATGTTGCCGTCCATGTCGATCGCGACGGTCCCCTCGACATTCGCGGCGTCCGCTGATGGGGAAAGGTTCATGGTGATCTTGAACTTGCGGTACTCGACCGAATCGATGAGGGTCTGGTTGATGTACTGGAGCTCGACATCGCTGAGCAGCGGGGAGGACTTGAGTGACGAGAGGTAGTCCGCGATGTCGTCGTTGTTCTCGCTGAGTCCGTTGACTGAGAGGATGAACTTGAACTTTGGTGGATGGACCTTTGGGGTTGTCGTCGCGGCGTCTTTGCCACTTCCGACCCCGTTGACACCGATGGATTTGACCTTCTTTTTCTTGGGATCAGCGACCGGCTTGGGTGGGCGGACGCGATCGCCCTCGAGCTCGATCTCGGTGAGGGTGATCCCGGACCCGATGCCTCGGATGAGTTCTCCGACGAGGACCGAGCGTGGGACGCGGTCTTTGAGCGCGGTCACGATCTCGGCTTTGTCGGTGAGCACGATGCGTTGCTGTTCGAGGACTTTGAGCTGCTCGATCTTCGCGGTTTCTTCCTTGAAGGAAGCGGCGACCATCTTCTGCTCTTCTCGGACCCGGCTCCAACGCTGGTGGTTGACGAAGAACGCTCCGATCACACCCGCGAGCACGAGCACGAACAGGAGGATCGCGAACATGGAGGCGCGTGCCTGCCCTTTGCCTCGGACATAGTCAGAGGGGAGGAAGCTGCCGCCGTCGTTTGTACCTTTCGATCGCATCGAAACACTCCTTGCTCGGTCTGGGGTCAGACCATTCTCACTCGCTTACAGGTCGGTCGGGCACATCGCGCACCCGACGGTGGTTGCCCATCCGGGCTGTGGTTTACTGAGGTCGACTCCCGAGACGGGGACCTTGCCCGCTCGTCCGAGTGTGCTCATTGGATCGACGACGCGTGTCTCGAGGTTGAGCACACGCGCCAGGTGGGCGCTGATCGCTTTGTGTCCGGCCATTCCTCCCACGAAGTATGCACGCTCGAGCGGGACATCGGGGAATGACGCTTTGTAGTAGCGCAGGCACATCATGATCTCGTCGATCATGATCTCGATCGGTTCGTTGATGTCCGGGTCGTCCATCGAGGGGTGCGGGTTGGCGCTCTGCTGGACGCCGGTGGTGACCGCGGCGATCTCGGTGATCCGCTCGCGCATCGAGCGGGCTTCCATCAATGAACAGCGGAACTGTCTGCAGATCGCTTGGTCGAACGAGATCGCGCCGTGCTCGATGGTTCTCGCGAAGACCATCTGCCCTTTGTGGACGATCATGACGACGGTGCAGGCGCTGCCGAGATCGATCAGCAGTGATGATCCGCTCTGGTCTGCGGTGTCGGGGATGATCTGGCGGAGCGTCTCGAAGGTGTTGTGGATCCCGACGGGCTCAAGCTTGGCGCGTTTGATCGCGTCCATCATGCGTCCGACGAACGCTTTGGAAGCGCCGAAACAGATGACCTCTTGCTTGTTGGCTTGTTTGGATGGGCCGACCTCGATGCTCCGGACGAGCAGTGCGCCGGGTTCGCATCCGAGCCGATCGCACATCTGACCCGCGGCGATATCACCGATCGGGACTCCTGGGACCGGGGTGACCTGGAGGTGCTTGCAGGACATCTGCTGGGTCGGGATGACGCACGCGGCTCGCAGGCCGGTCATCTTCCCGCTCTTGATGAGCTTGGGGAGCGCATCAAACTGAAACAGGATGCGCTTGGCGGGGTTATCGAGCAGATCATCAGGAGTCGCGAGCTGCGCGGCGCTCTCGATAGACGCGGGGTTCCCCGATGAGACTTTGAGCACGCGGAGCGCGGAGACACCGAAGTCCACCGCGAGGGGGGTTCCCATCGGACGCATCGAGTTCATCGTCTTGAGCGTTGATCTGAGTTGTTCGATGACGCGTGGCTTGCCCATGGCTTCCTGTCCTGGACCCTGTTGGTGTTGGTCCCTGCTTGTTCGTGACCCTTCCTACACCACCCGGCATCGGGATCAGCGTCTGCTGAAATGGATCGGCAGCGCCGGTCCTGTGAAGGTCACACCTATTGGAATCGGCCAGTTTCAGGATGGAATATGGGTCTGCTTGGAGGAAACCAATGCAGTGGATTAGCGCGTCGGTTTCAGATCATGCAGACGGCACAAACGGAGGTGTCATGGTCCGGAGTTGACTACTCCAGAGTTCTGAGCCGTCCGAGAACCGAAGTGAGCTTGGACAGCGCCAGATCGAGATCCCAGATCTGCTT
>JAEPQP010000081.1 GCA_017640485.1 Phycisphaerales bacterium | reverse complement strand
ACGAACGCGCCGAAGTCCATGATCTTCGTGACCTTGCCCGTGATCTCGGCACCCTCGACGACTTCCGACGCAACCGCGCTGAACGGGTCCGCTTGGAGCTGCTTCATCCCAAGACCGATCCGGTTCTCGTCCCAGTCGAGCTTGAGGATCTGGACGCTGACCTTCTGCCCTTCCTTCACGAACTTCTCGATGTTCTTTGCGCCGTGATTCACGCGTTCGTGCGTGAGGTCGTTGATATGGACCAATCCATCGACGCCGCCGAGATCGACGAACGCGCCGAAGTCCATGATCTTGCGGACCGTGCCCTCAACGGTATCACCGACTTTGAGCGCGCCCTTGAGTGATTCCATCGCCGATTCGCGTTCCTTCATCAGGATCTCACGCCGAGAACACACGATGTTCCCCGCACCCCGGCGATCGATCTTCTGGATCGTGCAGGTGATCTGCTCACCGACATACACACCCAGATCCGCGACATGCTGGATATCAACCTGCGACGCGGGCATAAACGCGCGATGGCTCGCGACCTCGAGTTCCAGTCCACCCTTGTTGGTGCCGCTGACGCGAGCCTGAACGACCTGACCGACCTGGAGCATCTCCCAGTCCGCCTTCTGAACAGCTCCGGGGAGCACGCAGATGTACAGCGACTCAGCGGAGTCATACCGCTGGACAACGACTTCGATCTGATCACCCGGGTTTGGCTTCGCGTCCTTGAACTGCATGATGTCCACGACACCCAGTTCCTTCGGACCAAACTCGACGAAGACATCCGTCGCGCCCACCGAGACCACCGAACCGGTGCGATGCTCGCGTCCGCCCTTGACCTCGCGTGGTCCCCGGATCGTCCCCTGAGGTTTCGCAGCTCCGTGATCCGCCATGTCCGCCATCGCGGCTTCGATCTCCGCTTCAGTCTGCGCATCAAGCTTCGACTCAGCGGGAACCGCCGGAGCGGAAACACTCACCGGCTCTTGGCTCGGAGTGTTCGGCGCGTCCTGTGCCGCGGGTGGGGTCTGAGGAGTTGTCTCTGAAGATTCGGTCATGTTGGGGGTCCTGGTGGTCTTGGAAAGATGGTGGTCTTTGGATTGAAACAGTGTGATTTGTGGTGTGGATGCTCAGGAAAGAGCCGCCGGGGCGCGTGTTCCCAGCGAGACATTGATCGCTTCGACGATCCGCTCTGCAGTGCGGACATTCGCGAACCCAGCCTCCGCATCAATCGCGGGCTGCTCTCCGGTCCGCACCGCATCGAGAAACGCTTCGATCTCCTTGACGATCGGTTCCCCATCATCAATGGTCAGCGGCTCAATGTTGATCAGCTCGGTCCAGTCCAGATCAGACAGGTCCTGCCCGTTCATGAGCTGCTCACGCACTTCACGCATCTGGAGCTCGTTCGCGGTCTTGCGGATCATCATCCCGGTTTTCGCGGCGTAATCAATCTTGATGTACCCGCCCTCGCCGGTAATACGGGTCAAACGCTCGGTCTTCATTGCGAGGCGCGACGCGGTGATATTCGCGACGCACTGTCCCCCGCCATCCTGCTCCGGGATATTCCACACCAAGCGGGCGTTGCACAGATCCTCGCACTCACCAACAACCGCGACGCCCGACGCTTGGATCTCGTCGGGCTCGCGCCCGCCCATCAGCATCAGGACGACATCGAGGTCGTGGATCATCATGTCCATGACCACGCCGACATCCATCGAGCGGAAGGTCATCGGGGACACGCGATGCACTTCGATGAAGCGCGGGGTGATCGGTTCGGAGTTGGTCGCAGCCGCGTTCTGCATGGCGCGCATGATCGGGTTGAACCGCTCAATGTGACCGACCATCAGACACGCGTTGTGCTCTTCAGCGAGGTGCTTGATCTGCTCCGCTTCGTCGCCGTCGCCAGCGAGTGGCTTCTCGATCAGACACGCGACACCAGACTTGAGGAACGGCTCGGCGCTCTTGAGGTGGTAGGTCGTCGGGACCGCGATCGAGACCGCGTCGACCCCAGCATCCAGAAGCTCCTGCTCAGTTGCAAACGCTTGGCAGCCGTGCTTGCGGGCGATCTCCTGAGCACGCTCAAGATTCGCGTCCACGACACCCACGAGCTCGATGTGCTCCATCTCCGCGTAGACGCGTGCGTGGTGCTGTCCCATCCGTCCAACGCCGACGGCTCCGCAACGGAGCTTCGCTGGATTACTTTCTGAACTGGTCATCTTCTCAACTCCTCAGATTCCGATGAGCACGCGGATGATCATCAACGCGTGCGGTGTTTCGACCCGCGGCCGTTCGATTCATGGATTCACACAAGCGCGTCCATCGCTTCGACGATGTCTTCCTTGCGGGTCAGTCCCACGAACTGCTTCGCGACTTCGCCGCCCTTGAAGATCAGAACGGTTGGGATCGCGCTGATGTTGAACTTCATCGCGACTTCTTTGTTGTTGTCAATATCGAGCTTCCCGATCTTCGCATTGCCCGCGTAGTGGTCCGCGACCTCATCGATCGTTGAAGCGAGCATCTTGCACGGCTGGCACCACTCGGCCCAGAAATCAACAAGCACTGGCTGATCAGCGCTCAGGACATGATCGCTGAAGTTTTCGTCATTGAACTCGAGTGTGTTCGATCCGGCCATGGGGAGTATCCCTTTCGTTACTGGTGCTCTGAAAATCGGAATCAGTCCGCAGAGATCAAGACCAACACAGCGCCAAAACGCCCGATTCGATCCGGATCCCCTGAGACAGAATGCTAGCACGGCATCGCGTCAATTACTTCCCGTTCAACCCTCTGACTCGACGCTTATCAAGCAATTCACACATACCGCAGCGTCCCCCACGCCGCATCCAGTGCTTGTCGATGCTCCGCGACATCATGGACGCGGAAGATCCGTGCACCAGCAAGCAGGTGCGCCACCGACATCCCAACAGATGCACGAACCCGCTCGCTCGGATCAGAGTCCCGATCCAACGCAATCCGTCCCACAAAGCTCTTCCGACTCAGCCCGCTCATCACCGGATACCCCAGTTCCGCAAGCTTGTGTGTGCCTCGGATCAAACGCAGATTGTCCTCGACCGATTTCCCGAACCCCAATCCCGGATCGAGAACGATCCTCGACGGATCCACACCACGCTCCTGAGCATCCTGGGCGCGAGCCCGAAGATGCGCTCCAACCTCTGAAACCACATCTTCATAGACCGGCTCATCCTGATACTGATCCGAAAACGAGTCCCGATCGGGAGCGACCAACCGGTGCATCAGCACAACCCCGCACCCCGCGCTCGCCGCGAGCGGGAGCATCTCCGGATCCTCGGTCATCGCCGAGACATCGTTGATCGCGTCAGCCCCAGCACTGAGCGCCGCGCTCGCGACGCCGCCGAGCGTGGTATCGATCGAGATCGGGAGATCCACACCCCGCTTTCTCAGAGCTTCGATGATCGGAACCACGCGATTGATCTGCTCCTCGACCCCGACCCGCTCGGCGCCGGGTCTTGTGGATTCCCCCCCGATATCCAGCATGTCCGCGCCGTCCCTGATCGCACGCTCGACATACCGCATCGCTGAGTCGAGCGTGTTGTGCTGTCCGCCATCGGAGAACGAATCCGGAGTCGCATTAACAATACAAACAACACACGGGCGATCGAGGTCGATCGCCCGTGTGTCTGAAAGTGTCCAGGTTGGTGTGTGGATCGGATCCATACCCGATTGTGGATGCCTGAGTCTCAAGAATCAAATACCACACAAATCTGTATGTCCGAACAGAACTCAGAACGACATATCGTCGTCATCGTCCCAGTCGTTCCCTCCACCCATCATGTCCTGTGGGATCATCTCCATGATGGTCTGGATCGTCTCCAGAGGCATTACGGTGCGGATCATCATCCCGCCGCCGTCAGCGGTAGCGCCGAACGCGAGGGGGGTCAGCCCGTCCACTGGTTCAAACTCGGGGACCACGCCGAACATCATCAGCATCGGACCGACCGAGTTCAGGATGTGATCGATCCCGACATACGCCTCCATGACGCGGTTATCAGGGAGCATTGACGCCGCGGCAGCGATCCCCTTGTTGCTCATCATGGTGTTCTTGCCGTCTGCGGCATCCACCGCGGACTTGAGCAGTTCTGGGTTCTGCGAGAAGGTAAAGACCATCCCGTCGCCCGCTTCAGCCGCGTATCCAGCAGGACCGCGTGATGGGCCGTAGACCATCTGCATGATCATCGCGGGATCCGGAGCACCGAACCCAGCAGCGCCACCCATCGCGGCTTGATCGACATTGATCGTCATCGAGTGCGCGTACGCCTGGATGCCGTTGATGTCCTGTGGTTCGTCGTCAAAGGACGACTTGATCGAGACGCCCTGCTGCTCGACCTCGCCCATCGAGTTGTACATGTCACGCACCATCTCGAGCGTGTTCTCTGCGTCCCCACCCTCAGAGTACATCACGGTGTTGGACATCAGCCCGGTCATCCCCATGATGTTGGTGGTGCCCATGACCATCGACCCGCCCTGGAAGCTTTTCATCATCCCGGCGAAGTCCATGCCCTTCATCATCTCGGTCGCGTTCATGTCCTTGACCATGTCCATGTAGCCCGTGAGCATGGACTGGATACCCTCGCCGCGGAGGTCGAACGCCTGTGCGTAGAAGAAGTCCATCGCCGGGACTCGATCGAAGTACGCACCCGCGTTCCCGTCGTTGTTGAACTTGGACGCGGATTTGGATCCTTCTTTGAACTGCATCCCGAAATCGAACGCGAAGCCCTTCTGCGGATCAAAGCTCAACCCGCTGACCGCGGCGTGCCCGTCCTTGATCGCGGTCTTGTACATGTCCATGAAGCTGTTGAAGCCTTGAGCAGCATCTGCTCCAGCCATCATCTCGATCATCGGAATCTGCGCTTCCATCTCTTCGACCGACGCATCGAGCATCGGACGGATCGCTTCGAGATTGAGGTACATCATGAGATCGTTCGAGCTCGCGGCACGATTCCCGGCAGTGCCGAGCATCGCCTTCGCTTGATCCATCGTGTGCGACGCGGGGACGAACGCACTGAGCACCGAAGTGTCGTTACTCATCGCGGCGTATCCATCACCCAGATCACGCAAGAAGACCGAATCCCCGCCCATCGGGAGTTCGACCAAACCATCAACCGCTTCGCGGCCTTGCGAGAGATCCGCGAAGCTCGAAACCGGGACCAGCACGACCGCGTCCATGTTGTCGAACGCGTGCTCTGAAATATCAAGTACAACCGCAGCAGAACCGTCGAGATTCAAGCCAGGCATCCCACGCACGACCGAGGTCATCATGGTCACTTCCATAGATCCCGCATCACCGAGCATCGTGTTGACGACATTCATATCGCTGATCAGTTCTCCCAGATCCGGGATCACCACCACCGCGTCGGCGTTGTTCGGGACCATCGTCATCGCTTGTGGAGTGCCTGCAAGCGCCGGGAGCGAAAGCAGTGCGATCGATCCGACGACAGCGGACCGACAGATTGAAGTGGTTTTCAGTGAGCTCATCATTGGGAACGGTCCTTTCATGGAACGAACAGGGTCTGTAATCGATGGCGAAGCCCGATCCGCCCTCCGGATCTGCTGCGCGACTTTCACTATCGTATTTCTATGGGAACTCCGCAACGCGAGTTTCACCCCTGAATGCAGAAAAAGAACCCCTGACCCGTACAAGCGGATCAGGGGGAGTCATTGGCCAAAATTTCATGTCTTTTTCATGTCCTCATGAGGATTGAGCGAGTTCTTCGTCCTCCTCCTCGTACTCCTCTTCATACTCATCCTCGGCGTATTCCTCGTCGTCCTCTTCCTCATCATCCTCGCTTTCGGCGTCCCCCTCGACCTCGTACTCGTCCTCGTCCATGTCCTCAGGATCGATCGGGTTCCCGTCCTCGTCGACATACTCGTACTCGACATCTTCCTCGTCTTCGGATTCCTCGTCCGACTCGTCGTCCACAGCCTCGACTTCCTCGTCCTCGTACTCCTCTTCGTCCTCGTCCTCCTCGGCTTCATCGGCTTGGTCGTCCTCAACCTCGTCGATCAGCTCCTCTTCGAGTTCGTCTTCGTCTTCATCCTCGTCGTATTCCCCCGCCGCGTACGCATCGTCTTCAGAATCCTCATCCTCGTTGCGCCCCAGCACCTCCACGGCGTTCTGGTTCACCCCGACCTCGAAGGGAACCTCGTCGAGATCCGAATCTGCGACCTCAACCTCATCACCCCCAACTGCGTCTTCATCAACAGCCGATTCTTCGCCTGCTGAGCTCTCTTCGTCTGCGATGAACATCGTGGTCTGATGCTCGTCCTCTGGATCGGTGCCGTATTGAGATTCTTCAGGTTCGACACCCGCCGCCCTCTGCTCCGCTTCCATTTCCGCGGCCATCTCCTTCATGAGATGCCACTCCTCAACCGAGATCATCACGCTGCGAGCCTGCGACCCGTTGTGCTCAGAGATAATCCCTGCGATTCCCATCAGATCGATCAAACGCGACGCGCGCGTGTACCCGATCGCCAACCGGCGCTGCAGGAGCGACACCGAACCACGCTTGGTCTCCAGCACGATCTCGACGGCGCGATCAAACAACGGATCTTCCTGCGCCGCCGCGAGCGACGCCGAGGAGTTGTTCTCAGTCGCAAGCAAACGCTCCTCGTCGGAACCCATCTCACCCTTGACCTGCATGAGCGATCGCTCGAAGCTCGGAGCCGCGATGTCCTTGAGGAACTTCACAACCCTCCGAATTTCCTTGTCGTCCACCAGTGTTCCCTGAGCACGCGAGAGCTTGTGGCTGCTCGGAGACAGCTGCAACATGTCCCCCTGACCCAGCAGCAGCTCGCCGCCCTTCTGGTCCAGCACGATGCGCGAGTCCATCCCCGACGCGACCTTGAACGCGATCCGGCAAGGCATATTCGACTTGATCAGACCCGTGACCACATTCGCCTGCGGCCGCTGCGTCGCGAGGATCAGGTGAATCCCAACCGCACGCGCCTTCTGAGCGATGCGGATGATCGAGCCCTCAACCTCCTTGTTGGTCATCATCAGATCCGCGAGCTCATCAATGATGAACACCATGTACGGCAGCGACTTGGGAGTCCGCGCCGCCTTCTCTTCTGTTTGAATATCGAGTCTTTCCTTGAGCTCGTCCCACTCCAGCTCGTTGTACCCCGCGATATCGCGCACACCCGCCGATGCGAGCAGCTCGTACCGCTCGTCCATCTTCGTGACCGCCCATTCCAGAATCGCCGCGGCCTTGGGCATCTCGGTGACCACCGGACACATCAGATGCGGGATGTCCTTGAACTGCGACATCTCGACCATCTTCGGATCCACAAGCACAAGCTTGAGCTCGTTGGGCTTCTTGGTGTACAAGAAGCTCATGATGATCGTGTTCATGCATACTGATTTACCCGAGCCGGTCGTCCCAGCGATCAACATGTGAGGCATCTTCGTGAGATCCGAGATCAACGGATCACCCGCCGCGTCCTTGCCGAGGAACATCGGGAGTTTCATATCCTCGAAGCGGGAACGATTGCTCATCAGCTCCTTGAGCCGCACGCGTTCTTTCGTCGGATTCGGGACCTCGATCCCGATCGTGTCGCGTCCCTCCATGTTGGAGACGACGCGGATATTGACCGCCTTGAGTGAACGCGCGAGGTCGCTCTCGATCGCGTTGATCTGCGATACTTTCGTGCCGGGAGCGAGCCGGATGTGGTAGAGTGTGATCGCGGGACCCGATTCGATGTCCACAACCTCGCCGTCGATTTTGTACTGATTGAGCGCGTGCTCCAGGTTCTCTGCTTGCTCGCGGACCAGCGCCTCGAGCTTCTCGTTGAATCCGATCTCGGGTTCTTCGAGCAGATCCATCGTCGGGAACTTGTACCCCTCGAGTGACTGCGCGTTCTGGAAGTCTGCGAGGTCCTCATCCGTCGCCATCTCACGGTTTTCCTGTGCAAACCGGACGGGCAGCGCCTCGATCTTCTCACGCAGCTTCTCGCGATCGAACACCTGCGGCGCGCCGACGACATCCTCTTCGTCCTCTTCTTCGATCTCGTCACGCTCGATCGGTTGAGGGACCGGCTTGACCACCCGCTTGGGTTTCTTGCTTCGGACGGGTTGCTCCTCAACCGTCTCAGGCTTCACCTCCACCATCTGATCATCGATGTCATTCACGCGGACCATCACCGGCTTGGTCTTGCGCATCAATCCAGCAAGACCACCCAAGAGCCCGCCCCCGGCCTTGCGAGTTCCGCTCGACGCGACATCCGCCGCGCTGTTCGCTTGAACCGCGACACTCCCCGCGATTTTCCCGGCTCCGCGCCCAGTCAACGCAAGCGCCGGAGCGAGCTTCTTCCACACCGCGATCGGGACTTCCCACAGGTACTTATCGCAGGTCACCAGCAGCCCGATGACCGTCAGCACCCCGACCCACACCAATGTCCCAGGCACCGCAAACCTCGGCACCAACTCCCCCGCACCAACGCGCCCGATCGTCCCGCCGCTCAAACCCGGAACCACCCCGAAGTTCGGGATCAGCACACCGAGCAATGTACACAGCGAAGCCGTGAGCACCAGCGCCCCCACCGCTCTGATCCCAGGCTGCGTCATCGGACGAGCCGCGATCTTCAGGACAAGCATTACCAGCGCAAAGACCATAGGGATCACAATCCCAAACCCGAAGAGCCGGAGCAATCCATACGACACATGCGCTCCGATCGGACCCGTCCAGTTCTGCGTCAGTTCATTGTGCGGATACACGACATGCGACGGCGCATCGCCCGCATTGAAGCTCACGAGCCCCGCAAACAGGAACAACCAGACCGCTCCCAGCGCGAGCCACCCCACCCGACCGAGCAAAACCCTCGATTCCGACGGCGTTTCCGACCGCCCATTGACCTTGTAAGGCTTACCCGATTTCCGCTTCTTGGTAGACTGTGCCATAACTGCAACTCATCGACCAGACCGCCCGATTTTCCCCACAATCCGCGTGAAATCGATGAGACACCCAATCCCGCGAAGCCTTAGAAACCCATCGATTTGAGCCGATCTGATACATTCCGACTTTTTTCACTAATCCGCACAACCCGAACTCAAGACGCCCCATAAATGCTGTCGATACCACCAATGCCAAGGATGGCAGCGTGAGCCGACGGATTCGGCGACAACCCACCAGCAATCAATACACCCACCAGCATGCGGAACCGCTCCGCATCGCGCGATCGGTGTGCACCGCGTCAACTGACGCACAATCCCAGGGATCGGGAGGAAACAGCATTATGACCAACCCACAGAACAACACCTCGAATTCACAATCATCCGCTCCAGAGATGACTGTCATCGGAACCGACACTCAGATCAAGGGTGAGATGTTCTTCGAGAAATCAGCCAAAATCCTCGGCGGATTCGAGGGCAAAATCACCGCACAAGGCGAAGTCCAGATCTCCAAGGGCGCCAACTGCAACGCCGCGATCGAAGCCCAGAGTGTCATCGTTGATGGACAGGTCCAAGGACCCATCGTCGCTCACGGCCAACTCACCCTGACCGCAAACGCTCAGGTCCAAGGCGACCTGACCGCCGGAACCCTCGTCGTCGCACAAGGCGCGAGCTTCGTTGGTCACTGCAATGTCGGACCAGCCGCTCAAGACCTCATCAACGGCACCCAGTCAAACCAAAGCAGCAACACCGCGCCTGCAACAACCCAAGAACTCAAAGGGAACCTGACCACCAAGGTCGACCTCACCCCGCCTTGGGCTACGCAGACCCCGCAAACTCAATCCGCGTAATCTAGTCTGCGTGACAGCAGAGTGAACAACCCAATACACACAGACCACCCATCCCTGGCCGGTCTCGGTCAACATCGAGCCGGCCGTTTTTATGGCCACATTCTTCCGACCACCCCGGTTCCTGATCCGCACGCGCGCCGCCGCGCGTCCGCAATCAGCCGCGCCCATCGAGGTAACCTGCTACCACTGCGCCAAGCAATCCAAGCACAGCCCGTTCGCCGAATCCGCGACCTGCCCGCACTGCACCGGTCGATTGTGCTTCGGTGATGTCCACATCGAGGACGGACACTGGGGCACCTCGATCCAGACCACAGGATCCATCACCATCGGGGAGAGAGCACAGGTCCAGACCAACCTGATCATCTGCTCAGGAGATCTCCACATCGCCGGGAAGGTCCACGCGCTGTGCGCCAGCGCGGGGACGACCATCCTCGACACCACCGCAGACATCCAAGGCGGGATCCGCACCTCGCGCCTGATCCTCCAACCCGGCGCGATCATCCGCAACTGTCTGGTCGAAACCAAATCCGACGCAATCAAAGACCTCGACGTCGAAGCCGCGATGCGAACCGCGCCAGGCAAGGGACAGTCCTCGATGACCGAGTTCAAACCGGTCGCCAAGCCCCTGACCCGCAACCCGGACATCGCCGCACGGATCTACCCAACCAAAGATGGTCCGCGACAAGCGCAGTTCCGCGTCGTATCCTAAGGGTCGATGACCAGAACCCAATCCACATCCACTCCGGAATCGCTCACCGAATCCGGATCCCTCGATCAAGCGACGCTCCGGCTCCTGAGCATCCCCGCCGCGACGCTGTTCACCGCGATCCTCGCGCAGATCGCGATCCCCACCGCGCCCCTGGGAATCCCCATCTCACTCCAATCACTCGCCGTGCTTCTGACCGCGATGGCGCTGGGACCCAAGCTTGGTTCCATCAGCATGACGCTCTACCTCATTACCGGCGCGATCGGGGTCGGGGTCTTCGCCGAGGGTGAATCGGGTTGGTTGAGCATCATCGGACAAACCGGCGGGTACCTCATCGGGTTCGTCGCGTGCCAACCCTTCGCGCACTGGATCATCCGTCGCAAAGACAAATCCATCCGAGGCTGGCTCGCGATCTTCGTCGCGGGCCTCGTCGTACACGCGATCATCTTCGCAATCGGGGTCCCCTGGTTGTGGTTCATCCGCAACAACGACAGCGCCTCCGATCCCATGTCATGGTCCACCGCGCTCTATTACGGCATGGTCGTCTTCATCCCAGGCATGCTCCTCAAATCCGGAATTGCCGCCGGGATCGGCGCGTGGTGCCTGCCCTCGATCGCCAAGCGTCTTTGGTAAAGATAAGCCCCCGCTTCTCGGACCCTATCCCATCCCCATTCACCCAGACCCCCAACCCCGGATCCTGTTCTCCCGGAAAGCGGAGACTTTCCGATCGAATCGACCGATCCTGTGGTTGTGCCACTCCTCTCCGATCAACGCCGCTCACATCACCGCTTCGCGCCAGCGTTCTCGCTCGTCGAGCTGGTGATTGTCGTGGTCATCATCGGGATCATCGGCGCGATCGCTGTCCCCCGCATCTCCTCGTCATCGGAGAACGCCGCGGCCAAAGCCGTGGTTGCCGATACCCGCGCCCTCCAGCACGCTGTGGATCTCTACACGACCGAACATGAAGGTGTCCTCCCGCATGTCGGCGCGGGTACCGCGAAGGTCTTCTACTTCCGTCTGATCAAGAAATCCGACCTCGACGGCACCATCAACGCGAGCGGGATCTACGGCCCCTACATCGACGGCATCCCGGTCAACCGGCACAACGGACTGCAAACCATCCGACACGCAGGAGCCGCCGCGGGAGCCAACACCCACGGCTGGCGCTACGACACCACCTCCGGACTCATCGAACCCGACCATACGACCGGAACAAAGACTTTCAAAGTTGATACGGGCACGGTCAAAGAAGCCACCGAGAAACTCATCAATGACCTCGGCGGTTGATCCGAACCCACACCACTGACCGACCCCGCTGATACGCCGCTGACATAGAATGACCCATGGCCCAACCGATCGGCCAACCCGAGCCTGCTCCAGCATCAAGCGACTCCGCGATCGTGTACTACGACGGGTGGTGCAACGCGTGCATCAAAGCCGCGAACCTGTTCACGAAGCTCGACAAGGATCGACAACTCGTTCAGTGCGTGGACTTCAGAAAGACCGATGATCCCAGACTCGACCTGATTGATCGCGATCAATCCGAGCTCGCATCAACACTCCATGTCCGCAGCCCCAACGGCTCGATCACCTCAGGACCCGAAGCGATCCGGAGCGTTT
>JAEPQP010000135.1 GCA_017640485.1 Phycisphaerales bacterium | reverse complement strand
TAGGTGGTCGTTGCTGTGAGTTTGGTTATTTCTGAGAGCTGGTGCTCCCAATAGAGTCCGAGCAATCCTTCTGGGATTAAGGACTCATACGCATTCTTTCCGAACGCGGATGATCCTCCAACACCGACCCGCCCGATCAGTGTCGTCTTCTCGTTGTTGATGAACTCGTACCCGTACCCGAGCGCCCCGCTCAAGCGGTGCTGCCACGCTTGGAACTCGTCGTACTCGTACATCCCCTGCATGAAGAAGCGCCAAGGACCGTCGAGGAGCCAGTCATTGCGAAGCCCGATCTCGCCGCGTGATGCGGATCGTTCGCCCTCTGAGGTCGCGTAGATGTACGACGCGTGTCCAGTGGTCTCCATCCTTTCGGTCTTCCGCTCACCGGTCAGTGAGAGCCGTCCCGAGAAGTTCTCGTTGTTCCCGGATGATCCCGAGATCCCTGCGTTGAACGCGTAGTCCCAGCCCTCAGTCCATCCGAGCTTTGGTGCGGGAAGATCAGATCGGTCATCCGCAGCATCACTGTCTTCTGGCTGATCGCTTGAGCCGCGGGTCGCGCGAGCGCTTTCATCGGCATCGCTTGTCGATGCAGCGAGCAGAGCCGCCTCCTCACGAGCAGCAAGCAGTTCCGCTTGTGCCTCGAGCAATGCCCGTTCCGCGGCTTCGACGCGAGCCATCGCTTCCGCGTGGGTCACAATCCGCTCAGATGTCGAGTCCTTAGCCACCGCGACGGATGCGGTTCCTGACAATGTCAATAGGGTGATAGCGAGACCACATGCGTGGATAGTCGAGCGAGTCATATCTGGATCCTCCGAAGTAGCGTCGGCTCGTAGCCGAGTTCAATGCGTGAACCGGTCCCCACCGGAACACAGAGCAAAGGATGCATGTGCCCAAGTGTCAAGGCGGAGCGTCCGCAAACTCAACATCAATCATGACTTCCAAGCGAGATCAATCAAAGCACAGAGCATCCGATGGACTGACTGCAACGCGCCAGACCGAATTCCGTACAATGCTCGTATCGTGCCTCGATCTCAGACCTGTCCATCCTGTTTGAAAGAACTCGGAAGGATCCGCGCGGTTCCCGACCCTCACTACGGCTTACCGATCGTTGTGTGTCCCCAATGCTCGCTCGCAAGTGTCCGATCCCGACACCACGACATTGAGTTCTGGAGAGGGTTCAGGAGATTCCATTCAGCGATCCGGCTGGTCTTCCTGAAAGTTTTCGTTCTGCTCGCGATCTCAGGACTCATGGCACTGATGATCCTCGCGGCCGGGGATGTTTTCATGCCGTTCGGAAACTTCGATCCGCTCTTTGCGTTCAGGTCGGGTGATCCCTACGCAATCCTGTCAGCAGTTGGGATTCTGATCGGATCCGTGATGCTGATGATGGTCGCATCACTGATCATCCGACACAAACCCCTCTACCAGCCCCTCCTCCTCTTTGCGTTGGGGACCCTCTTCGTGCTCACGATCGATTACCTCTTCGTTTCGCTGATCTTCCTGATCGCCGCGATCGCAGATTTTTCACCCCCGAGCCGGTTCCCGCCATCGGGTGAACTGAGCAAGCGGCTCTCACAGTTCGGGTTCCTGATCGTCATCTCGTTCATCGGTCTTCTGCCCGCATACCCACTCAGGCGCGTGATTGATCACGCGCCCACCAGACGATTCCGACGCCTGCTCAAGAAAAGAAGAAAGCAGAGAAACAGCGATGACTGAACAGCACGAGTTCACCGAGATCCGCGCGGATCGCGCCTGCATCGGGTGCGGATTCAATCTCTTCGGCCAGTCCGTCTCCAAAGAAGAACACTACGGGCTCGCGATCTGCAGATGCCCAGAATGCGGGACCGTCGCAGCTCTCCAGTCATACCCAGCGATGTCCCATTGGGTCAACCGATTCCGTGCGATCCTCGCTGCGATCTGGATCGTGCTGCTCATGGGGGTGTTCTTCGGACACACCATGGCCATCACCGGCATGGCCCAGGGCGCGGGGAGCATCGCGTCCGAAGATCTGGGCGGGATCATCGGTCAGTCCTTCTACGAGTGGGAACAAGCGAAAGCCGAAGAAGCCCTCGCGCAGAACCCAACCCCCGTGACCAACACCACCACAACCCCAACCATCCCTGGACTCCCGCCTGGAACCACCGTGGTCACCAACAACGGGGTCACGACAATCAACGGCGTCGTCGTTTCACAAAATCCGGTCGTCTCAACATCCTCAAATCACCGCTGGGAATATGTCAGCAAGGAGTGGGTTCAGAATCACCTGAGCGAAACACTCGCGAGCAGCGGGGGGCTCCTCAAAAACATCGACCCCGAGTTCCTCATCATGTACATCCCAGGCACCATCGTGTCCATGGTTCTTGGGATCTTTTGGAGCATCGCACTGATCTCAGGTTCTCGCAAGCGTGTGCTGCTGGTCCCGCTGGTCATCAGTCTGATCGCGATCTCGCTGCAGTTCGTCTTCTCGTCACCCGAGACCGGACCCGCGTACGCGTCCAATATTGCACAGAGTTATTACGGCCGAATCGTCGGTCCGTTCTACATCGCAACGCTGCTGCTGATGTGCTCGCTGGGTGTGCTGCTGGGGCGCTCACTTGCCCGCTGGGTTGTCGTGATGGCGCTCCCACCACGCAATCGGGTGCCGCTCTCCATCCTCTGGACCTGCGATCACAAACCGCTCCCAAAGCCCTGAGCGAGTGCATGACCAGCGCATTAAAAACCCGTCCCAGTCGGGACGGGTTGTGGGTTTGTTCAGAGTGGATTACTTGTCTTCTTTGACATCAAAGTCCGCGTCGATGACATCGCCTTCGACCGTCGCGCCATCCTCGGCAGGAGCAGCGTTCTGTGCTTCAGCCGCGGCTTGCTCGTAGATGACCTTCCCGAGTTCCATCGAAGCGTCCTCGAGTTCCTTGAGTGCAGGTTCGAGTTCTTCCTTCGTGATGTTCTCGTTCTTGATCTTCTCTTCGAGGTTCGATGCAGCGGTCTCGATCTTGGATCGGACATCACCGCTGACTTTGTCGCCGTGCTCTTCGAGCGACTTGCGGGTCTGCGCGACCATCGAGTCCGCACGGTTCTTGAGATCGACAAGCTCACGACGCTTCTTGTCTTCTTCGGCGTGCGCTTCCGCGTCCGCCTTCATCTTGCTGATCTCGTCGTCAGACAGACCACCCGATCCTTCGATGCGGATGTCGGCTTTCTTGCCGGTCCCCTTGTCGGTCGCGGAGACCTCGAGGATGCCGTTCGCATCGATCTTGAACTCCACCTCGATCTGAGGAACGCCGCGTGGCGCGGGAGCGATGTCCGCGAGCTCGAACATCCCGAGTGTCCGGTTGTCCTTCGCGAACTCGCGCTCCCCCTGGAGCACATGGATCTGCACCGATGGCTGGTTGTCCGCAGCCGTCGAGAAAGTCTCGGTCTTAGTGGTCGGGACGGTGGTGTTGCGCTCGATGAGTTTGGTCATCACGCCGCCCATCGTCTCAACACCAAGTGATAGAGGAGTCACGTCCAGTAGGAGAACATCCTTGACATTCCCAGACAGCACACCGCCCTGAACAGCTGCACCGAGCGCCACCACTTCATCCGGATTCACCGACTTGGATGGTTCCTTGCCGAAGATATCCTGTGCGATCTCTTGAACCTTCGGCATACGGGTCGAACCACCAACGAGCACAACCTCGTCGATCTTCGAAACATCGATCTTCGCGTCGCTCAGTGCGTTCTGACACGGCGCCTTGAGACGATCAAAGAGATCCGAACACAAGTCCTCAAACTTCGCACGGCTTAGGGTTTCCTGCAAGTGCTTTGGTCCCGAATCGGTCGCGGTGATAAATGGCAGATTGATCGTCGTCTCTTGCGATCCCGACAGTTCAATCTTGGCTTTTTCCGCGGCTTCCTTCAGTCGCTGCATCGCCATCGCGTCGCTGGTCAGGTCCACGCCTTCCTTCTTGCGGAACTCATCCGCGAGGAAGTCGATCAGGCGCTGATCCCAGTCGTCACCACCGAGGTGGGTGTCGCCGTTGGTCGAGAGGACCTCGAAGACCGATCCGCCGTCGCCGTCGTCACCAATCTCCATGACGGAGACATCGAAGGTACCACCGCCGAGGTCAAAGACCGCGATCTTCTTGTTGGATTTCTTCTCGAGCCCGTACGCGAGTGCTGCTGCGGTCGGCTCATTAATGATCCGTTTGACAGTCAGTCCAGCGATCTCACCAGCGTCCTTGGTCGCTTGGCGCTGCGCGTCGTTGAAGTACGCTGGGACAGTGATGACCGCTTCAGTAACTTCCTCTCCGAGGTAGTCTTCAGCGGTTCGCTTGAGCTCGCCGAGGATCATCGCGGAGATCTGCTGTGGCGAGAACTCGTCGCCTCGGACCTTGACCTGAACGAAATCATCTCCAGAGCCGGTCAGCTCATACGGAATGAGTTTCTCTTCGGACGACACCTCGTTATGACGGCGTCCCATGAATCGCTTGATCGAGAAGACGGTGTTCTGCGGGTTGGTGACCTGCTGGTGCTTCGCTTGCTGACCGACCAGGCGCTCGCCCTTGTCGGTGAACCCGACGACAGACGGGGTGGTGCGGTTGCCCGACGAGTTGATCAGGACCTTCGGCGAGTCCCCCTCCATCACAGCAACGACGGAGTTGGTCGTTCCCAGGTCGATTCCGATGATTTTGCCCATAGTGGTGCTCCTTTCAAACTCCGATCGGCGGACCGATCGGCAATGCATTCGAGTTGTATCTCGGAAGCATGTTGCAAGGCCCGTGCCAAACAACGGAATACAGTGCTGTAGAATTCACCCGATCAATGCCAAATTCATGGCAATCAGACCCCCTAATTCCGTTCGAGAGCGCATTTCTACAGATCGGCTGCCAGACTGGCAGGAGACCATCCGCAGTGACCCCCCCAAACTCCGATCCAAAGCAAGGCACCCTGCTCTGCATCGGAACAACCGGGATGCTGGCAGAGTGCACCCAGCGGCTCCTCGCCGACGGCTGGAAGGTCCATGTCATCGCCCGGAATCCAGAGGCTCTCCGAACGCACAGTACCGATGTGCTCACGACCGCTGCGTGCGATTACCACGATCTGGATGCGTTCAAGCGGGCTCTCAATCAAGCCCCGGATCCGGTCGTGTCCGTGCTCTACTGGATCCACTCCAGTGCTCAGGACGCGATCAATCTCCTCGAGAGCAGGTACGCCGAGACCAATCGTCTCCGTGTCGTCGGCTCAGCTCATCAACCAATCCCCAATGCTAAGTCCTCAGAGCGGATCATAAAACTGGGATTCGTCACCCAACCCAACGGATCCCGCTGGCTCACGCACCAAGAGATTTCCGAGGGTGTCTACAACGCATTTGTCAGCGGGCAGGTGTCGTCCACTGTCGGAACGACTAAGCCGTGGTCTGCCAGGCCTTGAGCAGGAACGAATCAGTCTTAATTTCTCATTGAACCAATTTGGGTGTTGTGGTATATTCGAAATGAGTATCACATTATTCTTTAATTAGGAGATAGATAGACATGAGTTATCATTATGGAATCGCCGCACTGCTCGCAATCCCCCTGAGCACCGCCGCTCTCGCGGACATCGTTCAGATGGATTCAGAGTACGGCGCTGGAAGCGTCACGCGTGATCTGGACAATGGTCTTGATTATCTCGATCTCACCCAGACCATGGGCATCTCGTACAACGACATGGTCTCGACCCACCTCGCATCAGGCGGGCAGTATGATGGGTGGAGACATGCGACGCGAGCGGAGTACTTCGCGCTTGTCGCAAGTGCAGGGATTGTCTTCAACGGCTCGGATCCAAGTCCAGCAGACAATGTCAACACGCTGATCAACCTGCTCGGTCAGACCTTCGATTCATTCGGTGACGGCAGCCTCGCTCAAGGTATTACGGGCACCGAAAATGGTACCGGCAGTCACATCGCTCAGAGCATTGGATTCTTTCGCAACTTCATGACAGATGAGTTCGAGCCTGCCTCCAAGAGTCATACCGTCCAAGACCATATCGCGAGCACCGAGCACGGCCATTTCTTGGTCCGCGCAGTGCCAGCACCGGGTTCCGCAACAATGCTCGCAATGACGGGGCTCCTCGCAGTCCGTCGCAGACGCTGATCACATCCCAATTCAATGAACAAAGCTCATCTCTCGGTAGGGAGATGAGCTTTGTTGTATGTATCTGATGATGTTGTGACGATCCGGTTCTTACTGGCCCTGCGCCAGCAGGTACCCGCGCTCGCCGTCGAAGTTCTTGAGCGGGATGTAGCACGCGATCTCGTAGTGCTCCGAGATCTTGTTCATGATCTCGATCCCGACCTTCGGATCCACCGGGGTGCTCGGATCCCGCTGCTCGAATCGACAGCGGTGGTGCTCAACACACTCGGTGTACAAAGAACCGGTCGGCCAAACCTTCGTCCCGCGAGCGGAGATCAGGCTGAGCTTGAGCGGGGTGCCCTCGCAGCACGATTCCAGTGTCGGAGCGATCTCGCTCGGCTTCTTGCGAGCACCCAGGTACACATCACACCCGACATGCTCGATCTTCGCCTCGGGCTCCGCGTACATCATGTTGTACTCGCTCGGGGTTCCCTGAGGGGTGAAGGTGATCGAGTCACCCGTCCAGGTCTTCGCTTTGGTTGTGGTTGGGGTTTTCCCGAGACGCTCAACGACCGCATCCGCGAACGCGTCGGTCCCGACCGGGTCACCCTTGCCCTTTACATCACCCGTGTGCACGCCCTCTTCGAGCGTGGTCAGGAGCGCGTTGTTGATCGAAGCCGCGATCGAGCCCAGCCCGATGTGTCGGAGCATCATGACGCCTGAGAGCAGGAGTGAGGTTGGGTTCGCGATGCCCTTTCCTGCGATGTCCGGAGCGGTGCCGTGGACTGCTTCAAAGATCGCGATGCGGTCACCGATGTTTGCTGATGGAGCGAACCCGAGCCCGCCGACGAGTCCCGCCGCGAGGTCGGAAACGATGTCACCCTGCAGGTTCGGGAGCACGATCATGTCGTAGCTATCGGGGTACATCACCATGTTCATGCACAGCGCGTCAACGATGACTTCGCCACGTTCGATGTCTGGGTAGTCCTGAC
>JAEPQP010000205.1 GCA_017640485.1 Phycisphaerales bacterium | reverse complement strand
CGGACTTCCGGATCGCGCAGTATGAGGACATGACCCCGCACTACGCCAAGACACTCAACATCTGGAGCGAACGGTTCCATGATCAGTTGGATCGTGTTCGAGAGCTTGGGTACAGCGAGCGCTTCATCCGGCTCTGGAAATACTACCTCGCGTACTGCGAAGCGGGGTTTGCTGAGCGATACATCGGTGTTGGACAGATGCTGCTCAATAAGCCCGGATGCCGAGCGGTACCTCCGACTCCACCCCTCACGAAGATGCACTCATGATCCCCAAGATCCTGAATGTCGTGGTGTTCAATGTCTGCTGGTTCGCGTGTATCTTGGGAGCCGGCGCGGGACAGCCTTGGATCGGGGTCATCGCGGTGGTCCTCTCTGCCGCATTTCATATCCTCCTATCAAAATCACGCTTTGCGCTCGCGACCCTGTACCTCACATCATTCCTGGTCGGCTTCGCTGCCGACACCCTTGTCCTTTCAACCGGTGCCATGTCCTTCCCCACGCACGCCGAGTTGATACTCCCGGTTCCACTCTGGATGACCTTCATGTGGGTGAACTTCGCGACCACCCTCACGCTCTCGATGTCCTGGATACGAGGGCGTTCTGTGGTCGCGGCTCTCTTCGGGTTAGTAGGTGGACCCGGCGCGTATTACACTGGTATGAAACTCGATGCCGTGAATCTCAATGAGAGCCTGTGGTTTGCACTCGGAATCATCGGAATTCAGTGGGCAATCGCGTTGCCGATCCTCTCGCTCCTCGCCGACCGTCTCACAACTGCATCGGATGGTACTACTTCAGCGAATGCATCAGAGGAGAACTCAGCTTAACTGATCCAACGCCGGGGATCACTCAACGCACCATCCGGCTCTTCATAGGACCCTGTCATGAACCTCTGGATACTCATACTCATACCCTGGCTCGTGCTTGCGGTCCTGATGTCACTACTCTGGCTCTACCAGAAGAAGACGCACAACGCCGGGATCGTTGATGTCGCGTGGTCATTCGGGACCGCACTGACCGCGATCTGGTTCGCATACGGCGCCAGCGGCGATCCGAATCGGCGGGTTCTTGTCGGCACCATCGCCGGCATCTGGGGAGTCAAACTGGGGTACTATCTGCTCTCCCGACTCAAAGATGCGCACGAGGATCGTCGATACACCATGCTGCGCGAGAAATGGGGCGATCAAACACAGCTCCGCATGGCGATCGTCTTCCAGATCCAAGCGTTCTGGGCGGTGCTCTTCGCGCTCCCGATGCTGCTCGCATCCATGAATCCAGAGCCGGGTCTTCAGTGGTACGACTGGCTCGGGCTCGCAATCTGGATCGTCTCGATCGTCGGTACAGGCATCGCAGATGCGCAGTTGAACGCGTTCCGCAAAGACTCCGAAAACTCGTCCAAAGTCTGCAAGCGTGGACTCTGGAAGTATTCAAGACACCCGAACTACTTCTTCGAGTGGATCCACTGGTGGGCCTATGTCGCGATCGGTTTCGCCGGAGATTGGGGCTGGCTCACCCTTCTGGGACCAGCGGTGATGCTCTTCTTCCTGCTCAAAGTCACTGGGATCCCGATCACCGAAAGAGCACTCGTTCGCTCGCGAGGCGAAGCGTACAAAGAATATCAACGAACAACGAGCAGCTTTATCCCGCTCCCTCCCAAAGACAGCACCAAGAGCGACCGCAACGGAGATGAACAATGAGTTTCGCAGGCATCGGAATCGAACTGGCTGAACGAGGGCTCCTTCCAGACGCATTGATCAGGAAAGGGATCCGCGATCTGTGCGTCCAGCGGATCAAGGACTGCGTTCCCAGCACGCCGGATCAGCAACAGAGCGCACGCAAGCAGTTTGCAGAGCAGATGAGGGCCGGAAGCGTCGCGCCGGTCCCGGAACTCGCCAATGAACAGCACTACGAGGTCCCACAAGAGTTCTTCGGATATGCGCTGGGACATCGCCGCAAGTACAGCGGGTTTTATTGGCCCGATGGTTGCTCATCACTCGACCAAGCAGAGGACGCTGCTCTCAAAGCGACCTGCGAGCGAGCAGAACTCGAAGACGGCAT
>JAEPQP010000144.1 GCA_017640485.1 Phycisphaerales bacterium | reverse complement strand
TTGCGACTCGTCGCGCGGCTTTCGTTCTGCGCCCGCCGAGACGCCGGATTGGTGTCGTTCATCAACCCGCGAATCCAACTCCGCGCGATGGTTGTGCACTCCCCGCACTGCCAATGCTATCACATGCCTCCGCATGCCATCGCATGGACCTGCCAGGATCCGGATCATGCTCCACCGTGTTCGTTCCACGACCATCCGCTCCAAGCCCACCCTCGCCCTCGGCTTGCTCCTGATCACCGTCGCGCCTTCCGCCGCCGGCGATCCATCCCTCCTCTTCACCGATCAAACCGAACAAGCCGGACTCACCTCCCAGAACGCGCAGCGCAGCGGACAGCTCTACGCCGTTATGATCGCCGGAGGCGTCGCCGCAGACTTCAACAACGACGGGTACCACGACATCCTCCAACTCGGATCGCTCAACCCCAACAAACTCTTCATCAACAACCAAGACGGCACCTTCACCGACCACGCCGAGAGCTGGAACATCAATGGACCGTTCCATTCCTACGGCGCATCCGTCGCCGACTTCAACAACGACGGATACCTCGATGTCTACATCACCGCGTTCGGACCCGCGCATCTTCCACCGCAAGCCGGACAGAACCTGCTCATGATGAACAACGGGCCAGACTCCGATGGCAACTGGTACTTCACCGATGTCGCCCAGTCCGCTGGGGTCCACCGACTCCTCCAGAACAACAACGCACCCGAAGGCGCCGGATCCGCATGGGGCGACTACGACCTCGACGGCGACCTCGACCTCTTCGTCACCGCATACTCCCCCATCACCCCTGCCAACCGACTCTTCCGGAACGATGGACCCGACCACACCAACACCTGGCGCTTCACCGATGTCACGCAAGAAGCCGGACTCGAACAGACCGGACTCCGCGGCTTTCTCCCCGCATTTATCGACATGAACAACGATCGCTACCCAGAACTCTTCATCGTCGGAGACTTCGGAACATCACGCCACTACACCAACAACCACGACGGCACCTTCACCAATGTCACCACCACACTCAACAACATCACCACTGCCAACGCGATGGGTGTGGATATCGCGGATGTGAACCACGACGGACTCCTCGACATGTTCGTCTCCAACATCCGATGGGTGAACCCGCCCATCGGCGGCAACCTCCTGCTGATCCAGCAACCAGACAACTCCTTCGTAGACACCGCCGCACAGAGCGACTGCCTGTTCGGACATTGGGGATGGGGATCCCTCATCAACGACTTCGACCACGACGGCGACAAGGACATCCTTGAAGTCAACGGCATCTACGGCTTTGGACCATTCTCCACCCAGCCCGCGACCTTCTACCTCAACGATGGTGACGGCACAAGCTTCACCGAAGCCGCGGAAGTCTGCGGCATCGCGCACAGAGGACAGGGACGCGGGCTCGTTCGACTCGACGCCGACAACGACGGCGATATCGACACGATGATCTTCAACCACCTCCAACCGAACGCGTACTTCCGCAACGAACTCCTGAGTCCCAAATCCGACACGACCGGCAAACACTGGTCCAGAATCAAACTCGATACCTACGCACGAGACTCCCTCGCGCCCCAAGGCATTGGCGCGATGGTGACCCTCTCCACACCAACACGCGACTACCTCCTCCCGATCCACAGCAACCCAACCTACTGCGGCTCATCCCCCGCAGAGACCCACATCGGGCTCGCAGATGAATCCCAGATCGTCTCCATCCAAATCGCTTGGCCGGATGGATCATTCACCACCGTGACCAACCCACCGGTCGATTCGATCATCAACATCGTCGCGACCTCCCACCCCGCAGACTACGACGCATCCGGAGAGGTCAACTTCAGCGATGTCATCGAGTTTGCGAGCAGACTCAAATCCCGTGCTCTGACCGCCGACCACAACGGCGACGGCGTCGTCGATTTCTTCGACATCTCGACATTCCTCTC
Organism: Phycisphaerales bacterium; assembly: GCA_017640485.1. GTDB lineage: Bacteria > Planctomycetota > Phycisphaerae > Phycisphaerales > UBA1924 > UBA1924. Next base: position 4,399 of record JAEPQP010000144.1, on the reverse strand, counting down.
CGATTTCAGAGGAGCAATCGCCCCATAATCCTGAGTCAAAACTGGCCCCGAGACCCCGGAAAGTCGAGTGAAATACGGCATTTAGCGCTTGCACAGAATCCACGATTCTGGTAGTTTTGCTGTGTTCACTCGAACGCCGTGGGGGTGTTTGAGATGCCAATTCGTTCCAGGCAAGTGAATACACAGGTCCCGTATTCACGCCCTCAGAAGACCCCACCGCGTTGTGATGCTGTTGCGTGTGTCGTGTGCACGCTCCACCTCACCGATCCGGAGTCGTGTGCTGGATCGCGAACAAACGCCATGATGTCGCTGCGCCCATTGGTCACTCCTTTGGGAGTGGTGATATTGAGGGTCTCGCTATGCCAGCGTTCCGCTTCCCTATTCCCTTCGGTCGGTTGTGCTCCAAAGACACCCGCTCAACCACATCAACCCCACGCACCCCGCTCGTGCTGGTTTCGTTCGCGGCACTTTCCCCCGCAACCCTCGCCGGCGAACCATTGCTCCACTTCAGTAACCAAACTGTGGAAGCCGGTCTGACCGCACTCAACGACTACTCCCCATTCCAGAGCTACGCCGCAATGGCCGGTGGAGGAGTCGCCGAAGATTTCAACAACGACGGGTTCGACGACATCCTCCTGCTCGGATCGCTCAACCCTAACGCGCTCTACATCAACAACCAAGACGGCACCTTCACCGACCAAGCAGCCGAGTGGGGCGTTGCAGGACCTTTCCACTCCTACGCCGCATCCACCGCGGACTTCAACAACGACGGATACATCGATCTCTTCATCACCTCCTTCGGCCCAGCCACCCAGCTCCCACGACCCGGTGAGTTCAAACTCTTCATGAACAACGGCCCAGACAAAGCAGGCAACTGGTCATTCACCGATGTCGCGCAGTCCGCAGGGGTCAACCGACTCCTCGTCGGCGTCAACAACTCCGAAGGCACCGGATCAGATTGGGGGGACTACGACCTCGACGGCGACCTCGACCTCTTCGTGACCGCCCTCTCCCCGCTCGTCCCTGGAAACCGTCTCTTCCGGAACGACGGCCCGGATGAAACCAACACCTGGCGCTTTACCGATGTCACCGCAGAAGCCGGTCTCGAAGAAACCAATGTCCGCGGATTCCTCCCCTCCTTCGCCGACATGAACAACGACCGCTACCCCGAACTGATCATCATCTCCGACTCGGGAACCTCACGCTACTACACTAACAACCAAGACGGCACCTTCACCAACACCACCTCCGAAGCCCGAGGCATCGAAACCATCAACGGCATGGGGATCGACATCGCCGACATCAACAACGACTTCAAACTCGATTTCTACGCAACCAACATCCGTTACAACAACCCACCAATCGGTGGCAATGTCCTCCTCATCCAAAACTCCGACGGCTCCTTCGACGATCAAGGACCTTCCACAGGCACTCACCTCGGATACTGGGGATGGGGCGCGCTCATCAACGACTTCGACCACGACGGACACAAAGACATCCTCGAGAACAACGGATTCACTACCGGCGGTTTCGGGAACGACCCCGCAACACTCTTCCTCAACAACGGCAACGCCGCCAGCTTCACCGAATCCGCTGAAGACTGCAACATCGACTATGTCGCACAAGGACGAGGATTGGTCCGTCTCGATGCCGACAACGACGGCGACATGGACGCCGTGCTCTTCAACCACAAGCAACCTATGGCCTACTTCCGCAACAACCTCATCTCCCCAGAATCCACCCCCGACAACGCCCACTGGATGCGCATCAAGCTCGACACCTCGGCGCGAGACACCCTCGCGCCCCAAGGCATCGGCGCCATGATCACCCTCTCGACCCCGACCAAAGACTACCTCCTCCCGATCCACAACAGCGTCTCCTACTGCGGATCTTCCGCAGTCGAAACCCACATCGGACTCGCCGAGGAATCACAGATCGTCTCCATCCAAGTCGCTTGGCCCGACGGCTCTTACAGCACATGGACCGATCTGGAGTCCGATCAGATCCTCACACTCTCCGCAAGCGCCCACCCCGCCGACTACGACCGCAACGGAGCCGTGGACTCCGGAGATCTCTTCGAGTTCATCTCGTACCTCAATACCCGCGACCTGACCATCGACCACAACGGCGACGGCCGCGTCGATTACTTCGACATCTCCGCGTTCATCCGCGATTACCGCGCCGCGAACAAGCCGTAACCAAGAACCCGCCGAGACTCGTTCTCGCTAACAAGCCACACGAGCCACGGGCGCCGATCAACTTACCGATCGACGCCTGTTGGTTTTTTTGCTCAGCCGTCCAGATCAGGACACCCCTGCGAGTACAACTGCAAGAAGAGACTGATATCAAAGAAATCAAACTTCCCGTCGTACGCAAGATCCGCATCCCCGGCCTGGTCACTGAACTTCTGCAAGAACGCAGAAATGTCAAAGAAGTCCAGCACTCCATACGGCTTTGCGTAGTCCACCGCGTTGCACGGACTCCCAGGCCCACGCGCCAGCGCCGCGCCCATCGTGACCCGAACCCCATCGACACCCGGCGCACCGCCCTCATACACCGCTGGACCTGAAACCCCCTCCGAGTTCGTTGGTGGTTCAAGCGGGAGATCCCGGATCGACATCTGGAAGTCAGAATCAACCAACGCAAACCCACCCATCGAGTTGATCTGATCCGCAAGCTCCAGCACCGCCGATCCCCCGTCCTGACCCGCAGCGATCGGCACAACAAACGACTGATCCACACCACCAGGACCGAGCGTGTCAGTCGAAGAAACGCGCAGCAATCCATCGATCTTCGCGATCCCGTCCACCCGCATCATCGGACGACGCTCGACATCGGGGAACCACCCGAGCACCGGGATCGGGATGATGTTTGCTGTCCAGTTGCTAAACGAGAAACAGATCTGATCGATATTCCATCCGCAATCAATCACATCCTGACTGACCGCGAAGCACACCTCCCCAGTAATCCCAGGCCTTGGTACATTCACCGGTGGAACATTTTTCTGAACCTTCGAGAACACCGGGATCGCGTTCGGGGTCTGACCCGGTTTCGGGAACCGCATCGAATCAAACACATCCTTGATCAACTGGGCCTTGATGTTCGGATCCGGAGTCGCAGCTCCTCGGATGCGCCCGTTCTTGACGATCGACATGACATTCCCGTTCGCATCGCACATCTTCAACTCAAGCTGCCAGTTCACAATAGTCGGGACCGGTGAATCACACACCTCGACCCAACCACCACCAATCGGCGCCCCGCCACCCCGATACGGCGGACACGCATTCGGTTTCCTCGGAATATCCAGCAGCGTGATCCCTCCGGGACCATACATCGGGAACGGATCCGCCGGATCACCCGATCCAAGTTTGAGCGCATCAAGCACATCCCCCGCCCCCAACCGGATCTGCAGATCCGACTCATACAACAGCGTGTTGGCGCCAACCACACCAGACAAATACACATCCCCGCCGTGATGCAACGAAGTCAACGACCGCTGACGCACCTCCGTCCCGATCGCCCCCACGCTTGTTTCATCAACCGAGAAGTACACCATCGCGCCCTCTGATGGGACCGGATCCACAACACCGTCCCCGCCGTCCTGCATCCCGAAGATCGCGAGCGCATCGAGTTCATCCGCCGGGATCAACCCAAGGTCGTTGGCGCGCATCGCTCGACGCAAAGACGCTGGCGCACCGATCACCACACTCAAGACATCCGCGCCCGACCACGCGTTGGCAAGCAGCGTCGGCGATCCCTGCTGGAGCGAGAAGTACACACGCTGACCCGGAGTCACCATCGAATCCGTCATCGCGTCGATCGACTCCGCCGGCGCGGTCAAGAATCCCAACCCAGGTTCGTTATACGCAAGCAGATGTCCCGTCTTCCCCGATTCAATCGCATACACATCCGCACCATTGAACGGGACCTGCATCCATGCCGGGTACGGCATCTGACCAACAGACCCCGCTTCCACCGAGAACAACAGCGGGAACCGAGACACGCCGTTGGTCGTGATCCAGACATCACCACGATCAAACGCGTCCAAATTATCTCCAGGCAGCAACCCCAACGATGCAAGCGTCGCTGTGCGCACATTACTCCCGCCGCCAGTGCTGAAAATCTCACCCGCATTGGGACCCGCATTGATCGCTGAGCCAGGCGCCCCAACTGTCCCGACATCGTGCGATACATCCACCTGCCCGCTCGCCACGCCAACACAACCAATAAGCACGATTCCCATTCCTGCGCGTTTCATCTCAACCCTCCGTTCTGTTTTGGATCAGACCGATAACCCTCGGCCTAGACCTACAGTACCGGAGCGCGGAAACACAACGCAAGCACAAATCCACATTGGATCCATTCTCAACGAATCCTACAAACGGATTGCGAATAAACT
>JAEPQP010000119.1 GCA_017640485.1 Phycisphaerales bacterium | reverse complement strand
GTACCCACCCGCGTTGTTGGGACGACGCAATCCAGCAGGCGGGATGCAAGGGATATACGCCGTCCCCGATTTCCCGAACATCGAGTAGGTCGGTTCGGGCGCGCCATACATGGTCTGGTTGTTGTCATCCATCCGCTGGACCACATGCATCATCGGGCCGCGTGCTCGCAGCGCTGCTTCTGAATCAAAGACCTGCTCGACCAAAATCTCATCACGCGTTAGCCCCCGCCGCTCATCCCGTCCAGCAGCAGTCAAACGGAGCTGAGGGAGTGTCCCCGCCATCTCGCCCTCACGAGCAAACACCGAGAACGCACGCACCATCTGAACAGGAGTAACCGCTATCTCGTAGCCCATCCCGACCGAAGTCTGCGTCCACTTGGTCCAGTTCTTCTTGCTCGTCACAATCCCGGCTTCTTCCCCCATAATGCCCAATCCGGACTTGGATCCGAACCCCAGAGCTTTGATCGTCTGCCGGGTATCCATGAAATCCAATCGGGAGGTCGCGATCGCCATCCCCATGTTTGATGAGAACGCGAGCACGCCGTCCCAGTCCAGTTCTTTCCGGTAGGTCACATCATCAACCGATCGCCCAGAATACGGCTGGAAATAGTTGACCGGGAACTCCAGCACCTCATCGTCAGGAAGCAATCCCTGCGTCTTTGCAAGCGCCCACGAGAAGGGCTTGAGTGTTGAGCCGGGTTCGTACAAATCTCGCACGCATCGGTTCCGCGACAGCGCATCGTCCTTCCCTCGCTGATCGTCGGGCTGCAGCACCCGATACCTCGGCCGTTCCTTCTCGTCCGGGAGCGTCGCCGCGGGGACTTCACCCTTGGGATCATGCCAAGGGAACTCAACAAGATCCGGGATCTCCCGGATCACATCCGCCATCGCGAGGACCTCGCCCGTGTGCGGATTGATCACCACCGCACGCGCCCCGGCGGAGTTCGCGTTCTCAGCGCCCCAGTTCAGTTCCTCAAGCACGATCCGCTGGATCTCGAGATCAATCGACATGCGGACATCCGCGCCCCGTTGTTCTTCCACCCACGCGCCGCGCTGCACCCACAATGGACCGCCGCGCGCATCGCGGACATAGGTCAGTGATCCGTCCACACCCTCGAGTTGCTCATCGAACATCTCCTCAGCACCCAGAATCCCCGACCGCTCGGTTGCTTCTTCATCCGGGAAGCCAAGCTTCCCGACAATCGATCCGACCAAAGGCATCGCGCTCCCCTGACGGACCTGCTGTTCCTCGAGGAAGATCCCCGAGAGTCTCTGTTCGCTCTTGATCGTCCGGACCGCATCCGCCTGCTCCATCGTGAGCAAGCCGCTGATTGGGAGATATCGACTCAGCCGGGGTTGCTTGATCTCTTGCCCATCTTCATCGAGTTCCGGAGGGAGTCCCTCAGCCGCTCGCTGTTCAATGCGATCGATGACCCCCGCTCTTCTCTTGTTTTCGACAATCGCACCGATGATCTGTCGGCCGAGCTCTCCGGGATTCACGCCGAGAGTCTGCGAGAGCCCCACCACCGCTTCGTCGAGATTCGCTTCGATCGTCACCGGATCCACGATCACCCGGCTGGCCACCCGTGTGGTCGCGATGACTCGTCCGCGCCGATCGAGCAGATCGCCTCGGGTCGCGCCGAGTGTCGTGGTCGTCGCGCGGGGCTGGATGTGCTGACTCAACTGTTCACTGGGCGCGATCTGCAGCTGCGCCACCCGGCCAAGCACCAGCAGCAAGCCCGCAAATACCGAGACCTTCAGCACAAGCAGCACACGCTGAAACTGGAGGTCGTGGTCGGCGCGGATCGCTTGGTTCATATTCAGTCCTCGGATGGGAGTATATAGACACGCGTGCCGTCGTCGAGCGTCCAGTACCCCGGATCATCGAGCGGCGTCGGTTCAATCGAATCAGTCTCCGCGGCTCCGTCCGTTTGCTGATCTGCTGGAACAAACACCTGGTCAAGCTGTTCATCGTGGACTGGTTCATACGCCTCGGGATCAAGGATCTCGATGCGCCGGGAGGTTTCTTCGACCAGCGTTGAGTCGAAGTCGTCTCCGAGCAACGCACGCAGCTTCTCGGGAGTAACGCGCTCAGCGATCTGTGCGCGCAGTTCCATGCCCCGCCGATCAAGATCACGCGCACGCATACGCGCCTGGGTCATCTCGTTGGACACCATCAGTCTTGACTGACGCACCGACAGCACCCCGACGCCCGTCGATCCCAACACACAGATCAGCACGATCAACTTCACAAACATCCGCAGCTCCGACCCGACCGATCACACAACACGACGACTGATGACAACTTACTTCGCAGGCACCTTGAGCTTCATCCCCACTCGGATGTCGTCCGCGTCCTTGAGCCCGTTGAGCTCGACAAACTCAGCTACACGCTTGGAGGTCCCGAGCAGTTCGTACGAGATCTCGCCGAGCGTGTCGCCGGGAGCAACCGTGTAGGTCTTCGTGCGCTGTGGTTGGTTCTGCGAGATCTCGATCCGACGAGCAGGATCAGACACACGCGCATTCCCCGGAAGCACGAGCTTCATCCCAGGCGAGATCGAACCGTTCCGACCAACGATCGACGAGTTCAACTGCTGAATCTCTCCCCATCGCTCACCATCACCAAGCGTGCGACGAGCGATCTGGTAGAGCGAATCTCCCTCGACGACAACATATGTCTTGAGTGGATTGTCAGCGAGGACGCGCGATTGATCGGTCTTGGATCGAGTGTTTGCTTCGGTATCCGGAGTAGTAGAAGAAGATGTCGGGTTCGCGAGCGGGACGGTCCGCAAGTCTCCCATCGTGCGAGAAAGATCCCCACGCAGTTCATTGAGCAACGATCCGCTGCTCGAGCTGGTGCGATCCGAGCCATTGGACAACTCGACAGGACCGCGCGCGATCTGATGATCCTCTGGGAGGACCTGATCGATCGCATTGTTGATGCGAGTCCGGTCAGTGCCGGGCAGCGCCACGATCGGTTGCTGCTCGAGCCGATCCAACAAGTCCGGGTCCATCGTGTTCGCTTGCGAGAAGTGGTCACTCACGAGAACACCGACGACCAAGACGAGGACGAAGCTGAGAATAAGGGCGAGTTTGCTTTCTCTAGTCACGGCCGTGTCCTTGGCGCTGTGCATGCATGTTTGCCTGCTGATCAAAGGGACGATCAATGAATACATAGAGCGTAATCCTTCACACTCCAAATCCGGCTCACCCGGCCGTTAGACCAAGCACCCGACACACACGCAGTTTCGCGGAGCGAGATCTCGGATTCTCACCGATCTCCTGCTCACCAGCCCCGATGGGCTTGCGTGTGACCAACTCCACCAGCCCCTGCTCGCTCATCCGAGCAAACGACTGCTTGACCGGCCGATCCTCCAGCGAATGGAACGAGATGATCCCGATCCTCGCGCCGCCGCTGAGCCATCCCATTTCACCCGATCGAGCCTTCTTCGCTCCAACACCAACAGATCGGAGCAGTCGCTCAAGCGAACCGAGCTCGTCGTTGACCACGATCCTGAGCGCCTGGAAGGTGCGGGTCGCGGGATGAATCGAGCTGCGTTGCCCTTTGGTAAACGGCACAGCCGAACGGATCAGTTCGGCAAGTTGATCAGTCGTTTCTATCGGCGCAAGTGCTCTCGCTTCAACAATCTTTCGAGCGATCCGTCTGCCGTGCCGATCCTCCCCGTACCGCTTGATCAGATCCCCGATTTCCTTCTCAGGAAGCGTGTTCACCAACTCCGAGGCATCAATCGGATTCGACCGGTCCATCCGCATATCCAACGGCCCAGAATGCCGAAAGCTCAATCCACGCTCCGGATCATCCACCTGCGTGCTCGCAAACCCCAGATCAGCGAGCACCATGTCCGCGACAATCCCTCGCGTATTCAACTCAGCAGGCAGATCCGCGAAGTTCCCACGAACCACAACCACTTTCGCGGCCTGGGGATCATCGGGATTCATCCGCACCCGAACCGCCTCCTCCGCTCGCGACAGGTTCCCCTCATCCATGTCGTTGAGCACGATCGTCCCGCTCGGACCGATCCGATCCGCGACCATGCACGCATGACCACCAAGCCCGGCCGTGCAGTCTACAAACACCTGCCCCGACTGCGGTTGCAGCAAATCAACAACCTCTTGAGGAAGCACCGAAATGTGATCGAAGGATTTGGACACCCCAGACAGTATCCCCTATCCTCACCCGATGCCCTCGCGTGAACCAAACTCGTCCCGAATCGTCCTCACGACCGCTCCCAACGCATCAATCGCCGCCCAGATCATCTACGGGCTCGAACTCCGAGGCATCAACGCAACACTCTGTGACGCCCCCCCAAGGGAACGCGATTCCTACCAAATCCTGCTGAGCGATGGAGACGAGGTCATCGCACGATCCGCGATCGAGGTCATCTGGGACGCGATGCTCGAAACCATGCCGCGTGCGGTTGATCGCTTCAGCAACTGCCTTTTCTGTGGCTACAACACACAGGGGCTCGCTCCGCCGGTCACCTGCCCAGAATGCGGTCACAACCTCGATTCGATCGAATCCAGACGAGCCGCGTCGGAAGGTCGGATCCCGAGATAGCCGACCCGATCACGCCCATCCCCAGAATCGGAGCCAGTTCTGGTGCGTGAATCCCGCGATGTCCCCATCGCTCCAGCCGTGATCACGCAGAGCCTCTGCGATCAAACGCAAATCACTCGGCGTATTGATCCCCTCAGGGAGTTCGTCGGCGCCGAACCCGCCGTCCATGTCCGACCCGAGCCCTACAGACTCGGTCCCGCCCGCGATCTCGCAGACATGCTCGATATGCCGAACCACCCACTCGATCGAAGCACGCCCCTTGTCGCGCAAACCAGGCTCAAGGAACGATGAAAGCAGATTGATCCCGATCACCCCACCACGATTCGCGATCTCCGCGATGGTCTCATCCGTCTGGTGTCGTTGGTTCGAGAGCGAGTTGGGATCACCCATCAGCGACCGGCAGTTCGAGTGAGACGCGATCACCGGAGCATCCGTCATCGACAACAACTCGTCCACACTCCGTTGCGACAAATGCGAAAGATCATGGACCACCCCAAGCTGATCCATTCGATTCACCAGCGCGCGTCCGAGATCAGTCAATCCGTTCCCCGATCGTGTGTGGTCCGTCCCGTTCCCCCCGGCGTACCTTGACTGGTGCCACCACGCCATCCCAATCGCGACGACCCCGCGCTCGACCCACATCTCTAGTTCATCAGGATCGGTGATCGGATCGGCACACTCCACCAGCACCCCCATCTTGATCGGTCCACCATCAAGCGGGCACTCGACCTCCGCTCGCGTGATCGGGTCGCGCCCGCGCAGAGGCATCTGCTCGATCACCCCAGCGTCACGCCAAGCGTTATAGAGCAGCAGTTGGCGCATCCCAGCGCGATACGCGGCGTTCGCATCTCCGAACGGATAGGTAAACGCGCCGGTCTCCTCACCTTCCTTGCGAGGATCGACCCCTTCCGTGAAGATCGTCGCAAGACAATGCTTCACGCTGCCTTCAACCATCGTCGGCAGCGTCACACTCGCGGGCTGATACCGACCCCGGCAAGTCCGAAGATCCGCGTGCAGATCACGCCCGTTCTCCGCGAGGTATGCGAGATCAAGATGCGCATCAAACCAATCACTTGCCGCTGCTGGATTCATATCCGCTCCAATTCAAAATCCCGGAGCGGCGTTGCATACACGCCGCTCCGGGATCGTAGTCATTCGAGAAGTTCGAGCGCCTTAGTACTCAAGAGCACGAGGCAGGGTTTTCGCTTCCGCAACCCACTTCTCGACTTCATCACCGGTCGGTGTGCGACGACACAGGTTCTTCGCGTCGTTCACCTCAACCATTTTCGCAGCAAGATTCTCTGCATTGCGTTGAGCCAGTTCAGGCACAGTGTCCACACCCGAAGCCTCAAGGAGTTCTGAGAACTCAGATCCGACACCAGAGATCCGGTACAGATCGACCATGTTTGCCCACTTCAGGATGTGCGTTTCTGAGATATCCGATTTTTCAGCGAGTTCTTTCCGCTGTGCCTTGGTCTTGCACGCGTTGAGCAGCGCATCGGTATCCTCGATCCCGATCCCACGCAGTTTCTCCCCGAAAGTGGGACCGATTCCTTCAACATCTTCGACTTTGTAGTTTGCCATGTGTGTACTCCAATGAGTGTAATGAATCATGTCCCTTGACCTATACTATGTGCATACCGATTTACTTTCTAGGGAAAAATACCACCAAGACGGGTCGATCTGAAAGATCAACCGCTCAAAACCCAATAGAAAGCGAACGAACTCTCCACAAGGGATATTGAATGAAACAAACGCACAGAACCCAAACCACTCATCACGCTCAGCATGCGGATCCTCTGCACCACCGCCGAGGGAACCTCCTCGTCGGATGCGGCGTGGTCCTCGCGGTCCTCGTCATCCTCGTCGCGATCGGTGGATTCATCGTCGCGACCAACTGGCGCAGCTGGACCGCATCAACCAGCACAAAAATGATCGACACCATGCTGACCGAAGCGCAGATCGATCCCGACGAACACGCCCAGATTATGGTCGAGATCGAATCCGTGATGGAACGATTCGAGAACAAAGAAATCACCGTCGAAGAAATCGGCAAGATTGTTGAAGAACTCGCAGAGTCCCCCGTCATCCCCGCGGCCCTCGTCATCGCGCTCGACAAACTCTACATCACGACTTCTGATCTCCCAGAAGAAGAACGCGTCCAAGCACGCACCGACCTGACCCGGTTCACCCAAGGCCTCTTCGACGAATCGATCAACCCCAACGCGATCAACGGAGTCCTGGAGCCCGTCGTCACCAACACACCAGATGACAATGACATTCGACTGAATCTCACACTCGATCAGGGTGGAGGCACCATCACCGCTCTCCGCTCAGCAGATGAAGTCTCCGATGAAGAGCTCCGCACACTCATCGCCAACGCGAAATCCAAGGCCGACGAAGCAGGTGTCGGAGAGAATCCTGAACCCATCGACCTGTCTGATGAGATCAAGAAAGCAATCGGGATCGCGCTCGGTGAGATCCCCCGCGAATCAGATTCACTCCCCGATCCTTCAGACGCTCCCGATCTCGATCCGGATCAGAGCACCGACCCGATCGATGAACCGATCGAAGACCAAGGGCCTTGATCAAACTCATGCATCACAGAAAACGCCGTGTCCAAGAACACGGCGTTTTTCATCCATCCGTTTTGAATCAGTGACTAAAAGATCATCCCCACAACCCGGGTCACAAGCAGTTCGATCAGCCGGAACGCCCCCATCCCAAGCAGGACACCCGACGCGATCGTGAGAATCGGATAATCCATGAGCATCGATGCCGGGAAGTTCGCATTGACGGGGATCGCGTGCGCCCGCTTGGTTGCCATCGGGTCCGCATACAAGAAGCATGCGAGATCCTTGTGCAGTAAGTCACGATCACTGAGCGCATTGACCTTGACCTCGATCAACCCATGATCCACAGCAGTGATCGCCGCATCGTCAGGATTTTTCGCGCTCACATCAAGCGTCTTGCGTGTTCGAGTCCGATGGTCTTGTCCAACAACTTCGTAGAAAGGCATAGGCTTGCTCCAATGAGTTTCAAACAATGTACTGGATCTCAAGATCATCTGCTCAGCCAGAGCAACCAACTCGCCAGCAGCATGAAAAAACACCCCCGAACTTGGGGGTATTCACTGAAGACCATGTCTTCTCAAACAAACAATTCAGAATCAACAACGACGGCGCACCAGCAATGCTGGAATCAGTATCAACTGTATAACCTACAAAAACATCGCAGACGCTTCTGTGCTGAACGCTAAATAGCTAGAGAATGACGATCCCCAATACCGCCGTAAGAAAGAACCAAATCAGGAAGATGATTAATGAATGGAGAAACAAGCCTGCGGCCACACCTTTGGCGATTGTCCAAACCGGTGAACTGAGAAGTTCAGATTCTAGCTTCGCTTGTGCTGGGCGATCTGGACTGCCGCGTTCGAGTGATAGAACTTGGGCAGTCGTAGGAACCTGATCATCTTTAACTTGATGTCCATCAAGTTTAAAGAGGCCTCGGGCAGCACAACTTTCAAGTGCCTGTTCAAAATTGTCTGCCTCTAAGAATCGCTCACATCCTGTGCCGGCCCTAGTGCTACCAGTTATACGATATATTGGCATAGCCAAGGATTCTCCCAATCCTTATCGACTTAGTGAAACCACCGCTGGCTCCCCGGCCACGATCAGCTCCGCCTCGGTCTTCTCAAGGACCTCATTCACACTCACCCCCGGCGCGAGTTCTGTCAGTTCAAACAACCCACGCTCCGGATTCATCGTCAGCACACACAGGTCAGTGATGATCATGTCGATGCACGAGCGCCCCGTCAGCGGGAGCGAGCATTCCTTGAGGATCTTCGCCTCGCCCTTCTTGTTGCAGTGCTCCATCGTCACCACAACCTTCTTCACCCCCGCGACCAGGTCCATCGCGCCGCCCATCCCCT
>JAEPQP010000152.1 GCA_017640485.1 Phycisphaerales bacterium | reverse complement strand
GGCTTGCTGCAGTACGACACCGAGGGACAGATCGACCCGCTCAACAACTCCGTCCAGGTCACCATCGATCGCGACAACACCGGAGCGGGAACACCACTGAGCTTCAACCTCAACTTCCTCTCTGATACCGGACAGACCACTTCGCTTGCGACCGGATCATCGCTGATTGGTTTGACCACGGATGGTCTTCCTCCAGGAACACTCGAGAACTTCGCCGCCGGAGATGACGGCGTCATCGTCGGTCGCTTCTCCAACGGCGCGATCCGCAACATGGGACAGGTCGTTCTCGCGAAGTTCTCCAACCCCGCTGGTCTCGTCGATCAGGGTGGAAACATGTTCGTCACAGGCCCGAACTCCGGACCCGCCGCAATCGCGGGCGCCGGTCAACTCGGACTCGGGAGCATCGTCGCAGGAGCGCTCGAATCGTCCAATGTCGATCTCGGACAGGAGTTCACGCAGATGATCCTGACCTCAACGGGCTACTCCGCCTCCTCGCGCGTCATCCGGACAACAGATGAACTGCTGCAGCAACTCCTGGTGCTCGGCCGATAATCTGAGTAGACCACGGAGCGTCCCATGATCTGCGTTACCAGGCTCAACGGCCAGAAGTTCATCCTCAATGCCGAACTTATCCGGACCATCGAAGAGAATCCTGACACCATTATCACATTGATCTCCGGCGAACACATGGTCGTCAAAGAAACCATGACCGAGATCGTCCGCCGATCCATCGAATACGGCCGACATCTCCGCAAACTCACCGAACCCGGATAACCCCACCCCCCTCCAGAGGGTTGCCCGCAAATCCACAACAGCCCTCAATTCACCCCATCACCGAGTCGATACCCCTACTGCACACCCACGGACGGGCGGTGCCGGAGGACGACTTGTGGATATTGCTACAGTAGCTGGACTCGCCATCGCGGCCATTTGCTGCTTCCTCGCAATCTTGCTCGGGGGTGGCAACCCCATCGCGATGATCAACATCCCGTCGGTTATCGTCGTTGCGGGTGGTTCGACCGGTGCAGTCATCGCGGCGTTCCCCCTCGCCGCATCGCTCGGTCTCCCAAACCTCATTAAGAAATCTATCTTCGGTACCATCGAAGACCCCGCCGAAACAATCAAAGACATCGTCAAGTACGCAGAAATCGCTCGTCGTGAAGGCATCCTCTCGCTCGAGAATCATGTCCAAGATATGACCAACGAGTTCATCATCCGCGGCATCAAAATGGCCGTCGACGGCACCGACCCAGAACTCATCCGCGTCATCATGGAAACCGAACTCGAAGCGATGATGGACCGCCACATGCAAGGCAAGATGGTCCTCGACCAGTTCGGGAAGTACGCCCCCGCATTCGGGATGATCGGGACGCTCATCGGTCTGATCCTCATGCTCGGATCCATGGAAGATCCATCAACCATCGGCCCATCCATGGCGGTCGCGCTGATCACCACGCTCTACGGAGCGATCATCGCCAACGCTTTCGCTGGACCGATCGGTGACAAGCTCTACGCCAACGACCAGAACGAGGTCCGCCTCAAGACCATTATCATCGCAGGCGTCATGGCGATCCAGTCGGGAGACAACCCCCGCGTCGTAGAGAGCAAACTCCTGACCTACCTCCCACCAGCACAGCGCGACGAGTTCCTCGAAGCACAAGCTGCATAACCGGCTGAAGGGAGCTCGCGATGGGCAAGAAAAAAGAACCACCCAAAGCAGAAGTCCCCGAATGGGTCGTCACTTTCGGTGATCTCATGTCGCTGCTCCTCTGCTTTTTTGTGCTTTTCGTCTCGTTTTCAGAAATGAAAAAACCACGCGAGTATCAGAAAGTCATCGACTCGGTCAACGAAGCCATGGGATTCAAAGGTGGCATGGGACTCGCGCACCTCATCGAGAGCGCCAACAACTCCATGGTCTCCAACCAAGAAACCCGCGCCAAACGCGACGGCAACAAAAAATCCACAGATGTCAACAACAACAAAAGCGTCCAAGGTCGACAAACCCAGACCAACATCGTCCAAGAAGGCGCCCGACACGCCATCGGTGGATCGATCATGTTCGAAGTCGGAAGCTTCGAACTCTCCAAACGCAACCAAGACCTGATCCGCGATTCCGTCGCACCCAAGATCCGAGGCCTCAACTACATCTGCCCGATCGTGGGACACGCCTGGGGACTCGAAGAGAAGAGATCCGGGATGGGATTCGACGAGCTCGCGTACCGTCGCGCTCAGGTCATCAAGGATTTCCTCGTCCGAGAATGCGGTGTGGATGCATCGATCCTGCGGGTTGAATCAGCTGGGGACACCGAGCCCATGTCCCTCGGAGATGGTTCCGGACAAGCCGGAGGTTCAAACCGCCGAGTTCAGGTCTATCAAACCGGGCGCACGGTCTCTCAAACCCATCCCGACCCCAACTTCACCGGAGCCGGCGGATAACACCACTCTCACCCACCCGTGAAGCACGATTGAGAAGGACTCACCATGGCCGACGAAGACAACAAAGCCGAATCAACCGAAGAATCCTCCGGTGAGGAGAAAAAGGGCGGCGGTCTCAAAATGATGATCATCGTCGCCGTCATTATGATCCTCGAAGGAGCAGGGGTCTTCTTCCTTGTCAACACCATGAGCGGCCCAAAGGCCGCCGACGCGAGCCAGATGGAACAGCTCGAAGGCACGGGCGAAGACGCCCCCATCGAGATCCCCCTCATCGAGGACCGATTCCAGAACATGTCCACCGGACATGTCTGGGAATGGCGCGTCCAGATCGTGCTGCGTGCCCGTCAGAAGAATCAAACCCATATCGAGACCATCAAGGAGCGCGACACCGCTCTCCTCACCGAAGGCATCGCCCTGATCTTCCGCAGAGCGCAAGATCGGCACCTCCGTGAACCCGGTCTTGAGACCATCACACGCCAGTTGACCACCTACATCAACGAGGTCTTTGGGATGGACGCCGATGGGATGCCGCGTGTTGATCGCGTCATCATCCCTGAGTGCAAGGGTTTCCGTTCGGATACCTGATCCGATCCCGGATCCAAACTCCCACCCGACTCCAAGAATCGCAACGAGCCATGCTCGCACGCAATTTTCGCGCCTGAGCGCAAAGAACTGGACAAGTCCGGACCCATAGGCCGATAAAACCGCATCGCCGGGAGTCGGCGTGCGCGATCAATTCAGCGGGCGGAGCCCAAGGAACGCATCATGGCCGATGAAGCCGAGAACACCCAACCCGAAGAACAGCCGCAAGATACGGACGCAAACTCAGAATCCCTGAGTGATGCCAATCCTGAGGAAGCGGTCGAAGACGCCGCGGCCAAAATGGACGAGGTCGCCGCCCAAGCTGAAGAAGGCGCCGATGTTTCCGACGACGAAGCCGCTGCGCTCGCCGCCGCGATGTCCGCCATCAACGACGCCACCGGCGGAGCGACAGACGCAGCGAGCGAAGGTGCGGCCTTCGAATCCCCAGAACTCGGCGCAGGAACCGCTTCCGCTGAATCAAACAGCGAGCTCGATCTGCTCTCCGATGTCCAGATGAATGTCCGCATCGAACTCGGACGCACCAGAATGTTCGTCGAGGATGTGCTCCGTCTCGGAGACGGCGCGGTCGTTGAACTCGACAAGCTCGCCGGGGATCCGGTTGATGTCTTCGTGAATGACCGAAAGGTCGCACGAGGCGAGGTCCTCGTCCTGAACGACAACTTCTGTATCCGCGTCAGCGAGATCCTGGATGTCCGAGAGAGTTCCTGAAGAAAGCGACCACATCGCAGTGTGACTGAACAGGCGGAGGATCCGCCGTGCGAAAGGCCAGGATGGCGACATGTTGAAAGCTCACCGGGCGCTCCTCGCCCTCACCCAGTTTTGTATTCTTGGATGCACAGTCACTCCCGCTCTCGCTCAGATCGGGCCGAGCATCAACGAAGCCCCGCCCCTAGCCAAAGTTGAGCACTCTCGGCAAGTCACGCAGCAGCCAACCGCTGAATCCCAGCCGCAAACTGAGCTGACAACGGACAGTGCTCTCGAATCTTCAACTCAGCAAGAGAACAACAGCGCAACCAACTCCGGTTCCAAGCCGCTCGGACTCCCGCGCCAATCGTCCGAATCCCAGCCCATCGGAACCAGCACCCCGACCACGCCCCTCGTGCTCGGCAAAGAGTTCGTCCGCACCGTCGCGACCCTCGCGGGTGTCCTCATGCTCATCTTCGCCCTCGCCCATATCTACAAACGAATCGCGCGAACCCGAGGGGGACTCAGCGGCCAGATCGGCGCCGGAGGACGCGCCCCCGCAGGACTCGTCGAAGTGCTCGGGAGATACCCAATCTCATCAGGGATGACCCTCGTCGTCCTCCGCTTCGATCGCAAAGTCCTCCTGCTCTCCCACGCAGGGCGAAGCCGAGGAAAGAAGGGTCTCGCAGGAGTGGGGGGGATGCAAACACTCTGCGAAGTCAGCAGTGCTGAGGAAGTCGCATCGATCCTCGCCAAAACCCGAGACGCTTCGGGTGAATCGATCGCCGCAAGCTTTGAGCGAACCCTCCAAGAAGCTGGAAGCGCAACCGATCAAGAGATCGCCAAAGCGATGTACCAACCAGCACCGGGTATGCATGTCCAGCGTCCACGCAGAGTCGCTCCGGGTCTCGTCTCCAACGACGAGGGAGATCGTCTCGAGCTCACTTCCCAACACGAGTCGCCCGCCGCGACCCAGGTCATGCGTCGCCGTCTGGGCGCGATGCGGAGAGGGCTCTGATCCGTGCTGCCGTTCCGTTCCATCCTCCTCGTGATTCTCGTCGCATTGATGAGCCCGCTCGCGTCCGCGCAGCTCGGTCCTGTTGTGCCTGGTGAATCGGGAAGTTTCGAGCGACCATTCACGGCTCAATCCTCGCCCGCAGTCGCAACCCCCAGAACAAGCGACGCGTTCAATCCGCTGAATATGCTCAACGACGCCGGGTCCGCGATCAACGGCGCCAGCTCGCTCGGATCCAATATCCAAGGCACCCAAAGCAGCAGCAACGAGCAACAATCCGGACTCTCCGTGACGCTCAACATCATGCTCCTGCTGACGGTCGTCGCGCTCGTGCCGTCGATCATGCTGATGACCACCAGCTTCGTCCGGATCATGGTCGTGCTCGCATTGCTCCGTCAAGCAATCGGGACCCAGTCCCTCCCGCCGGGTCAGGTCATCACAGGACTCGCGCTGTTCATGACCGCGCTGGTCATGAAACCAACCATCGACCGCATCTGGGCCGACGCCGTGGTCCCTTATCAAGCGGGCGAAGTCCGCGACATGGACGAGCTCTGGGTCCGCGCTTCAACACCGATGCGTGATTTCATGTTCGATCAGATCGAAGCAACCGACAACTGGTCCTCGCTCTACATGATCCTCAACTACCAAGGCGTCGATACCTCCGAACCCGAGAACATGACCCGCGCCGACATCTCCACAACCACCCTCATCC
>JAEPQP010000116.1 GCA_017640485.1 Phycisphaerales bacterium | reverse complement strand
GCAACGATGTGCTGCTCGCGGATGCACGACCACAGCTCGCGGCGGAGTGTCCGGGTGATCCGATCCAGATCACACTCGCGGCCCCCACACTTGAAGATGTCTATCTCTGGTATTCGGGCTCAAGACTGGAGGGGCCATCGTGAATCACGGATCGCACGCATCCATCGCGATGATGAAACGCGAACTGATCCGACAGGTGCGACAGCCTTCACGGATCGTGACCAGTATCCTCACGCCTCTGCTCATCTGGATTTTCTTTGTCGGCGGGTTCTCATCAGCGATCGGACAAGACAACACCGATCAGAACCTCACAGCGTACATGATCCCGGGTGTCGCCTCGCTCACGGTCATGTTCTCATCAATCTTCGCATCGATCTCGCTGATCCAGGATCGGCATGATGGGGTGCTGCGCGCAGCGCTCATCAGTCCCGCTCCGCGATGGAGCATTGTCGCTGGGAAGGTCGGCGCCGGATCAATCGTTGCGATGCTCCAGGGACTTGTCGTGCTCGCGGCACTCCCGTTCCTCGGCGTGGATCTCTCGCTGATAGGCGTGATTGGTGCGTGCATCGGACTCGGACTTATTTCAGTCGCGCTGATCGGGCTGGGTCTCGGACTCGCGTGGGTCGTGGACTCATCTCAGGGGTTTCACGGGATTATGAACGCGGTATTAATGCCGATGTGGTTGACCTCCGGCGCGATCTTCCCGATCAATGATGCCGCGGGTTGGCTGCGGACCATCGCGATGGTCAATCCCCTGAGCTGGGCGCACAGCGCTGTGCGTGGATCGCTCGGGATGAACCCCATCTCGGGTGTACCCAATGGATTGGACTGGCTGATTTTGATCTTGTTCGCGTGTGCATCTGGAGCACTCGCGACGCTTGTGATGACCAGAGCATCGGCTGTACGCAGAGCCGCCTAAAATCTCGCATGTCACAAAAAACTCTCGCTCGTTCGATTGCGCTGATGCTGGTCACCCTGATCGGGATCGGTGTATTTCTCTTGATCGCACTCCCCCGATTAAACGCGCCCAAGCCAATCCAGCCGATGGTGGAACTGGAGACTGAGGATACCGAAAATCTGTACGCAGAGTTCTATGTCCCGGAGTTTGAACTCATCGATCGCAACGGCGACACGATCACACACGAAGCCCTCGATGGGCAGTACACCGTCGTTGATTTCTTCTTCACTTCATGCCCGCTCTGGTGCCCGGGCATGACCCAATCGATGTGGCAGGTGCAGCAAGCGACCTACGGCACGGACCTGCGGCTCATGAGCATCTCGATCGATGGCGAAGTGGATACACCTGAAGCGATCGATGGATACGCGACCAGGTACCGCTGCGACGAGGATCGCTGGGACTATGTGACGGGTGATCCCGAGGTTGTGGCTGATCTGGTCAAGGACGGATTGAAGTTTGATCTCGGTGATCCGAACGAAACCGAAGATTCAGGCCGACTCATCAACCACCCCACGCGTCTGATCCTTCTGGGACCGGACCGTCGGGTGATTGGTCTGTATCGCTACGATGACCCCGATGAAGTGGACGAACTCATCGCCGACGCGCTCAAACTGATGCAGTGATCCGATCAAGCACCCTTTGGTGATTAGCGTTACTTCGCTCGTTTCTTCATCGCGTCTTCGATTTCTTTGACGGTCTTGGGGATCGATGAGGACAGATTCTGACGCCCGTCTTTGGTGACGAGGATATCGTCTTCGATCCGGATCCCGATCGCTTCGTCGTAGATATAGATCCCCGGCTCGATGGTCACAACCATACCCGGCTTGAGCTTCGCAGAGTTGTCTCCGGGGTCGTGAGTTTCGAGTCCCATGTGGTGACCGATGCTGTGGAGGAAATAGTCGCCGTACCCGGCGTCTTTGATGACTTTACGAGCCGCGGCGTCCACCTGAGTCATCGTCGCACCCGGCTTCACTGCCGCGATGGATGCTTTCTGTGCTTTGAGTACAACTTCGTAGACTTCCTTCTGGCGCTTGGAGAACTTGCCATTGATCGGGATGGTGCGGGTGATGTCTGACGCGTAGCCGTTGATCTCAGCGCCGCAGTCGAGCACCATGAGATCGCCGTCGGATGTCGATTGATCGTTCTCTTTGTAGTGGAGAATCGTTGAACGGACACCCGAACCAACGATCGGATCGAATGCAACGGTTTTCGCGCCCATATCTGTGAATCCCGAGACCAGTGTGTTGTGGAGTTGGCGCTCGTTGATCCCCGGCTTTGTCGCGCGAAGGACGCGATCGATCCCTTCGGCGGTCGCTTTGATCGCTGAGCGGATGTGCTTGATCTCCGCGGGAGTCTTGACCATCCGGAGTTCGGTCAGGAGCTTGGATTGGTCAGCGATGGTGGATCCTGGGATCCGTGCTGAGAGCTGCTGGAAGATCTCCAGATCAGGAGACACGGGCTGCGTGTAAGTGCTCAGCGGGTGCAGGCAGGTCATGTGCTTGGCGCGCTTCGCGGCTTCACCCAGCAATCGAGGCAGGAAGTTGGTCCGAAAAATAGACTCAAACCCGGTTTCCTTGCGGAGCTTCTCGGTAACCAGATCACGGTATCCATCCCAAACATCCATCTCTGGATTGACCGGCTTGAGCAGCAACATGATCCGGCGCTTCGGGTCGGGATTGGTTGGATCAAAAATTACCGCGGCTCCGGGTTCATTCCCGATGCCGGTAAGGTACTTAAAATCGAAGTTCGGGAACCACTCTCCACGCAAAGGCGGTGCGCCGTCACCGGCGAAAACTACGCCAACCGATCCTTTGAGTGCCGAGAGGACTTTCTTGCGGCGTGCTTGGTATTCCGAGACTTTGATACTGGTGTCAATCATGTGGGGCTTTCGTCGTGAATGGAAACAGCGAGCGCGTTGCGGATCGCGTTCTCGGCTTTGGGTGATCGTGCATCGGCTTTCCCGAATCCGGGCTGAGCGCCCGCTTCAATCGCTGCCTGAGCGTGTTCAGGAAAGTTGGTCAGTAGAATTGCTGGAGGAGCATCCTCCGGGAGCCCGCGGATCAGCTCGATGCCGGACTCATCCGGGAACTGACCATCGAGGATCCGATTCACAAGCAGGAGATTGGAGGGCATGCTCATCTCGCTCGTGTCATTTGCTGTCTTCACTTCCGCATCTGGAAAGAAACCTTTGATCGCGGCGGTGAGTGCGAAGATGTCTGGTCTGCAGTGACCAACAAGCGTGATCACTGGCTTTGAAATACCGGTCATGGGGAATCTCCGATCGAAAGACCAAGCGATGATTCATAGGGACTGATCACCACTGCGCGAGCGGTGATCTTCACAACAATAGGTCCCAATCGACACGATCGCGGCTCGGTTGAGGAATCTGTCACACAGCGGACAACATCGTGGAGTGACGCATTATTCAATCGGTCGAACCCGGAACCATCACAGAGGTGTTCGATCGATAGCCGCAGGAGTTCGACCAATGCAGCATCGGGCTGATCGCGGAGCGCATCACGCTTCCAACTGAGCGTGCTTTGTTGGAAATCACCAAGGTTCCAGAGGTGCTTTCGAACGAAATAACGCAGTGCATCCATCGTGGCACGACACCCATCCGATGCCACACTCGCACGGCTTGCGATCTCAGGACGGAACTCCTTGAGCACAGGAATGACCTCATGCCGAAGCCGATTTCTGGTCAGGGAGCAATCGTCGTTGGTGTGGTCATGCGTGAACCGGATCCCGATCTCGTGGCACAGATCGACCGCGTCATCATGGGTGATCCCGAGCATCGGACGAATGATGGTTGTGTTTCGGTAGACTCGTGTGTCTTGGATTCCTGAGAGACCGCGCGGACCTGCACCCCTCGCGAGATTCATGATCATCGACTCGAGTTGATCGTCGGCGTGGTGCCCAGTCGCGATGAACCGGACAGAATGCTCAATTGCAATCTGTGCGAGCTTGTCGTAGCGAGCGTTCCTGGCGTTCTGTTCCTGATTTCCGGGCAAATCTCGGGTTTGGATAGCGTCATGCACAAACTCGCAACCGAGGGTATCAGCAAGCTCTGCGACCGCGTCACGATCGAGCGATGTCAGATCCGGACTCCGGAGATCGTGGGTGATGTGCACGATCAGCGGCTTGGGATCGACAGATGCAAGAATCGCGGCAAGAGCCATGGAATCCGCTCCACCGGAGCATGCGACCACTGACCTTCGATCGGTGTCACGGACTCTTGATCCACCTGTCTGGGTTCTCCAGCGGCGCAGGACTGGCGCAGCGATCGGGTGGGATCGACTCAATTTGAGCATCGAGGGCTCTTTCAGGGGTTGTGATCGCGCAGGATCCATGCAAAGATGATACTGTCTAGGACACCATCAAGGATGAAAAAAGTGCAACTCGGACCAGCAACCCCAGACAACACGATCCAGGACCCGCCCGCTGATGAATCGGTCTCGATTCAGCCGCCCGCTGATGAGAATCCGGCTGATCAGCATATCGAGCATGCAGCGGATTCAACTGAACCCTCTCAACCCGTGTTGATCGATCAGGATCTGCAGGAATCCAGTTCGAGTGAGAGCTTCTTTGAATCGATGCTCAACGGTCAAGAAATGCCTACGAGCTCCACAATGCTCATGGTTGCTGGTGTTGTGCTTGCGTTCTTGGTCATCATGAGGTCGCTGATGAGATCATCCGCGAAACGAAAGCAGCAGACCCGCTCGATGGGAGACACCTCTGAGCGGATCGCGACGATCCGTGAGCATGCACGCGGGTCGGTGGATCCCGCTCGTCAAGCGATGGTTGATGCCGAGGATCTGACCCGTCGGATGGGAGCAGTGCTGGATAACAAAGCGACCAAGATCGAGATCTTGCTCGAAGAAGCCACTGAGCGGATCGCTCAGCTTGAGCGAGCGAATCGCGATCTGCGCGTTCAGCAGTCCATCGCTCCGACTCCACAGCCAGTCGTTGATCCAGCAACTAGATCTCATCAGCCGTCGGCATCCGAGTCACCGGTTGATCAATCCTGGGCCACTTCCCATCCGGAAGTTCAGCAGTCTCAGCAGAGTGAACAACGCGGGATGCCTCCGGAGATGCTTGATCGAGCGCGACTCGACCAAGATCGCGCGGACCGGACCTGGGTGGAACCGAACGCTTCCGACTCTGACCAGAATCATGAAGAACCCATCTTCCGGATCGATCGCGGATTGACTGCAGCACCCCGCGCCGAATCCCCGCACCCGCTCACATTCCCTGAGCAGGTTGACGAACTCGCTACGCAAGGATACAACGCGCTCGAGATCGCCGATAAACTGAATCGGCTCGTCGGCGAGGTCGAGCTTGTGCTGAATCTGCGCCGAAACTCGGGTTAATCAGCACGGTTCCTATTCAACCCATTCGCGTTCGACGCGCATCCCGTTGGGGATCATGCATGCATCGCTGGTTTCTTCCATGCTTGCGACAGGGTACGCTGTGTAATCCAGCGCAAACGCCCCGGCCGGGCGATGATTCCCCGAGAGTCCGAGCCCTCCGAACGGGAGCTTGGAGCTAGCGCCCGCTGTCCCGCAGTTCAGGTTCAGACAACCTGCACGGCACTCGGACACAAACCGTTGCTGAGCAGATTGGTCTGCAGTGAAGATTGAAGCGCTGAGCCCGTAGCGGGTCGCGTTGGCTTGCTGGATCGCTTCGTCAAGGTTTTTGACGGTCGTGATCCGAAGCAACGGGCCGAAGACTTCTTCGTCGCATCCGCAATCGTCATGTCCCTTCGTGAACTCGGGGACCTCAATGATGCTCGGCGTGCAATACCAACCATCGTGATTAGGCAGTGATGTTGATTCGAGCAACAGCCGACCGCCCGCTTCGACGACCTTGCGTTCAAACGCGAACACCTGCTCTCGTGCTTCCTCTGAGATGATCGGTCCCATGAACATCGGTTCGGAGGATCGAGGATCTCCGATCGTGAGATTCGATGCGGCCTTGATAATCGCTGGGATGACCTTGTCCGCGACATCCTCATGCACGATCAGACGACGCGTGCTTGTGCACCGCTGACCAGTGGTGTTGAAGGCGCATCGCGTCACCTCGACGACGGCTTGATACAGATCCGCGTCGGGCATCACAATGGCTGGATTATTTCCGCCCATTTCCAGAGCGATGATCTTTCCGGGTTGATCCAGGTTGGCTTCGGTGATCGCTCGCCCCGCTGCCCAGGATCCGGTGAAAAGCACCCCATCAACATCGTCATGCGAGCAGAGCGTGACCGATTCATCAACCGCTCCATGAACCAGATTGAAGACTCCGGATGGCGCGTTGCAGTCTTCGAGTGCCTGCTGGTACATCTCCGCAATGAGCTGCCCCACTGCCGGGGTTTTGTCTGATGGCTTGAACACAATGGTGTTGCCCGTCAGCAGCGCCGGGATGATGTGACCATTGGGGAGGTGCGCGGGGAAGTTGAACGGACCGACCACCGCCATGACCCCGTGCGGCTTGAAGAGACAACGCGCGTTCTTCGAGTCATTGAGTGCGAAACTGAAATCAGTCACCCGATGACGACCGGTGAACTCACCCTCTTCGAGTGTGATATCCACTTTCCCCGGAACGAGCCCCGCTTCCGCTTTGGACTCCCAGAAAGCCTTCCCGGTTTCATCGGAGATGAGATCCGCGAGGTCATCGAGCTTGGACTGAGCAATCTCTTGGAATCGTTTGAGTACTTTCACCCGATCATCAATCGGAGTCGAGGACCACGCAGGCAACGCTCGACGCGCGGCTTGCACAGCAAGATTCACGGATTCAACGGTCGATCCACCGGACCAGACGACCTGATCTGGGTGCGCGGGCATCGTGGAAACAATCGAGTTACCGGGAATCGGGACCCATGTATTATCGATGAGGTTGCTCGGAAGCGAAGACAGTGCGGCATGATGAGCGGGCATACAGAATCTCCTCTGAACATGTCTATGTGCATCAATCGATGCGGGAAGGTCACTCTTTGAGCGAATCTGCGATCATATCGACGCGGTCTTGGATGATCTGCGCGACTTCATTGAACGGCAGGGCCGCGAGTGACTGGCCGTGAACATCTGGACGGCGCTTTTTGATCTCGTCGCGCATATGGATCACTGGGATCGGGAGCGGACGCGGACGATCGGGCTGGAATCGGATCGGGCTGACCATCACAGATGCGTCATTGGCAATTTTCAATGCGTTCGCAGCGGTGTGGCTCAAGATGACCGGAGCGGATCCCTCAGAATCCGCTGTGAACGGATGCTCGACCCGGGTGCGGATCGAGACAAACCCATCCTCCGAGTCCTCTGTAGAGACCAGAGCGTCGATCGCATCACGACCGGGCTCTCCGATCT
Source organism: Phycisphaerales bacterium (assembly GCA_017640485.1). Taxonomy (GTDB): domain Bacteria; phylum Planctomycetota; class Phycisphaerae; order Phycisphaerales; family UBA1924; genus UBA1924. The sequence goes on along the minus strand of JAEPQP010000116.1, from coordinate 1,350 downwards.
TCGCGTGCATCGGAGCGCACGCGAGCGCTTTCATAGTGCTCATCCGCATCTCGAGGTGAGGTCCCGCATCAAACGGATCGATGCGATGCGTCTCAACAAACCCCAGATCCTTGAGCATCTCCGCGGCTGGGCGCGTTGCGACACCGACCGCTCCGAGCGAGCTGAGCACATCATCACTGAGCAACGAGAGATTCACAAACTTCGGAAGGAGTTCGTACATGAACTCCCGCTTGTCTTGGTGCGTTGAAAGGCGATCCGCATCTTCATAGGTCATATTGATGAACTTGCTGACCACTCCGCGCCAAAAGGCCGTGCCGTCGTTGTACTGATCGATCGGCGCCATCATTTCAGCAAGAATCCGGTCAGAGAACCAGTCGCTGTGCTGCTTGAGGTAGTGGAACCTCGAGTAGCTCAGGAGCTTCCCCAGCCCTCGCCCACGCGCATCGTGACGCATCACATTCCCACCGAGTTCTGTGGGACACGCGTTGTCTTGGAAGAGGATCGCGTAGATATGTTCCATCCGCCCCGACACGATCATGCGGTCATCGTCGTTGTCCGGATCTTCGGTCGCGTGCACCTTCTTCGAGAGCAGCGTGGATTCGCGAACCATCTTCAGGAGCTGGTAGGACAGATTCGGATGATCATGCGCGATCATCCCGCCTCGGATCGCAGAGGTCCCCAGACACTCACCCTCGTCGGACTCGAGCACGAGCATGTAGTTGTCGTGCGTCCGATCGTGCCCCTCGCCGGGGGTGCCCCGCTCGCGCACGGCATCGAATGACCGCGCAGAGATCGAGAGCATCTCCGCGATCTTGTCTTTGAACGGGGGGAGATTGATAAAGTTGCCCGTGTGCGCCAGTCGCAGAAGAGTATCGATGTCTTCCGGACGCGCTTCGCGTAGTCGATCCATGGGTCGCTCCTTGGTAGTGCTCAGCCCGCGACCTTGGCCATCGCGCGTTCAAGACACGCGAAGACACGGGACCAGTCCTCCATCTTCATGACCGGGAGCGGGGGGAGCATCCGGACATGGAACGGGCCGTGCCCGCACCAGAAGCAGATCACGCCCTCGTTGTACGCTTCTTTGCAGACCGCCATGATCTTCTCACGCTTCCCTCCGAACGGAGTGAAACGCATCATGCCCCCGACACCCCCTGAGAACTCGGTGAATGTCGAACGCTTCGGGAACAACTCTGGATGCTTGTCAACCAGTTGCTGGACATGCTTGCGGAACTCGGCATGGTGCTTGGCGAACGCGCCGTCCTTGCCGTAGTGATCGCCGGTCAGCAGCTCGTCGAGGAGTGCATTCCCCGCGGTGAAGTCCACGGTCGCACCGGTGAATGTCCCTGAGAG
>JAEPQP010000210.1 GCA_017640485.1 Phycisphaerales bacterium | reverse complement strand
CTCATCGACACCACCGTCACCGACGCCGACGGGCGTTTCGTCTTCGACGCGCTGCCGCGGGGCTACGCGCTGTCGGTGAGCAAGGCCAACTTCATCGGTCGCGATATCGACATCGAGTTCGACGGCCAGCAGTTCACTCTCGATGGACAGCCCCTCGACGACCCCGTGCAGACCATTGCTTTGACCCGCTCCCCGCAATCCGACAGGGACGCCGATGGGGTCATCGATGTGCTCGACAACTGCCCCGACGTCTTCGATCCAGACCTGAGCGACATCGATGAGGACGGGCTGGGCGATGTGTGCGACAACGACGCGGACGGCGATGGGATGGTCAACGGGCTGGACAACTGCCCCTTCTCCTTCAACCCCATGCAGGAGGACACCGACGGCCTTGGACGGGGGACAGTGTGCTCATCAGGCTCCCTCGAACAACCCATTCGAGTTGGCTGCGGCATCCATCGCCAGCTCATCGACACCAGAGAGAGAGCGGATCTTGTCCAAGGCAGCTGTGGAGGAGCCGGATCACCAGAAGTGATCTATCGACTGGGTGTCGGACAGGGAGAGCAATGGGACATCCGTGTGGAAGGAGCATTCCCCCCCGCCGTCTATCTTCTCGATGCACAGAACCGAGAGGTCTTCTGCGCCCCCGGCGGTCGCGCAACGATCGGCAGAGACGAGCTCTCCCAGGGTCAGTACAAGCTTGTGATCGATGGGTTTGGTTCTGGCGATTCAGGGGCGGCCTCGGTCTCCATTGGCTCTCCCCAGGCCTGCGCGCCTTCTTTCGCCCCCCAACAACGGTTCGGGACAGCCGAAAACCCGACTGAGATTGCGCGAGCAGATCTCGACGGAGATGGTCTCGACGACATCGTCACCGCCAACAAGAATAGCGACAACGTGAGCGTGCTACTGAGTGCCGGTGGTGGCTCGCTCGAAGCGCACGAGACCTACGCCACCGAAAGAGATCCGGTCTCGGTCGCGCTGGGAGATGTCAACCACGATGGAAAGATCGACATCGTCACCGCGAACGACACAATCGGGACTGGTCTCGACACCGTGAGCGTACTGCTGGGTGCTGGCAATGGCACCTTCTCGGAGCATCGGGACTTCAGGGTCGGCGCCTCCCCTTCTTCGGTTGCGCTCGCGGATCTCAACGGCGACGGATTCCTGGACATCGTCGCAGTCAACAGCGGCGCCAACTCTGTGAGCGCGCTGCTGGGCGTGGGAGACGGCTCCTTCTCGGAGTTCCAGGGCTTCGCCGTCGGTACCGTCCCATCTTCGGTAGCGCTCACCGATGTCAATGGCGATGACCTCGTTGACGTCGTCACTGCGAATCGGCTCTTCGACACCGTGAGTCTGTCGCTGGGCTCAGGAGACGGCACGTTCCTGCCACCTCGGGACCTGCCTGTCGGGCGCGCTCCCTCTTCGGTGGCATTTGCCGACGTCAACGACGACGGACTCGTCGACATCATTACGACAAACCAATCCGATGGCACGGTGAGCATGCTGCTGAGCCTGGGGGATGGCTCTTTCGACACACGGCGAGAAGCGTCGGTTGGAAGAGGTCCCTCTTCGGTTGCACTTGCGGACATCAACGATGATGGGCTCATCGACATTGTAACAGCCAACAGGACCGACGCTTCGGTGAGTGTCCTGTTGGGGGCTGGAGACTCCTCCTTCGAGACCCAGAAGACATTCTCGGTGGGAAACGCTCCGTCTTCGGTCGTGCTCGCGGACCTCAACGGCGACAGATTCATCGACATCGCCACTGCAAACGCATCGGGAAATGATACGAGCGTTCTGCTGGGTGTGGGAGATGGCTACTTCGAACCACACCAGACCTTCAAGGTCGGAGATCAGCCTGAGTCCGTCGCGCTGGCAGACAT
>JAEPQP010000064.1 GCA_017640485.1 Phycisphaerales bacterium | reverse complement strand
TGTTTCGGGCTGGTACGGCGTGTACTGCGTGTACCACTGCGGGTTCTCGAAGACATTGCGGCCGATCACTCCGGGTGTGATTGTTCCAACATATCCCATCCCGATGCAGGTCCTGAAGACCTTGTTCTTCTCTGCGATCTCGCGGAGGTCACGGAGCAGCACCCGCTCGCTGCGAGCTGTTGGGAGATCGAGTTCGCGATCCATCCGGATGGAAGCCGGGACGACTTCGTCGATGAAGGATCCCATGCTTGGGGACCCCACCGCTTCGAGCATCTCCGCAATCTCAGACTCATCGGGACCGACATGTCGACCCACGAAGCTTCCCAATCCAGAACCCGATCCAGTCACAGCAGTCATCGACATATCAATGCTCCAAACAAGCCACCCGAATTGCATTCGAACTCGCGATGTGCGAGGATGCAATCATAGACCGATCAAGGCTTATCCCCACCAGAAATTCAGTCCCGCTGGGCACCAGATTTCAAGAATATCGAAGCACCGAATGGACCTCGCCGTACTGGGTGAGCCGCTCGCGTCCTTTCAGGAAATCCAGTTCAATGAGTAGTGCAATTCCTTGGATCTCCGCCCCTGTCTTGGAGACCAATCCGCACGCGGCTTCCATCGTCCCCCCGGTCGCGAGGAGGTCATCGACCATCAGCACCCGCGCTCCTTGAGAGAGCGCATCTTGGTGGATCTCGAGTGTATCTGTGCCGTACTCGAGCTCATATTCTGCGCGATGAACCTCGCGGGGTAGCTTCCCAGGCTTGCGGACGGGGACGAATCCTGCCGCGAGCGCCTGCGCGATCGCGATCCCGAAGATGAATCCGCGAGACTCCGCGCCGACGACGAGATCGATACCCTTGCCCCGGTATGGATTCGCCATGAGTTCCACAGCGAGCGCCAGCGCCCCAGCGTCTGCGAGCAGCGGTGTGAAATCCTTGTACACCACTCCAGGCTTGGGGAAGTCGGGGACTTTTTCGATCAGTTCTTCCAACCGACTCACGGCATCCGTGTGCATCATCGTTCTCTCCGGTTCTGGTCTTCAGACATCCTATTCAGTTGATCTCGAACCGCCGCGCCGTAGGGCTTGAAATGCGACCTGCTTGTGCAGAATCGGATCGTACGCTAAGATACCGCTCTCAATCATCGCAGGACATCATCAATGACCCCACCACTCCCGACCATCCTCCCGCCGATGCGCCCACGATTCGCGTATGACTTCCCGATCAGCGAGGGCCGTGCCCTTGAACTGCTCCGGGGGATCATGGATACGAACGATCATCCGATTGAGGGTCGCTCGGCGGGGAACCACCTGATGCTGGTCATTCCGGTGAAGGATCGCCATTTCTGGTCACCCTGGCTCAATATTGAGACCATCAAGACGGATGACCCCCGATTGACGACGATCAAGGGACGATTCTCTCCGAATCCATCGGTCTGGACCGGCTTTATGTTTCTGTACTCGACGCTCGCGGTCCTTGGATCGCTGGCGTTTGTCTTTGGACTCTCGCAGTTGGTGCTCCAGAGCACAGCATGGGCGTTCTTGCTCATGATTCCCGCTGTCCTCGCGGCTGCAGCGTTGTACTGGGCATCGCTCGTTGGACAGCATCTAGCGCAGAATCAGATGCAGTTGCTGTACCGGGTAACACTCGAAACCCTCGCTCAAGACGCCGGGATCGAAACCCTGACAGAGAACCAGCCGTAAACTCTGGTATGAATCCACTTTCCTGCAAACTTGTAGTTCTTATCATCGCGATCGCGTTCTCGTTGATCGGTGTCGGATGCGAGACAGCACGCGATCGCGAGGAAGCGGCGTTGCTCAACATCGACTCCGCGCCGCATGCGAATCTCGTGAAACAAGCGAAGAAGGATTGGTCGTGGATCACCGGGACCACATGGAGAGTGGACACCATCGAGGGGCAAAAACCGATCGAAGGGACCGAGCTCTGGATCCGGTTCCAGGATCACACCTGGATGACCGGCTCAGCGGGCTGCAATCGGATCTCCGCTGGTTACGAGCGGCGCGGGATTGATGGCTTGAAGATGTCCAACATCGCGAGTACCCGGATGATGTGTTCTAAACCAGCCGGTACGATGCAGCAAGAATCCCGCTTCCTCCATCTGCTCGAGAATATCGATGCGTACCACGCTGAGCGTGACACGCTGACGCTCTCGACCAATGCGATCACGATGCTCAGCTTCACCAGGGTCACTGAGCAGGCGGACGATCAGGAAGAAGATCAAGCGATGGATCTGCAAGACTGAGTCTGCCGCACTGGCTCCCACGGATCATTCTGGTCGATCTCCGGATTCCGAACCCGGACCATGCAGGCCGTGGGCTTGTGCGGCTTTAAGCGTGGCTCCTGTAGTCAACGCCCCTTTCCCGAAACGACGCGTGATGAGGTCTGTCGTTTGATCGATCGCTTGGTTGATCTCACGAGTCTCCGTGTCGAACAAGCCCGCGTCGCCGCTGGTCTCTGAGATCTCAGTGAGCGCGACGCCGATGAGTCGGACAGGGCGGAATCCCTTTGCCCACCGATCAAAGAGCGCTTTGGCAGTGCTGTGGATCACAGCCGTCTCATCCGTCTGTGTTTCAAGCGTGGACGAGCGTGTGATCGTTTGAAAGTCTCCAAAGCGGATTTTGATCGAAATCGTGCGAGCAAATCGCCCATGCTTTCGGAGGCGGGTCGCGACATCAAGCGATTGACGAGCGATCATCGCTCGGATCTCATCGGGCTGCTCGATATCGTTCTCGTAGGTGTGCTCGTGTGAGATCGATCGAGCCCCTTCTCTGACTCGGACTGGTCGATCATCGATCCCTCGGCTCAGTCTATAGAGACGCTCACCAGAATCTCCGAACTGTGCCTGCAGCGATTCGAGTGGGCACTTTCGAAGCTGCCCTATGGTTCGGATCCCGAGTCGCTCTAGCGCTCGTTGGGATGCAGGACCGACTCCCATGATGCGCTCAACACCAAGCGGGTCGAGGATCTCCTCAACTGTGTCCTGGGTCATGATGGTGTACCCGTCGGGCTTGTTCATGTCCGATGCGAGTTTCGCGAGGAACTTGTTGGGTGCGATCCCGACTGAGCAGGTCAGCCCGAGTTCCTCTCGCACCAACCTCCGGATCTTGATTGCGATCTCGAGCCCTGTTCCGAAGAGGTGTGTTGAGCCGCTGACATCCAGGTACGCTTCATCAATCGACACGGGCTCGATCGCAGGCGAGAATCGCTCAAGGATCTCGAATACTTGGCGGGAGACTTGTTTGTAGACGCCGTGGGATCCCTTGACGAAGATCGCGTCTGGGCACAATCGCTTGGCGACGGAGGATGCCATCGCGGAGTGGCATCCGAACTTCCGCGCCTCGTAGCTCGCTGCCGCGACCACTCCTCGTCGACCATCCCCCCCGACCAGTACCGGCTTGCCTCGGAGTTCCGGATGATCCCGCTGCTCGACAGACGCGAAGAACGCATCCATATCGATGTGAAGAATCGTCCGCTCAGCCATGCGTGATTCTAGTATTCACAGACACAACAAACCCCTATCAAACATGGTCCCAACGGAGAATTTGGGAGTTTGGTGTTCATTTGACGAAACAGCACCATATACTATGCCGTACATAGTATGCGGTATCTACCAAGTAAACTGGTCTCATTGGAGCTCCCAACATGAAAATCGAACGCGAACTGATGCGCGGCGCCGGACCCACGGCCGTCCTCAAACTCCTGTCCACGCGGACGATGTACGGCTATGAACTCGTCGAGACGCTCGCGAAACAAGCCGGGGGCGTGCTCGCGATGGGACAATCCACGCTCTACCCGATGCTGTACAACCTGGAATCCAAGGGACTCATCGAAGCAGATTGGCAGCAAGCACCGAGCGGTCGCAAACGCAAATACTACTCGCTGACCTCAAAGGGTAAGAAGAAACTGCGCGCCGACATCGAAGCATGGACCCAACTCAACTCCGCGATGACCGCGCTTGGGGTACTCGAGGGCGGACCGGCTGGGGTTTCCGCATGAGCAGCCACCAATCCAACCGAACCAATGCTTGGGAATGGTCGCTCAAGCACTCACCGCTCATGCACTCTGTGCGTTGGATTCTCAATCGTGGACAGCCCCATCTCCGAACCAGGGAACTGCTCCAAGACTCGGATCTCCCTGCGGAACTCGCTGGACTGATTGATCAAACGGTCCGCAGAACCAAACTCTGGAGATCCGAGCGCATCGAGATCACGCACGAACTGATCGCGCACACCGAGGATGCTCTTGATTCGGGACGGACTCCTGAGCAGATCGTTCGCTCGTTCGGGAATCCGAGGAAAGTCGCAAAGCTCCTGAGGCGAGCCACCAAGCGTAAGCGGCCGCTGTATTGGCGCACGCTCCGGAATATCCGCCGAGGGGTGGCCGCGATGATTCTGCTCATCTTCATTTCCTATGTGGGTCTCGCGGCACGGTTCTATCTTGGAGAACCCAACATCAAAGAGAACTATGCGTACGCGATCAACGCACTCAATGAGCAGTATGACGAGGATCAGAAGGCATGGCCGATTTATGAAGAGGTCCGGGCCGCGTGGGATCTGCATATCGCGGATGCTCAGAAACGACAGTCCGAGTACGAACGAGAATACAACAGCACGATCGAGAACGGTGACGAGGCGATCAGCGCGGGGATCCAGATGATCCCGAACATCCCGACCGATCACCACGACTACGAGGAGGTCGTCGGATTGTTCCGTTCCTTCAAGCCACAGCTTGATCGGGTTCGTGACGCGGCGCATCGGCCGACGGTTGGGATTGATCTCAGTTTCTTCGCGAGTGATCACGATGACGAGATGATCGAGCCGAGTGCTGTTGCTCATGAGAACCCACCCCTGATCAACTTGTTGCTCCCGCATCTGGGAACTCATCGGCAGCTCGCGAACATGCTGTACTTCGAGACGATTCTCGCTGCTCGTGATCAGAACCCCGCATTGGTCTACGAGAATCTGTCGGCGATGCTCTCCATGGCGAGGCATGAATCGCATGATGGCACAATTATCACCGATCTGGTAGAGATCGCGATTCTCGCATCGACTATGAATGCGATGGAAGAAGTTCTCAATGAATATCCGGGCACACTCTCGCGAGCGTATCTTGTGAAACTCACACACGAGCTCGCGTTGTGCGAATCCGTAATCGATTTCTCGTACCAGGGCGAGATCATGTTCTTTGAGGATTTCTTGCAACGAACCTACACCGACGACGGGAACGGGAACGGACGCATGACCCCAGAGGGCATGGATCTGCTGGCAGAGTTCGTAAGCTTCGGGGACGATGAGTTTGGCATTTCCAAGTCTCCGGTACGCTATGCGACCGGGCCCGCTTCACTGGCGCTGGCACCAGACCGGAGATCGGTCTATACCCGATACCACAGCATGATGGATCTGAGCAAATCCGTGAAAGATCTCGGCCCGGAGTATCTGCCACTGTTGGAAGCGAAGCAAACAGAACTTGAACGCGAGAGCAATACCATCCCGGGAATGCGGTACTCGCTCATCGATATGCTGATCCCGGCGTTGGGCGCAGCCACCGAGCGACTCTTCATGTCGAAGATGGAGTATGACGCTACGCTGACCATGCTCGCGATCGAAGTGTACAAATCAGATCACGGACAGCCCCCTGAATCACTCAGCGAGTTGATCCCATCGTACCTGCCCTCCGAACCGATGGACCTGTTCGATCCGGGTTCTTCGATGAAGTACAAAACTCTGGATACGGGCTACATGCTGTATTCGGTCGGTTCGGATGCCGACGATGATCTGGGAGCCCCCCATGAATCTCGGTATGGTTACCCGGATTTCTCAAAGCGGTTCCCGCCATCCTACAGCGAGGGGGGTGAACTTCGCCTTGATGATGCGGGTGTCCCGATCCCCGATGAACCAAGAGGCCGCGAGGGTGACTGGATTCTGATCGACCTGCAAGTGGATCCAAAAACAAAGGAACCAGACCGGAGTCTGGTTCCCGAGTCGATCAACTAGCGTGATTGCTTATTCGTAGCCATCGCGGGTCTGGATCTCGAAGTTGTTCATGTCCGCGATCTCATCGCTCGATTTCTCGGCGAGGTTCTCGAAGCGTGCGACGATCGGTGCGGGGTCTTCGAACGCGAGCTTGCCGAGCAGATTGAACTTGTGTGCGAGGATTCCACGCAGGTCCGCTTCGGTGTTGCGTGCGTGACCACCTGGGTACATGACCATCCCTGACTCGAACTCGGTCCCGTCGGTGTCTTCGATGATGACGGAAGTCGGGATGCCGTCTGGGTAGCGGTCGTCGTACTCTTTCCCGCCGTGGAAGAACTCGATCTTGTCCATGAGTGAACGGGTCCGTTCATTGACGATCGCTTGCGGCGAGTAGTCGTACGGCTCAAGCATGAGATCCGTCCAACCCGCTTTCTGCTGCGAGAGCGCCTTGCGGAGGAGCGTTCCGACGATGTAGACCATCGAGTGGTCCGCGCTCTGGCGGGTGGTTGGGTTACGCTTCGCAGGATCGCCGATGATCCCGAACGCGGGCTCGTACGCGGTGATCTTGATGGATTTGATCTTGGATCCGGTCACATCATCAAGCAGGTGCGGTGCTTTTTCGAGCAGGTCGAGCATCGCTTGGATCGCGCCGGCGCTCTGGTGCTCGTAGAGCCCGAGCTTGAAGTGCATCCCCATGACCGCAAAATCATCACCGGTCTGCGCGAGTGTGAGCTCGAACGGCGAAGCGTCCGCGTTCTTGGTGTTCGCGCTTGAGGATCCGACGGCTTGGAACATCTGACCCGGACCTTCGAAGATTCGGAAGATGGATTCTGGGTTGCGGAAGATATCGCGTGGTCCCATGAATCCCGACATTGAGCGACGGACAGCAGTGATCGCGACCTCGGTTGAGATCGCGGCGCTGGCGCCCTTGGAATCCGACAGCTGCTTCCCGGCTCGGATCGCACGGAACGGGATGTAGTGCGCCACGACCATGCCGATCGCGCTCTCGATCTGCTCCGCGGTCGCGCCGAGCATCGCTCCGAAGACCGCCGCAGAACCGATCGCACCGTGCACGACATGGTCTACTTTGTAGGTCTTGAGCGAGAACACTTCCGACAAACGACCACGGATCTCATCGAGACAGACCATGGCGCGGAGAACCTGAGCACCATCTGCTTCGGTCATCTCACCCGCGGCGACACAGACGCCGTAGAAATCGTTGTGACCGAACTCACCCGCGATGTTCCCGAGTCGTGGGTTGTACCCGAAGTTGGTGCCGTTGGAGTCCCATTCACGTACCGCTGAACCGTTGGCGAGGATCGCTTTCTCGGGCTGAACCTGGACATTGCTCCCGAACACGGTTGCGCCGCGCTTGACCGCTCGTCCCAACCGGTTGGTTGCATCGGTCACTGGGTACTGGAGCGCCTCGTTGCGGAGGATCGTCGGTGCGTTGGTCTTGAGCGCCAGAGCGGACAATCCACAGATGACCGCATCGGTGAAAAACATGTTCGTCCGCTCGAGGACCGCTGCGGATGGATCGCCGCGCTTCGCGGGATCGTCACTCAGAAAGTCGATCGCGTACTGCGCGATCCCGAGCGCTTGGTTGGTGTCCGCTGCGAGGGTCACATGGGTATCGGTTGCTGTCGTGCTCATGGGTGTTCCTTCTCCACTCGGAGTCGTCAGTTTGGGTGATTGGTTTGGGATTGTCTTTGGTTAGCACATCTCGACGCACATCGCGACGGAGTTTCCACCGCCGAGACAGAGAGCGGCGACGCCCTTCTTGCCGCCGGTGCGCTTGAGTTGGTGCACAAGGGTCACGAGGACGCGGGCTCCGGATGCGCCGATCGGGTGACCGAGTGCCACGCCTCCGCCGCAAATGTTGAGCTTGCTCTCATCAATGTTGAGTGCTTTGGTGTTGCAGAGAAGTTGAGCCGCGAACGCTTCGTTGATCTCGAAGAGGTCAACATCATCGACGGACCAACCCGCTTTGTCGAGTACGCCCTGCACGCCGGTGATCGGCGCGGTGAAGATGTCCTTCGGTTCAACACCCGAAGTGTGGTACGCGACGATCTTGCACAGCGGATCGAGTCCGAGCTCGCTCGCTTTGCTCTCGCTCATGACGACAGTCGCTGCTGCACCATCTGAGATCTGGGATGCGTTCCCGGCTGTGATGGTCCCGTCCTTGGTGAATGCCGGGCGGAGTCCTGCGAGTCCTTCAGCGGTTGAATCACCTCGGATACCTTCGTCGATATTGATTCCGCCGTCAGCACCTGGTTTGCGGCGGTTGCCCAGTTGCTCACCGGTGAGTTTGACAACTTCAGCATCGAAATGACCTGCATCCCACGCTGCAGCAGCACGCTGGTGGGACTGGGCTGAGAAGCGGTCCTGGTCTTCGCGTGTGATGCCGTGCTCGCTCGCGGTGTGCTCCGCGGCGTTGCCCATCGGCCAGCACTCGAACGCACAGCGGAGCCCGTCGTACGCCATGTGGTCTTCCATTGTGCCTGAGCCGTATTTGATCCCTTGACGGACATGAGAGAAGTGTGGAGCCGCGGTCATGTTCTCCATGCCCCCAGCGACGACACAGTCGTTGTCGCCCGCTTTGATGGACTGTGCGGCCATCATGACGGCTTCGAGACCCGAGCCACAGACCTTATTGACGGTCTTGGCGCTCAGTGAGTTGGGGAGCCCGGCTTTCAATCCCGCTTGGCGCGCCGGGTTCTGACCCAGTCCCGCTTGGAGGACGCATCCCATGATGCATTCATCCACATGATCCTTCGCGGCGGACGCGTCACTCAGTGCTGCCTCGATCGCGAACGCACCGATCTGGGGCGAGTCGACTCGTGAAAAAGATCCAAAGAACTTCCCGATCGGCGTGCGACGCGCGGCAACAATAACAGGCTGATTCGACATACTGACTCCTCGTGACCGAGCATCCTAAATCGCTCGGATGACCATTTTCTGCGGGTCAATATGCTAGGGGCGCATCGCGGAAATGCCCACCGCCCCTCCAGTCCAAGAGCCCCAATTTGATGCCCACACCTCCCCCTCGATCCTCCCCACCGCTCCCGAAGCTCTTCCATACCCGCGTGTGGCTATGGATTGAATGGACCACACTCTACATTCTCACCCCACCACTGATCGCGGCCCTCTCTCAGCCCCATCTCGCGGATCGGTTACTTCTGGATCTCGGCATCGAGGGCTTCAGCTTCGAGACCGGTCTTCCATCGGGGTTGTTTATCTTCCCGGTGTTGCTTCTCACTTTCCTGACCATGCTGCTGTACCTGCGTGCTGATCCGAGCTTCGAGAATCGCCGGCTCTGGAATCTCGCTGATCTCAAAAACGCACTGCCGAGGATCTTGATCGTATTTGGGATCCTCGCACCGGTGATCCTGTTTGTGAGTTGGTTTCTTGCGTTTCGAACCCCGCTGCTCCCAGAGTCTGGTTTCCTAAGATTGCCCAGAGAACTCCCCATTGTGCTTGTCTTTATTACGCTACTGTATCCATGGGTCAGCGCGTACCCACAAGAAGTGACGCACCGAGCGTTTTTCTTCCATCGATACCAACCAATCCTCGGCGATGGACGGCTGATACTCGGCCTCAACATCCTCACTTTTTCATGGCTTCACATCCCCATGTGGAACCCGATTGCGCTGCTCATGACACTCCCAGCCGGGATTATTTTCGCGCTGACTTACCGGCGCACCACCTCAACATTGGCGGCGGGGTTTGAGCACGCGATATACGGTATATGGGCGTTCGCGTGCGGGCTTGGGTACTTCGTGTTTACCGGGTCAGCGAACGGATTCTGATGATTTTCAAGTTTGACTGAATAATGAGCACCGCCGTCCCCTTCTCCTACCGCATCCAAACAGGAGAACACCATGCAACACTCAGTCAAGTTCTACGCAACCACACTCGCATTACTCGTCTCATCGGTCAGCATCGCAACTACACAACCAGCTGATTCCAACTCTCAGGCGCAGCCGATCCGGAATATCAGCGAATGGGATCTCTCAAAGAAATCACTCGCGATTGATGGGTATGACCCGGTCGCGTACTTCCCCGAGGGCGGCTCGAAAGCCACCAAGGGCAAGAAGTCGATCACCTTGACCCATAAGGGTGTGGACTATCGTTTCGCAAGCGAAGCCAACAAAGCAGCATTCATCGCGAATCCATCAAAGTATGAACCCGCGTACGGCGCGTGGTGCGCGTGGGCGATGTCCAGAGGCAGCAAGACGGAGGTTGATCCGAAGTCGTTCATCGTGAAGGACGATCGGCTCTTCCTCTTTTACAAGGGTGTCTTTGGCAACACCAAAAAGGATTGGCAGAAGGGTGATCACAAAAAGCTTTCATCTCAAGCCGATCAAGAATGGAAATCGATCTCCGGCGAATCGCCCCGTCCGCACACTGACGAATAATCAGGCCCCTAGCAAATAGACCCAAACAGCATTCCCCTCATGGACCGCCGAGCGTCGACACGCCGGCGGTTTTTCAATGGCTCAGGAGCGGATGGATCGCGCCGTTCTCAAGATCGGTCTCCCCGATGACACAATCGACGACGACGCGTGCGACAACTGCAGGAGATAGGGTTTGGTCTGTGGGGAGTGCGGACTCTGGGAGGAACGAGCGGAGCATCTGGGTCTCGATCGCGCCTGGACAGATCGAGTAGGCTCGGACACCCTTGGATCCGAACTCGTTGGCGATCGACTTGGCGAGCACACCCGATGGGGCTTTTGTGCAGCCATAAGTGCCCAGTCCATCGAACGGGTCCAGTTGTGCCATGGAGGAGACCGTGACGATGACGCCCTCTTTACGCTTGCTCATCTCACCGATCACTCGGCGTGCGAGATCGACCGGACCGATGCCGTTGACCGCAAACATCGCGTGCATGTCATCGGCGCCAATGCGTGACATCTTGCTGAACACCGCTTTCCCGGCGTTGTTGACCAGTGCATCGACGCGTCCGAACATGGTGTGTGCTTCTTCGATGATCCGTGCTCGATCTTCATCGACCCCGACATCAGCCTCCACGGAAACCCATCGCGTCGCGAGTCCGCCTCCGACACGATCGAGCTTTTCTTTGGTCCGACCGACCAGAACCAGCAGATATCCGTGCTCTGCGAGTTGGATCGCGATCTGTTCGCCGACCCCTGAGCCTGCTCCTGTGACAATCGCTACTGGTTCGCTTGTTTGCCCGTTGTCCTGATCCGCCATGGAGTTCCTTCCGTTCAGTGTCTGAGTCATAAAGACATCACTCTATTCGATGATCCAACGCCCCTCGATGCCCTACCCTTGAGTATGTTCCCAGAAATCGAACGCACACTCGTCACCAAGGATCAGATCGCTCAGCGGGTCAAGGAGCTCGCCCAGGAGATTGTGCGTGATCTGGAGACGGATCTCGCAAAGGACGGGGATTCTCGGCTTGATGAGGACCGGGTCATCATTATCCCGATCATGACCGGAGCGATGATCTTTGTTGCGGACCTGATTCGGGAACTGCCTGTCAAGCTCGCGCTCGGACTCACTTCCGTTCGATCCTATCCCGGAGCATCGATCTCGTCGAAGGGTGCCCATCTGGAGTCTGACCTCCCTGACAATCTGGAAGGGAAGCATGTCATCGTACTCGATGACATCCTGGACTCTGGACAAACGCTCGCGCTCGTCAAGGCGATTATCTTGAAGCAGAAGCCCGCATCGCTGCGATTGGGCGTGATGCTCGATAAGCAAACCACACGGACGATTGATGTCCGGGTTGACTACACAGGGTTTGAGATCCCCGATGAGTTTGTGGTCGGTTATGGGTTGGACTACGACGGTTACTACCGGAACCATCCAGAGATTGTGATACTCAATCAACAAGCGATCCCGAAGCGGTAGACATTCAACACGCTGCTGATGAAACCCCACACCGTTGGGCAATTGCCCTACCTGGCGCCCCATCGTGCATTATCGGTTCCGACGCACCGCAATGAAGGAGCTCAGGCCGAGGAGCACCATGGATGAGGGAGCGGGAACCACCAGAACACTGGCGCCGCCAAACTCAATGGCACTCGACTGCAGATGAGTAAAGCTCCCGTCTGCTTCATCGTAGATCTCAAGGACAAAGGGTCCGGGACCTGATCCGAGTTGAAAATGAATCGGGTGCCAGAACATTGAAGGCTGCACAAACTCGACCTGAATAGTCGCGACCAAGACTTCGCCTCCGGCGAATCCTGAATTGACATTTGGTGGAATGATCGGGTTAACGATGATCTGTCCAAACACAAGCCCTGTGTAGTTTGCCCCCCCTGCCCAGCCACGATCATGTTCTCCGATAGACGCCCAATCTACCGCGGCGGCATCCATTCCGGTAATCACACCCGCTCCGCCGGTGCCATTGACGAGTGAGAACTGACCACCTGCAATGTGTGTCCCAAAGTCAGCACTCGCAAAGATACTGAGCGTGAACGAGGAGGATCCCCCAAACTCCCCAACCACCGGCTCGCTCGGCACGATGTTCAATGACGCGGATTGAGCGAACGAAGACGACACAATCCCAGTCAATGCAAAGAAAGCCAGTGATTTCATATCAACCTCTCCCATCCCAGTTCTCAAGTTCAATACCCAACTGTCCACGAGTCCACCCACACTACCACGCCTGGCCAACGCACACAAGGATGTTGATCAAAACCAAAAAAGACATCCGCCCGGCGGACCGGGCGGATGCTTTGCATTTAGCAAGTCAGTCTCGGAAGACTGTAGTCAACGCTGCGATTAGCGGCGGCGACGACCAGCAACGATGCCACCGAGGCCGAGAAGAGCCATAGCGGATGGAGCTGGGACGACTTCAACGCGTGCTGAGCCGTATGATGCTGCAGTGACCTGAGTCAGTGATCCGTCAGCTTCGTCGAAGATTTCGAGGACGAAAGCACCGATTGGGTCAGCACCGACGGTCCAGTCGACGATACCAGCTGAGTCAGCGATGATGTCAACGACGAATGAGCCGAGGAGGACTTCGCCACCAGTGAAGTTTGAGTCTTCTGATGGTGGGAAGAATGGAGGTGCGATCAGCTGTCCGAAGACGAGACCGGTGTGGTTGCCGTCGCCAGCGTCACCACGGTCGTTCTGACCGAATGCACCCCAGTCAGCTGCGGAAGCAGCCATGCCGCCAACGACGCCTGCGCCGCCAGCTGCGCTGAGTGAGAATGCACCACCAGCGATGTGGGTACCGAAGTCAGCTGAGCCGTACACCGAGAGGGTGATCTGGGTGGTAGCTGTCGAGTCAACGACGGATTGTGATGCAACGATGTTCAAAGTAGCAGTTTGTGCTGCTGCTGCTGATGCGATACCAGCGACAGCTGCGAGCGCGATTGCGTTCTTCATTTTCAAATCTCCTCATCTGGAAACAGTTAATTGGTTTTCGTACAGAAAGACCTAGTTTTTGGAAACGAACGACTCGTTCCTGACCCGCTCAAACAATAATCCAATTCCCGGCAAGGTGCAAGCAGAATATCTAAACGATTTCATCAATTTGCTCGTTCTGAACACAATGAGTCCCCCTATTCGTTTCGAAACCCGCCTCACGCTCTCAAATCGGCAATTCTGCGACCTCGTCATTTTGCCCGTTCATACACAATTTTCAGCCGATCTCCCCCAAAAAGACCCAGAGCCGGATTCTCAGCGTCGCCGCCACCACTCGATCGTGAACGCAAACCCATGCCGGTCATCGACTTCGTGTCTCTCTGAGCGGTCCAATAACCATTCCTCTGGATTCAGCTCTGGGAAATACGCATCCCCCTCGATTTCGCAGTGCACCAGGGTCCTCACAATTCGGTCAGCCCGGCCGATCGCTTGACAGTAGATCTCCCCGCCTCCCGCGATCCAGATCAGTCCTCTTTGGTACCCGTCTTGTTGCTGATCCACGTGTTGTGCGAACTCGATGGCCTCATCGAGCGTACGAGCTATGGATACTGACCCTTCGATCGCATTCTCTTGATCCATCGATCGAGAAACCACAATGTTCAGGCGCGATCCGAGTGGCTTCTCCAACGACTCAAAGGTCTTCCGGCCCATCACCACGGCGTGGTCTTTCGTGGATCGCATGAAGTGCTTGAGATCATCCGGCAGACTCCAGGGGAGGTCGCCGTCCACACCGATGACGCCGTTCTCACTGCTCGCGACGATCAAACCAATCTGCACTGGGTCGTTCTTCATCCCCCATCCTATTCATACACGATCGCGTGCTCCCCACTACCTCGGCAGCAACTCGACTTCATTCTCGCCATGGATCGATCCTCGGCGCCAACCAACGGTCACGACCTCCCCGGCCCCATAACTCCCGAGGACACGAATAAGTTCGTGCAGATCTCTCGTAGCCCTTCCTTCTATAGAAGTAATCACCATCCCATACTCGAGACCGGTTCTCCTGCGGGCCTCCAAGCTGATGGCTCTGATCGCGACGCCGTCGCCTGATCCGTTCTCGATGGAGATCCCGAGCGTCGCGTCCAGATCACTCCCGGTCTCGGGCACACGCTCGAGCCCTTCGATCCAATCCTGATACGCTGTATCAAGCGATTCTCCCTCAAACCCCGTAACCGACTTGATCGCGTGCAATCCTGTTGGATCCTGATCGTACGAATCGAGATAGGTCAGGTAGAACTCCCCGAGCTGATCGCGCTCGAGCAG
>JAEPQP010000177.1 GCA_017640485.1 Phycisphaerales bacterium | reverse complement strand
TCGAGCTCCGCGTCCTCGTAGTACTCGTCGTCCATCATGGACTCTTCGAGCTCTTCTGGACTGACCAGCGTCTTGACGCGGATGTCTTGGTACTTGCCGAAGCCGGTACCCGCTGGGATCAAGTGACCCAGGAGCACATTCTCCTTCAGACCAATCAGCTCGTCCTCGGCTCCACGCAGCGACGCTTCGGTGAGCACCTTCGTGGACTCCTGGAACGACGCACCCGAGAGGAACGAATCGCTCGAGAGTGCCGCCTTGGTGATCCCGAGCAGCAGCGTACGACCCGCCGCAGGACGCGCCCGCTTGGTCTTCGCGATCTCGCCGCCCTCGGCTTCCGCCTTCGCGTTCGCTTCCTTGACCTCGTCCTTCGGGTACAACTCGCCCACACGCAGCGGGGTGGTTCCCGCGTCGGTGACCTTGAGCATCCCCGCGATCTCGTTGTTCTTCTGACGGAAGCGGAACTTGTCCACCACATCATGAGGAAGCATATCGGTATCACCGATGTTCTCGACGCGCACCTTGCGGAGCATCTGCGAGAGGATCAGCTCGATGTGCTTGTCATTGATCGGCACACCCTGAGCACGATACACATTCTGGACCTCGTCAAGCATGTACTGCCAGAGGACCTCTTCGCCCTTAATCCGAAGGATATCGTGCGGGATCTGAGGACCATCGGTCAGCGAATCACCCGCCGTCACGAAGTCACCAGCGTGCACAAGCAGCGCCTTGTCGTTCGGGACGTGGTGGTCCTTCTCGATACCCGAGTCGGAGATCACGCGGATGGTCATCTTTCCCTTGCGCTTATCAGAGTGGATCTCGACCACACCCGAGATCTCCGCCATCACAGCAGGATCCTTCGGCTTGCGTGCCTCGAAGATCTCCGTAACACGCGGGAGACCACCGACGATGTCCGCAGAACCGGACGCCGCACGAGGTTGACGAGCGATCATGTGACCCGAACTGATGACCTCGCCGTCGGTCACTTCCAGACGCGCCTTCGCAGGCAGGTAGTGGAAGTCGAGAATGTTG
The DNA here is from genome assembly GCA_017640485.1 of Phycisphaerales bacterium. Classification (GTDB taxonomy): domain Bacteria; phylum Planctomycetota; class Phycisphaerae; order Phycisphaerales; family UBA1924; genus UBA1924. The sequence continues at coordinate 2,724 of JAEPQP010000177.1, read as the reverse complement.
CCCTCGTCGTCGACGATGTTGATCTGCGGGTGCTTGTCGCCCTTGTGCTCGATGACCACAAGCGCCTTCTGACCACGCCCCGCGTCCTCTTCACGCACAGTCTCGCCGATCTCGATGTCGACAAACTGAACCGTACCAGGCTTCTCAGCCAGTGTCGGGGTGCGGTGCGGGTCCCACTTGATGAGTTCCGCGCCACGCTTGACCGTATCGCCGCTCTTCACATAGATGAACGAACCATACGGGACCTTGGTCTTCTCGAGTTCTTTGCCCGATGCGTCCAGGATCGCGAGCTCGCCGTTGCGCTTGAGCGAGACATAGCAATCGTTGCCGTCCTCGTCCTGAACCGCAACCTCGTTACAGTCACGGATCTCAACGGTACCCGCGTTGAGCGCCCGGTACTCGGTATCCATGATGTCACGCGTACCGATACCACCAGAGTGGAATGTACGCATCGTGAGCTGTGTACCCGGTTCACCGATCGACTGAGCGCCGATGATCCCGACCGCCATGCCTTCTTCGACCAGCTTGCCAGTCGACATGTCCATGCCGTAGTCGAGCGCCGAACACCCGGTCGCCGACTCGGAAGTCAGCGGCGAGCGAACAAGCAAACCATCAAGACCGATCTCCTCGATCCGGCGCGACGCCTCTTCGGAGATCATCTCGTTCGCATCAACAATCTTCTCGCCGGTCACTGGGTCGGTGACCGCGTTGACGGACACACGACCGAAGATCTGTGTGCTCAGCGGGACATCGATCTGCTCACCCTTGTAAATCGCACGCTTCATGATGCCGCGGCGCGAACCACAATCATGCTCTCCGATGATCACGGATTGAGCAATATCACAGAGCTTACGAGTCAGGTAACCCGAGTCCGCGGTCTTAAGAGCGGTATCCGCCAGACCCTTACGAGCACCGTGGGTGGATGAGAAGTACTCAAGGATGTGCAGACCCTCGCGAAAGTTCGCGCGGATCGGGGTTTCCATGATCTCACCCGATGGCTTCGCCATCAGACCACGCATCCCAGCGAGCTGCTGCATCTGCGAGACATTACCACGAGCACCCGAGTCACTCATGAGATAGACCGGATTGAGGAACGCTTCGCCTTCCTTCTCCGCGATGCTCGCGTACGAACCATCCTCGTGACGACGATCGTTCTTGAGCGTCTCGATCAGCTTGCCGGTCAGTTCCTCACGGCAGTGCGACCAGATATCAAGCAGCTGGTTGTAGCGTTCGCGTTCGGTGATGATCCCTCGGTCGTAGTTCTTCTCGACGCGCGTCGCCTTGGACTGTGCATCGTCAAGGATCGCTTGCTTCTCTTCCGGGATACGGAGGTCGGTGACCGAGAAGCTCAGACCCGCGATCGTGGATTGCTTGAACCCGATCTCCTTGATGTTGTCAAGGATGTTGATCGTCTCGGCCCGTCCACAGTACTCGTAGGTATCGTCGATCACGCGGGCGCAGCCCTTCTTACCGATCGCACAGTTGTAGTACGGCATCCCGTCCGCGAGAATCTCTGAGAAGAGCACGCGACCGATCGTCGTGACCAAACGTCCATGCTCGGGCATCGGCTCGACCGGACCGTTCTCCTTCTTGACGAGCTTATCAAACCCACCAAGACGGACACTGATCGGCTGATGGATATGGATCTTCCCGCTGTCGAACGCCATGATCGCTTCGTGACGATCCTTGAAGCGTGGGATGTCCTTCTCTTCGATCTTCTCCATGTCCGCGAGGGTCGTGGTGATGAAGTACACACCCATAACGATGTCCTGCGATGCGTTGATAATCGGCGCACCGTTCGCAGGAGAGAAGACGTTGTTCGTCGAGAGCATCAGCACATGCGCTTCCGCCTGCGCTTCGACCGACAGAGGCAGGTGGACCGCCATCTGGTCGCCGTCAAAGTCCGCGTTGAACCCGCCACACACCAGTGGGTGCAGACGGATCGCGTTCCCTTCCACAAGCACAGGCTCGAACGCCTGGATACCCATGCGGTGAAGCGTCGGTGCACGGTTCAACATAACCGGGTGCTGGTAGATGACTTCCTCAAGAATGTCCCAGACCTCCGCATCACGGCGCTCGAGCATCCGCTTCGCGGACTTGATCGTGTCCGCGAGCCCGTGCTCCTTGAGCTTCCGGATAATGAACGGCTGGAACAGTTCAAGCGCAATTTTCTTCGGAAGACCACACTGGTTGATCTTCAGCGATGGACCCACGACGATGACCGAACGCGCGGAGTAGTCCACACGCTTCCCGAGCAGGTTCTCGCGGAAGCGACCCTGCTTCCCTTTGATCATGTCCGTCAGCGACTTGAGAGCACGCGACGACGATCCAAGCACCGGACGACGACAGCGGTTGTTATCAAACAACGCATCGACCGCTTGCTGGAGCATGCGCTTCTCGTTGCGGATGATCACTTCCGGAGCGTTCAGGTCCATCAGCTTCTTCAAACGGTTGTTCCGGTTGATGATGCGACGGTACAGATCATTCAGGTCACTGGTCGCAAAGTTGCCCGATTCGAGCAGCACAAGCGGACGCAGATCGGGCGGGATCACCGGGATCACATCCATCACGAGCCACGCGGGATCGTTATCAGAATGCCGCACCGCTTCGACGAGCTTCAGGCGCTTCGCGTAGTCCTTGGTCTTCTGCTTCGAGCGCGTCGCCGCAAGACCAGCACGGATCTCCGCGGCTTCAGCATCAAGATCCAGCATCTCAATAAGAGTC
>JAEPQP010000072.1 GCA_017640485.1 Phycisphaerales bacterium | reverse complement strand
GCCATTTCAATGGAATCCACGATGCACCGTTCACAACGAAGAAGATCATGCCTTGAATACACCATGGCCCCGACGACACAACACACATCCACACCATCAGCCACAGAAAGCCAGAGCTCAAAGTCCGTGATGCAGATCATCGCGTTCTACAAGTTCGTCCCGCTCACAGACTGCCAAGAACTCGCGCCTCGACTCAAGCAAGACATGATCGATCGCGACATCCTCGGCACCATCCTCCTCGCTCATGAAGGTGTCAACGGCACCATCTCCGGACCACCCGAATCCATCGAAGAGTTCATCACCATCCTCCGAGCAGTAGATGGACTCGATGACCTCCCATACAAATCCAGCTACGCAAACGCCCATGTCTTCAACCGCGCCAAGGTCAAGGTCAAACCCTCGCTCATCAGCCTCGGATCCGACATCGATCCGACCATCGACCCCAACACCCGTGTCGGCGAATATGTCAAACCCAAGGACTGGAACGATCTGATCTCCGATCCCGAAGTCGTGCTGATCGACACCCGCAACGACTACGAGTTCCACGCCGGGACCTTTGAGGGCGCCGTCGATCCAAAGATCACCCGCTTCCGCGAGCTCCCAGAGTTCGTCAACAAGAACTACGACCCCAAAGTCCACAAGAAAGTCGCGATGTTCTGCACCGGAGGGATCCGCTGCGAGAAATCAACCGCATGGATGCTCGAGCAAGGATTCGAGCAGGTCTACCACCTCGAGGGAGGTATTCTCAAGTACCTCGAAGAGATCCCACAAGAAGAGAGCATGTGGAAGGGAGACTGCTATGTCTTCGACGAACGCGTCGGGGTCAATCATGACCTCAAGCCATCCGATGAAGCTAAGTTCTGCCCGACCTGCGGCCACGCATTGACCACCAAACTCCGGTGCGCACCAGAATATGTCCCAGGCAAACGCTGCTCGTTCTGCCCCGAACTCGAATAAGAGTCTCAACTCAATACAGCGACGCGATCCGCCCTACTTGACCGGCTTCTGACCGATCATCACCATGTTCCACGCCATGCGCCGAACCAAAGGCACGCGACCAAGCACACGATCCAGACGCTCCAACGGCTTCCACCACCACAGCTTCTTCGGATCCTCCTTGAAGATCCGCTTCCAGTACCGATCATCGTTGGGCTTCACCGAATCAATCAGATAGTACTTCAGGAAAATCACGAGCGACGCAATCCAGAACTCGCGATGCTCCACATTCTCGAAGTACTCCCCGAGCAGATCCACATCCTTGAATGTCAACGGCTCCTCGTCCTCCGTCCGCACATCCATCGCCATCTTCCGGTAGACATTAATCACCGGGTTGTACGCGAGCGGATCCCAAGTAAACACCCGACCACCAGGCTTGAGCGCCCGCAGCACCTGCTCGTACATCGCCCGCTTGTCCGTCACATGATGGATCGTGTTCGCGATGTAGACAATATCGAAAGTCCCCTCCTCAACATCGATCGTCTCACCCGCCGCGACGAGCCCCTCGAGTTCCACGCCGTGATGCTTCCCGAGCTCGATCGCTTTGTTGACCATCCCCTGCGAGATATCACTCGTCGTGACCTTCGCGCCCTTGAGCGCAAAGTACACGGATGATTCGCCCAGCCCCGCACCGATGTCCAAGAGCGTCTTGCCCGTCAGGTCACCCATCTTCTCGATCATGAACTTGTTTTCAGGAGCGGTGGGGGACTCGAACGCCTCGAAAACATTGATGTCCTCGACCGGGGTGGACTCCGCCCACTCGTCATGGAACGCGGCCTCGCTCTGGTGCACTGATTCGGTGCTGTCCAGAGTTGAATCCGTTTGTGGCTCAAGCGTCTGCTGGTCGATCGTCATGTTCAATATCCTGTGCTCAAAGAGTTCGCTGGATCAGCGTGATTCTAGGTCATCGAGTAGAACGGTCCAGATTCGCTCAAGAATCCCGAGCCGCACTCGCCCAGCCCTGTGCGGGCATCCGCTCGATATACACCTTCGGCTCCGCCATTGACGACGAAGTGATCGGCTCCTGCTCTGCATTCACCGTCCGCTTGGCGAGCTTCACTTCTGGTATCTGCTGCTCGAAACGATCGCTCTCGATGTTGTGCGTCTGCGAAACCCAGTACAGCGGGCGATCCTGACCCTGCTCGAAGATCCGACCGATGTACTGACCCACAACCGCGACCGACATCAGGATCAGACCCGTATACACCGTGATCAGGAAAACCGCAGATGTCCAGCCCGGCTCATTGATCCCGACCGTGAAGTAGGTAATCACCGAGTACAGCAGGTACAACAGTCCCATCCCCCACACGATCCCCGCCGACCACAAGATCGCGCGGATCGGAGCCGAGGACATGCTGAATACCGCGTCCGCCGCGAGCTTGACCATTTTCATGAACGGGTACTTGCTCTCCCCCGCATAGCGCACATCGCGGTCGTACTGCAAAATGCACTGCTCAAACCCAAGATGCGAGAACATCCCCCGCAAGAACCGGTGAGGCTCACGGAACGCCCGCATTGTCTCCGCGACCGGTTTGGAAACACACCGGAAATCACCCGCGTTCTCGACGACCTTCACATCCCCGATCCGGCGCAGGATCGTGTAGAACATCTTCGCCGTCCAAAGCTTGAAGACCGTCTCACCGGGACGCTGCGTCCGCTGCGCGTGGACAATGTCATACCCCTCGTCGATCAACGAGAGCATCCGCGCGATGACCTCCGGAGGGTCCTGGAGGTCCGCGTCGATGATCACCACCGCGTCGCCGTGTGCAAAGTCCAGACCCGCCGTGACCGCGACCTGGTGACCACGATTGCGAGCGAGGTTGATCACCTTCACACGCTCATCGTTGACCGCGAGAGCCGCGAGCACATTGGCAGTTCGATCCGACGAGCAGTCGTTGACATACACCCATTCGTGCGTCCATCCCGATCCGCTCGATTCAACCAAGGCCGCCGCGTCAATGCTCCGCTTGTAGAACTCAGGAAGAACCTCTTCCTCGTTGTAACAAGGAACAATGATCGACACGGTTTTGGTTGGCGCAGCATTCATCGTTCGCGAGATCCCCTGTGCTGATCGAGCTTCAGTCGAGCCATAAGTATAGCAGCGAGCAGCAGCTTACCCCTCCAGCAAATCGCCGATTCAGCCTCTATTTCAGTCAGATTCAGGAAGTTCTCGGACGATCCCAAGCCCCGCCCACAGCACCGCAAAGTACAACCCAAGCAGCGCCCACATCGCGCCACCGATCGCTCTCCAGTTCGCGGTCGCAACGCTGTACTCATCCCCGCCGGGAGGGAAGGTCATCGATGCCCAGAACACAAACATCATGATCCCGACCGGGAGCTTGCGTTTGACGGAGACATTGGTGTGGAGAATCGCGGATCCCAGCGCCACCACAATGATCGCGAGGAAGAAATGCCGAACTGTTGATTGAGGCGAGAAGATCAGCATCCCGACAATCAGCCCCGACCATTCCAGCCCGATCAATCCGCGCCCGCGCGGAGTCGCATCGTCCTTCTTCCCGCTCCGCCCTTTGAGCAGCGGGATCCCACGCTTGAGATACAACCCCCAACCGATCGCCACGACCGCAAGGATCAACGCGAGCGTGCCAAACTTGATAAACGACTCGCTGAGCCCCCAGTGAATCTGCGCCCGCGCCAGCACACTCGGGATCGACACACTCCGTCCCCATTCAAGCGGGTACAGCTCACTCTCAACGACCGCGCTCGTGTTCTCGATCCCGATCAGGTCCCCGACCCACCCGAACATCGTCGCGAGGTATTGCATGTTCTGCTCGAACCCCCAGATGAGTGAGCCGACCATCGCAAAGAAGACTGTCCCCAGCACAAACCCCACCAGGTTCTTCACCCGACCCCGCGCGATCAGATACGGCAAGAACACCAACCCCTGCAGCTTCACATTCACCGAACCCCCAAGCATGAACCCCCCCAGAATCGGACGCTTCCCGATCCACATCAACCCAAGCATCATCCAGATCATCACAAACGCATCGGACTGACCCAGCCGCAGCTCGCCCCGGATCTTGTCCATGAAGACCAACGCGACCAAGAACGACACCCCAACGAGCAGGTTCCCGCTCAGCTTCATCCCCGTCCGAGTAATCGACTCACGCACCGCGATGAAAATACACAGCCCGATGAGCAGCGCATTGATCACACTCCACGCCGCACCCCCGCCCCCGAGTCCCAGACCCACAAGCGGCGTTAAGCAGATCGCAAACAACGGCATGTACGCATACCAGTGCTGACCAGTGAACGGATACCCGGAGGTATAGATATTCTGGTCGTGCACAATCCCGTACGCGGCATAGTAAAAATGCTTGAAGTCCCCGCTCATCGGATGCTCAAGAAACCGAGCCGCTGCCTCATAGGTCACGACAGCAAAGAACCCAACCATCAGCACAAGCAGCAGCGTGTACTTGATGCTCAACCCGGCCTTCTTCGATTCGGTCCCCTTCGAGTCGCTCATACCGGACGCGCCGCCTCGATGATCCCTCGGCACTCGCCGAACCCGATCCGACGATACCCCTCACGCTCGCAGTACGCCTTCATGATCACCTCGTCGCCGTCCGCGATGAACTTCCGCTCCTCACCAGTCGGGAGCACGAGCGGAGTCCGCTGCGTCCCCGGCGCAGAGACAGGAGGATTCGCGAACGGATCCCCATCCCAAGTCAACTCCAGCATCGAGCCGCGTGAGTCACGCGTCGGTCCCGAGATCGTTCCCGACCCGAGCAAATCCCCCGGCTGCATGTTGCAGCCGTTGACGCTGTGATGCGTGACCATCTGCGCGATCGTCCAGTACATGTCCTTCATATTCCCAGTGCTCAGGTGCACCGGATCCATCCCCTGCTCGCGCATCTTCTCAGACGCGAGATACACCTCGACCTTGATATCAAAGCCGCCACCCGTACGGTTCTCATCCGAGTCCATGTACGGCAGAGGCTGCGGATCACCAGCAGCACGCTCCATCGCGCCGCAACGGAACGGCGCCAGCGCCTCCATCGTCACGATGTACGGCGAGATCGTGCTCGCAAAGTTCTTCGCAAGGAAAGGCCCCAAAGGCACATACTCCCACTTCTGAAGATCACGCGCCGACCAATCATTGAGAATACACAGACCAAGCACATGGTCCTCCGCATCCTTGATATCGATCGGCTCGCCCAGCTCGTTTCCCTTCCCGATGATCGCGCCCATCTCCATCTCATAATCCAGCAGCTTGCAAGGCCCAAAGCTCGGAGAGCCCCCCTCCTCAGCGGGCGCCTGCTGACCAACCGGACGCTGAATCACCGTCCCCGAAGGAACAATCGACGACGCCCGCCCGTGGTACCCAATCGGGATGTGCTTGTAGTTCGGGAGCAGCGGATTGTCCGGACGGAACATCGAACCAACATTCGTCGCGTGATGCAACGACGCATAGAAGTCCGTGTAGTCCCCGATCGGATCAATCATCGGCAGCGACAACGCCGAATCATCACGCGGGATCACGATCTCGTCACGATCCGGATGATTCTGAAGCGCATTGTTGTCCTTGAGCAGCAGCGACTGCACCTTCTTGCGGAGCCCCGCCCATTTCCCCTCCGCGATGATCTGATCCACCGCAACAAAGTCCCAGTCCTCGTCATCCGCTGGCGCAAGCTCCGTCATCGACAGCCGATTGAGATCCAGCAGCATGTCCCCGATCGCGACCACCGCCGAGAGTGTGAACTCATCACCACTCTCGCTGTCCTCGACCGTACGGATCACCGTCGCGAGCGGAAGATTCTGGATCGGGAAATCCGTCGACGGATCGTTCGCGGATTCCACCCAGGACTCGAGTTTGGGATCGTGTGTCTCATCAATCGCGTATGGCATCATCTATCTCCAGAAGTCGGCTCTCATCGAGCAGATCAGAACGGAAGTTCACAGCTCAACCTCGTGCATATCCACAGGATCAGGATCCGGATTCAGATCCCGAGTGCTCGGAGGTGTTGGTTTCTTGAGCATAGCCGTCAACACGATCAACGGCACGCACCACGCCGCAAACGCGATGAGCACCGGACCAAAGTCCTCACCAGCAAGCTCATACCACTTCCCAGCCAGGAATGGCGCCAGTCCAGTAGCCGCCACCCCAAAGCTCGTCATGAACCCCCGGATCGCACCGTGGTGCGTTCGGCCATAGAACCGTGCGACAGCCGGGGATCCGACCGCGACCGAGACCGCCATCCCCAAGCCGTATATCAGCATTCCAACCTTCATCGTCCCCACGACATCATCCGACCGCCCGGTCGCGCCGTACCAGCACACCAGCGACCCGAGCATCATCAAGACCGGCGCGATCGGGAGCAGGACCCTCGGCTTAAACTTATCCGCAAGCCACCCCGTCCCGAGCATCCCAACTCCGAAGCTGATCGCCCACATCTGATTCGCGCTCGCCGTCTGCGCGACGCTCCCCTCCGCGCCCCCAGTGATCAGCATCTCCTGCATATGAAACAGCAGCGCCGTCCCGATGCATCCCGAAGTGCACGAGAGCGTCAACAAAATCCAGAACGGCAGCGTCCGCCGCGCCTGGGGAGCCGTGAACGCCGGATCACCGATCGGAGCCGATCCGCCGTGCGCCACATCATGGAACAAGTGTTCGGACTCGTCCCCATCAAGATGCTGACCAATATCCTCTGGTTTGTTCCGAAAGCAGAACGCGATCAACGGGAGCATCACTACCAGAACCGCACCCGCGAGAATCATCAGCGTAGATCCCGGCCCAAACCGCTCGATCATCCACGCGACCGGCTTGGGAAAGATCGCGGACCCAAGCGCAAACCCACCAACCGCGAGCACCGAATGCGCCATCCCGAGCCGGCGCTCAAACCACATCGCGATCGTGTGACCGCTCAGCATCCCGAGCGACCCCTGTCCAAGAAAGCGGATACAGAAGAACCCAATCCCGAGCGTCACGATCCCGATCGCCCATTCCAGCGCCACGAGCGCGAGCGCATACAGCACCACGATCACCCCTGCGACGACCCGGATCCCGAACCGATCCGCCATCTTCCCGACCCAGGATAGCGGGAATGCCGCACAGATCGTCCCGACGGTGTACGCGAGCGACAACTGCGAAACACTCAACCCGAGTTTGTCACGGAAGGACACATTGAACAGCGACACGATCACCGTCTGCGAGGGCATCGTCGCCATCGCCATCAGCATCGCGATCCCGAGCATCACCCAGCCGTAGAAAAACGACCGAGTCCGTTGTGCAGATTCATGCTGTGGTTCACTCAAAGCAGACCCATCGTCTTCAGGTCCGCGATCGGTTCATCAATCGAGCAGCTGCCGTAGCTCGTCGAGAATCCTTCCCGCGCCTGCCCAAGCTGGATCGTCGTGACGCGTGATGCGCGATGCGTGATCCCCTGCCCATCAAACGCGAACGCCTTGGGATCGGTCTCATCAATGATCCCCAGCAGCGTGTCCATGTCGGGTTTCTTCACAGCGTTGACATACGCCGCACCAAAGAACACATTGATAAACCCGTGCATCATCCCGCGCGGAGCATCGTCCTCATAAGTCAGCGGATGCTCGGACCGGACCGGATGATGCAGCCCGGCAGTGCATTTGAAAGGCACCGAAGCGTTCTTGCACGCCATCATGAACTCCGCTATGTGCCGGCTCTCTGGGATCATGCTCGCCTCGACCCCGCCGCAGCGGATCTTCGCAAGGACGCCAGATCCCGACATCGCCGCAATCATCCCGCGCGGATCCCCGTTCATGATGATGTCCTGTGGAACCTCAAACGCCGCATCAATCATCTCGGGGATGATTTCGAGCGCCTCATCGATCTCCTCGCTGCTCCCCACCCGCATCTCGATCGCATCAACCAGCGCAAGCCCGTTCGCTTCATCGTCGTGGTGCTCATTGAATCGGTAGATCATCTCGAGGTTCTCTTGAAGATCCCCAACAATGATCCCCGAAATCTGCCAGGGCTCAAGCACATCCGCGTGCTCCGGATACCCGCTCGTCGCGAATGTCCCAGGCATCACGATCGCGGCTTCCTTCGAGAGCTCCTCAAGCTTGGGAACCGGACAAATAAAACGACCCACAAAGTCCGCGTGCTCCGCACGCAGATACTTCGCGTAGTACTCCGTCGCCTTCTTCATAGGCAGCTTGCTGGGAGGGAAGAGCCCCGCGTAGTCGATCAAACCGCCCATCAGCGTCTGGACGCTCGCCATCAGATTATTCTCGGTTTCGCTCATGCACAACGATAGGTGCAGGGTCACGAATCTTCAGTCAGACACATCTCCGATTCCCAAGCATCCAGCGAGTCCATCGGAAGTCTGGACGGATCAAAGAAATCATTGAGCACGCGCCCAAAGGTCGCGATGCGCCGCGTGTTGTGCGTGTCGCCGCTGTAGTGCCCATACGGCACACAGAACCGCCACTTGTTCCCCGGATCCGCATCGATCGCATTGAAGACCGCAGCCGCGGATGGCGCCGGCGCCACCTCATCCCGACACGCGAGCATCGCGAGCGTCGGGACACGCACCTTCCGGCTGTGCACCACCGCGTCCATCAGACGCAACCTCCCGATCAAGTCATCCCGATGATCCGGCGCGTTCTCAATGAGCGTCTTGAACCGCTCGCTCAGACCGGTCCCGCCGTGCTCAAGTCTCCAGCGCCACGCGCCCAGCGATGGGACCTCGATCGCGAGCCGATCCACGATCGGGCGCCCGAGCATCCGTCCAGAGAGCTGCGCCGCCGCGATCGTCGCGAGCCCGCCCCCGAGCGATCGCCCGTGCAGATACACATCCGGATGCCTCGGCTCGCCCTCAAGCCAAGGCTCAAGATCCTTTGCATCTCGCCCCAGCAGCGCGTTCCGCATCACCCGCGCCGCGTTGCACACATCCGCGAGCGCATCGGGGAGCACCCAATCCTTGTGATCAAATCCATTAAAACCTTGCGTGATCCAGTTCTTGTTGGTCGCGTCGATGTCAATCAGGTTCCCAGACCCATCGGTGCGCGATCCCGGGAACCCCCGCAACCGGATCACAAGAACCGCAACCCCCTGATCGCAGACCGCCGACCACCGTCGGGACTCGTGCTCGAGCGAATCGGGAACGGTGTACCCATGCACAGTCACCAGCGAGGCGCGGACCAGGGTCCCTTCCGGAGGGGTCAATAGTCTGCACCCGATCCGAACGCCGTGCGAGGAGATGAACTCGTGCGTCGCCGACGCATCACTCTCATCGATCTGCTCACGCACCCGCAGAACCGGGGACTCATGACTGAGCCGCTCGAACCACGCATTCCAGAACACCGAATGATCCCGAGCAGGGGTCGGGTCCCCGACATGCGCATAGGTCCGCACCCGATCCATTCCAAAGTCATTCGGGATGGAGTCCATCGGGTCGCCCTCGCGTCTGCACTGCTCGGTTCATCACGACCGATCGTGTCTACACAACACAATCAGTTCACTCAAGGCATGTACTCATCAAACGACTGAGCGTCCTTCGCGTCGATCATCTCTTCACGCATCTTCGTGTACGCACGATCCACGGCTTCAAGATCAACATCCGCAACCCACAACTGCGAGCTCGGACGATCAGAGTCGCCATGAAGCTCGCCGCGCTGAGCGGTCCACATCATCGTCTTCCCATCGGGTGAGAAGACCGGGAGACCGTCAAACCCACGAGCACTCGTGATCCGCATCCGAGGCGTTTCATCAAGCGGGTAATCCCCCGACGCGTCGACGCAATAGACCTCGTAGTTGCCGTGCGATTGCTCGCTCGTCGCGTAGAACAAGTACTCCCCGTCAGGCGTGAAGAACGGACACCAGTTCACATGCTCGTTATCAGTAATCTGGATCTCTTCTTTGATCCCTGTCACTTTCCCCGACGCATCGAACGCGAGCTTAGAGACATAGATCTGGAGCAGTTTGTCCTCACGACGATCCGATCGGTAGCAGATCGACTTACCATCAGGTGAGAAGAACGGCCCGCCGTCGTACCCCGTCTTGGTAATCAGCGGCGTGTGTGAATCATCCTTCGAATCCCAGATCCACAGATCGCCATCCGTTCCGCCCGGTTCGAGCCGAGTGTAGAGAATATGACGACCGTCAGGAGACCAAGACTGCTCCGCGTCATAGCCGTCGCGCTCCCACATCACTTTGGGTTCACTCTTGCCCATCTCCGAGCAGCAGGTCCCCTGCGCTTCGGTCAAGGTCATCTCAACGACTTCCATCTCGCGTGGGAACTGCCAAGAGTACTTCGAGTCCTCGCGCTGGTATCCCGAGACATCATCACCACCCGGCGCGACAAGCGTGGTCGCAAACAGCACACGCGACGAATCATCCGGATGGAACCAGCCGCAGGTGTTCGAGGATCCCCAGTTGGACAAATTCGTGATGTGCTGGATCTTGACGATCTCGCCATCCTCGCGGACCACATCCGCGACATACATCATGTAATGCTCCAGCGGCTCATCACCCTTCGCAGGGGTCGGGATTGCCTGGAAAATAATCCGCTTGCCGTCGTGTGAGAAGTACGACTCGCCCGCTTTCATGAAGCGGTCAGCGGTCGTCAGTTGCACATGGTTCGTCAGGAACCCTTTCTCAGCGATGGGCCACTGGTTATCCCACTCCGGATTGGGATTCGATCCAAGCGCGGACACTGCAAACAACGAAACAGCGAAGCCTGAAACCATGAGATTCAGGGCACGATCGGTTGGTACGGATACACTCTTCTTCATGGGAGATACTAGGTCCATAAAGCGCATCTATCGGAACCCGCCGGACATTGATGAGTCCATGATCCGCCGTGTCCAGCTCGGACCCATCCCGTATTTCGAGTACGCCCCCCCCTCAGGTCCGATCCCCGTGATCTACGAGGACGAAGCGTTCGTCATCGTGGACAAGCCGTCCGGGATCCTGTCCGTGCCGGGGATCGCCGAGGACAAAAAGGACTGCGTCCGCTCCCGCGTCGAGCAGCAGTTCCCCCATGCCACAGGCCCGATGACCTGCCACCGCCTCGACCAATCCACCTCCGGGATCATGATCCTCGCGCTCAACCCCAAATCACACAAGAACCTCTCCAAACAGTTCGAGGACCGCAAAATCACCAAACGCTACCTCGCGCTCGTCGAAGGACACCTCGACACAGAAGAGGGCACCATCAACACCCCGATCCGCAAGGATGTCGATGTCCGACCACTCCAACTCGTCGACCACATCTACGGCAAACCCTCCATCACTCGCTACACCGTCCTGAGCCGAGAAGAGTTCAACGGCCAACCAGTCACCCGCATCGAGCTCGAACCACACACCGGACGCACCCACCAACTCCGCGTCCACTGCGCCCACCCCAAAGTCACGACAGTGGGGGAGCCCAAAGACGACGAAACCTCAGGTCTCAACGCGCCCATCATCGGAGATGAACTCTACGGCTCCGATGTCAACGAGCCGGACAAACAACGCCTGTGCCTGCACGCGTCCATGATCACGATCCACCACCCAGTCACCGGCAAGCGCATGACCTTCAAAGCCCCCGACCCGTTCTGAATCACATGAGATCCTTCAGGCTCCACAACCCAGAATGCCCGAAGTGTGGACTCCAAACCAAGATCGTCCGCACGCCCTGGAATCTCCTGAAGATCGGAATCGATCTGCTGATCATGCTCGTGAGCGGATCCTGCCTAATGACACTGGACTGGAAATGCTCGCAGTGCGGATCAACCTCGCACCAGCCGCTCGATTGACCCGTTCAGTACATCAACGGATCCAGATGCGCCTTGCTCGGCCAAGACAATCCGGTCGTCTCCAGAATCTGTCGGATCTCGTGCAGATCAACCTCCGAGAACGCATCACGCTCACGAGAATCCGCATCAAAGACCCCCCAGCAATCGCCCTCGCGATCAAACATCGGGATCACCAGTTCGGATTTATCACGCGGATCGCACGCGATGTACTCCGGACCAAGATTCGTCACATCAGAGATGATCATGGGACGACCGGTTTTCCAAGATTTCCCGCACGCGCCGTGCATCTCGATCGGTGAGCACGCCGGGGTATCACGCGACGGACCGAGCGTCATCGACTGCTCTCCCTCGTCGATCGTGTAGAACCCGACCCAAGAGATCCCCTCGTTGCGGAAGAACCTCCACAGCGTGTCAGCAACCTCACGCATCCGTCGGTCCCGGTTCCCCGCGACATGATTCAGCGCCAGCGCGACCGGTTCATATACTCGGTTATATCCAGCCATACCAAATCCTATTCAGCGAAACCAATACCCAATGAAAAAACCGACCGGATGACCAGTCGGTTTTCAACAGTTCATTGACAGACCAGTCTCAGAGCGTCGCGTTGGTGAACGGGAGCATACCCATAAAGCGAGCACGCTTGATCGCTTGAGCGACCATGCGCTGCTGACGAGCGTTGGTCCCAAGACGCTTGCGGCCGTAGATCTTGCCGTTGGGAGTCATCATCCGACGGAGGCTCTCAACATCCTTGTAGTCACAGTACTCGACGCCCTTACCAGAAACCTTGGTTGCTTTGGTCGGGGTCGTAGGGAAGCGGTCAAATCGGCTCATATCAATCTCTTTCCGTCTTGGTCGTTGTGGCTCAGGATTCGGCAAACGCTGCCAGCCTCCGGAGCGACGGATTACATGCGGAGGGAAGTTTAGCCCCCTTCCCCGCTCCGGTCGACTGTCCACTGCGGATCACCATCGCCGCTTTTGTCCCGAAACACCCGATCAAGAGCCAGAATCCCCCCCTGACGCCAGACCAGATAGGTCGTCGGAACCAGCAGGATCACATCCCGGATTACCTGACACCACCCAACAGTGGAGTCGCACCCGAGTTTGATATCCCCGAAGCACGAGCAATCCGCGCTAATGGTCTCGTCCATAATCACATGGATCAGCGCCGCCATGAACCCGACCAGCAGCACCCAGATCACCACCGCGCTGGCGCGCGTCCACAGCCCGATCACCAGCAGCACCCCCGCGATCATCTCCACCCAAGGCATCATGTACGCCGCGGACCGGATCAGATAGCCGTGCTG
>JAEPQP010000229.1 GCA_017640485.1 Phycisphaerales bacterium | reverse complement strand
GCCCAGGCTTCCTCGGAGATGACCGAACCGGACGCATCCACATCGGAGGCGGTCTCCCCCGCGCTCACCCCCTCGCCTACGGGCTGACAACCCCCACCAGCCCCGCGCCCGTGTCCGTCCAGACGATGACCGCAGGATACACGCACGAGATTGACAAGTGCGTCGCCGAGATCCACAAACTCACGGCAGCTGGTGCCGATGTCGTCCGCGTCGCGGTTCCCGAAAAGAAAGACACCGAAGCCCTCCCCGAGATCCTCGCGCAGACGACCGTCCCGATCGTCGCCGATGTCCACTTCCACTTCAAACGCGCCCTCGAATCCATCGAAGCAGGTGTCCACAAGATCCGCCTCAATCCCGGCAACATCACCGACCGCAAACAAGTCGAAGAAGTCATCGACGCATGCAAAGAAAAGAACATCCCGATCCGTGTAGGCGTGAATGAAGGCTCCATCATCGAGCGCAAGGACAAGCAGACCCGCGCCAAAGAACTCGGAGCCGTCTTCTCCGAAAACAAGCACGGCTACATGCTCGCGATCATGATCGCGAAACTCGAAGAATACCTCGACATCTTCTACGAACGCGACTTCTACGACATCGCGATCAGCGCCAAGTCCATGGACGCGCAGCTCGTCATCGACGCGTACACGGAAATCTCCAAACGCTTCCCCCACCCGCTGCATTTGGGCGTCACCCACGCGGGACCCAAAGAAACCGGATGCATCCGCTCCGTCGTCGCGCTGGGAACCCTCCTCGCCAACGGGATCGGGGACACCATCCGCATCTCCTACGCCAACGACCCGATCTACGAAGTCGAGGACGGGCTCGAACTGCTGTACACGCTCGGCAAGCGTGAACGCAAGGGCGCCGAGCTCATCGCGTGTCCAACCTGCGGCCGCATCCAAGTCGACCTCTTCACACTCGTCCAAGAAGTCAACGACAAACTCAACGCGGACATTACTGTTCCTATGAAGGTTGCCGTCATGGGATGCGTGGTCAACGGCCCAGGAGAAGCCGAGGGCGCGGACATCGCGGTCTTCGCCGGGGATCGAAAGGGCATCATCTATGTCCAAGGCGAGAAGGTCGCGACCGTCCCTGAATCCGAGATCCTCGATCGGCTCCTCGACGAGTGCAAGGACTTCCAATCCAAAGTCCTCTCCGGAGAAGCCAAACTCGGAGAGAAAAAAGTCGACATCGTCCCACCCGATCCCGAGGGCGAGCTCGGTTCCGGATGGGAAAAGATGGCTTCCCAGCGTCTCGGACACACGACGCTCACTGTCGAAGGACAGTAACCAAATCCACACGAAAAACGGTTGGGATTCCGATCCATCTCCTGTACACTGCGGATAGCAGTATTCAAGG
>JAEPQP010000204.1 GCA_017640485.1 Phycisphaerales bacterium | reverse complement strand
GAAGGCGAGTTCGAGATGCAGGCGGTGACCACGGGCAGAGCGAGCGATGGTCTGATCGAGATCATCGAGGGACTCAACAAAGACAGCAAGGTGGTGGTCGAAGGTGGTTTTGTCCTCAAGTCCGAGTTGATGCGCGGTCAACTCGGGCACGGTCACGCACATTGAGAGGGTGAGTCATGGAGTCCTTTGTTGCTTTCTGTGTGCGCCATCGGTTCCTGGTCATCTTCGGGGTGCTCCTCGTCGGTGCCTTCGGGGTCCGCGCTGCAAGCCTGCTTCCCATCGACGCTGTCCCTGATGTCACCAACGTTCAAGTCCAGGTCCTGACCAACTCGCCCTCGTTGGGACCTGTCGAGGTCGAGCAGTACGTGACGGTGCCGGTCGAGACCGTCATGAGCGGGCTGCCGAATGTCGAGCAGGTCCGCAGCCTATCGCGCTTCGGTCTCTCGGCTGTGACGATAGTCTTCGAGGAAGGCACCGACATCTACTTCGCTCGCCAGCTCGTCGCCGAGAAGCTCTCCGAGGCCCGCGAGACCATCCCCGAGGGATACGGGGCCCCGGAAATGGGTCCCATCTCGACGGGGCTCGGGGAGATCACCCAGTTCGAGGTGCGCGGAGACCCCATGTGTCCGGAGGGGGGTCCTGACACAGAGGCCTGCTACACGCCGATGGAGCTGCGCTCGATCCTGGATTGGTATGTGGCCTTTCAGCTCAGACCGATCCCGGGAGTCGTCGAGGTCAACCCCTTTGGTGGGGAGCTCAAGACCTACGAGGTCCAGGTCGATCCAGCGCGCCTCAACGCCTTGGGCTTGGGCCTGCGCGAGATCTTCGACGCGCTGGAGGCGAACAACGCCAACGCAGGCGGCGGGTACATCGTGCGTGGTGGGGAGCAGCGTGTCATCCGAGGCGAGGGCCTGGTGTCTTCCTTGGAGGATGTGCGCAACGTGCGGGTGGCGACACGCAATGACGGCACACCGATCTTCATCAAAGACATCGCGAATGTGGCGTTTGCGCCGGTGGTGCGCCAGGGCGCGGTCACGCGGGATGGTCGCGGAGAGGCGGTGACGGCGTCGGTGATGATGCTCATGGGAGCCAACTCAGGGCAGGTCTCCGAGGCGGTGCGGGCTCGGATCGACGAGATCGAACCAGGCTTGCCCGAAGGGGTCACGATCGATGTCTGGTACGACCGCGCAGAGCTCGTCGACAGGACCATCCGGACCGTGGCGACCAACCTCATCGAAGGGGGTGTGCTCGTCATTGTGGTGTTGTTGTTGATGCTGGGCAATTTCCGTGGCGGGCTGCTGGTGGCCGCGGTCATTCCATTGTCCTTGCTGGCGACCTTCATCGCGATGCGCTTCTTTGGGGTCTCGGGCAACCTGATGAGCCTGGGAGCGTTGGACTTCGGGCTCATCATCGACGGGGCCATTGTTGTCATAGAGAACGTCTCACGGCGGCTGTCGGAGACGAAGGCCAAGGGAAAGCAGGTCAAAGCCACGGTCAAGAAGGCCACGGTTCAGGTGATGCGGCCTGTGCTCTTTGGCACGGCGATCATCATGATCGTCTACATCCCGATCCTGACGTTGCAAGGGATCGAGGGCAAGATGTTTCGGCCCATGTCCATCGCTGTCCTGGCGGCCTTGTTCGCAGCCTTGATCCTGGCCATCACCCTGGTGCCGGCGGTGTCGACGTGGATTTTCAAGGGTGGGCTCTCGGAGAAAGAGCCCTTTCTGGCGCGGATGGCCAGGCGAGCTTATCGGCCCTTGTTGGGGCTCGCATTGCGGTTTCGCTTCGCGGTGATGATGGGCGCTGCTGCGTTGATCGGGGCTGGCGCGTTGCTGGCATCGACGATGGGTGCAGAGTTCATCCCTCAGCTCGACGAAGGCGCCATCGCGATGCAGGCCATTCGTCCTCCCTCGGTGTCGCTCGAAGAGTCGATCCGGGCGTCGACCCGGATCGAGCAGGCGATCGTGGAGGCTTTCCCGGACGAGATCGAGACCATCGTCTCTCGGACGGGCCGGGCGGAGATCGCGACAGACCCGATGGGCGTCGAGATCTCGGATATCTATCTCAT
>JAEPQP010000181.1 GCA_017640485.1 Phycisphaerales bacterium | reverse complement strand
GGCCAGTGGATGGGTGAGCACTTCCCCAACGCAAGCATCACCGCCGTCTCCAACTCCGCTTCCCAGCGTGCATACATCATGGAGCAAGCAGAGCAGCGTGGGCTTACGAATATCCAGGTCATCACATGCGATATGAACGATTTTCATACTCAGAATGTGTTCGATCGCGCAGTTTCGGTGGAGATGTTCGAGCACATGCGAAACTACGAGGTTCTCTTGAGTCGAGTCGCGAGTTGGCTCAAGCCAAGCGGGAAGCTCTTTGTCCATGTCTTTGCGCATAAGAACTCCGCGTACCCTTTCGAAACCGAAGGAGCGGGCAACTGGATGGGACGGCACTTCTTTACCGGGGGGATCATGCCCGCTCAGCAGCTCTTCCACGAGTTCAATCGTGATCTGGTGGTCACAGACGAGTGGACTTGGGACGGCACCCACTACCAGAAAACCTCCGAAGCCTGGCTCCAGAACCTTGATCAGCACAAGGACGAAGTCATTCGGCTGTTCTCAACCTCGATGTCGATGTCCGAGGCCAAGCGGATGTACCACCGCTGGAGGATTTTCTTCCTCGCATGCGCCGAGACCTTCGGATTCCGTCAAGGCCAAGAGTGGATCATCGCGCACTACCTCTTTGAGCCCGTCAAAGAACACTCCGAAGCACGATCTAACCGAGTAGCGGAACCCGCAGGAGCGCCTGTATGAAGTTTGTGATCGCAGTCACGATTCTGTGCACGATCGCGATGGGCGTAGCTCTGGTCTACGGCTTCGGTTTCGGTGGGGGATGGGGTGAGGTCCGTGTGCTCATGGACTACCCCTGGTTCGTGGTCTCACTGGTGGATGTGTATGTGGGTTTCATTTTCTTCGCGTTCTGGATCGCCGCTCGCGAGAAACCTGTGCATTCGATCATCTGGATCTTGCTCCTGATGACGCTCGGGAACATCATCGCGTGCATCTATCTTCTATACGCGATCAAGACCGCGAAGCCGCTCCCGCTCACCCAATCGAAGTCGAAGGCTCAGACAGAACTCATCTAGACACTTGACATCATTCCAATCACAAGTACCAAGATAATCGTGCTCAGACGCGCGGGATGTGCGCACTTCTGGATATGGTTTTCAGCAGACCAAACGAGAACAGGAGTCCAAAAAAGACCTGCTCACACCAACGATCTGGATAAAAACACTCATGGATTACCGGTAGGGGTGAATTACCGATTATCGATTCAGTAACGTCATGATAATCACATGTTGCGGAACTCGGGATCCCGAAGTTCAGGTCCTCGAATCAGTCTGTAGAATCTCGATTTACATCAATTCGGTCTCGGATCAATCCGATTTCTGTAGCTGTTCTCATATTTCTACAGAGGTCGATCATGTCAGATCCAAAGAAGAATCGGAAAGGCCGCAAAGGCCGCAAACGCGCGCGCCCCGAGACACTCGAAGAGCGGATCTTGCTTTCGGGAACCTGGGTTGATGCAGACGGCGATCCGTCCGACGGCGCGACCGACGGGAACGACACATTCACAGGAATGAGCGGAGATGATCTCGCCGCGGCGATGGATGGAGATGACAACCTCTTCGGCAACGCCGGGGATGATCAACTTTCCGGTGGTGCAGGAGATGATCTCATCTCAGGCGGGTCCGGGGACGACATCATCGACGGCGGATCTGGGAACGACACCGCAACCTACGAGGACGCAACCGGACGGGTGGTCGTTGATCTCGAAGCGGGAACAGCACAAGGTGAAGGCGCCGACACACTGATCGACATCGAGAACGTCGTTGGCGGGCAAGGCAACGACATCATCACCGGCGATGGCGCATCGAACACGATTGATGCCGGCGCAGGTGATGACTATGTCGAAGGTGGAGGCGGGGACGACACGATCCGAGGCGGTGCGGGGAATGATGTGATCGACGCCGGATCGGGAGATGATCTTGTCTCAGGCGGAGCAGGCGATGATCTCATGATCGGCGGAGACGGCAACGACACAGTCTCGTTTGATCAGAGCACCGCGGCAGTGGATGTTGATCTCCAAGCAGAAACCGCGAGCGGCGAGGGCAACGACACCCTCATCGGATTTGAAAATGTCGTTGGTTCTGACCAGAGTGATACGATCCGCGGAGACGCAAGCAGCAACACGATCGATGGCGGAGCGGGTGATGACCTCATCCAGGGACGCGGCGGCGACGATACCCTGAGCGGTGGATCAGGAAATGACACCATCGAAGGCGGGACGGGGAACGACACAATCGACGGCGGCATCGGGAACGACATCCTCGATGGCGGTGAAGGCGATGATCTTGTCCGAGGCGGTGAAGGGAACGACACGGTCTCAGGCGGCGCAGGCAACGACTCCCTCATGGGTGAAGCCGGTGACGACATCCTCAACGGCGGTGAGGGCAATGACACACTCAACGGCGGAGAAGGCAACGACCAACTCAACGGCGGAGCGGGTGATGATGTCCTGATCGGTGGAGCCGGCGACGACATCATCGATGGCGGCACAGGATCAGACACCGTCAGCTATGAAAGCGCTGCGGGAGCCGTGAATGTCGATCTTGGCGCAGGAACCGCAACGGGTGAAGGCGCTGACACCATCACAGGTGTCGAGAACATCACCGGATCATCATTCGATGACACACTGACCGGTGATGATACAGACAATGTCATCCAGGGCGGCGCGGGGAACGATGTCATCACAGGCGGCGCCGGTGCGGACACACTCGATGGTGGAGCGGGTGACGACTTTATCAACGCAGACGCGGATGATGTCATCTCCGGCGGAGCAGGTACCGATACGGTCTCCTTCGCTGAGTCCGGAGATCCGATCCGATTCGACCTCGCGGAAGCAGAAGTTGAGCAGGTCATCGGGAGTTCGAACAACGATGTGTTCTCCTTCAGTGGAGCCTCGGACGGCGATCACTTTGTCGTAGACGGCAATGGCGGCTACAACATCCTCGACCTCAGTGGCTTTGATCCATCAAGCATCTCACTTGAGAATGATGTCGTTACCGTGGATCTTGGGAATGGAGAAAGCTTTACAGTCGAGATCTCCAACATCGACCACTTCATTGCAGACGGCGTTGGGGACACACCAATCCTCACGATGGACTCTGAAATGATCGTGAGCGAGGGTGATTCGGTCCAGATCAACACAACACCGTTCTCGTCCTCTGAATCTCCAACAAGCTATACATGGACCCAGGTCGG
>JAEPQP010000198.1 GCA_017640485.1 Phycisphaerales bacterium | reverse complement strand
GCTGACGCTTGCGCTCGCAAGGACCCGGCTGGTTGACCCTTTCTTGTCCGGAAAAACCATTTTGCCTCGCCGTGCAATTTCGCTGGTTTCAATGCTCCCCCCTGCTGCAGAAAAGATCAGATTGCAGCGCCCACCCACTGCGTCTCCGCGAGCCGGATCCCATCAATCAGATAGGCGCAGTACACCGCCGTCGACGAAGTCAACACATCGACCCCTTCAATCGTCCGCGAATCCACGCACACCACCGAATCGATCACCAACTCGCACGGCCCAGTCTCCAATCGCGCCACTCCATCCTCGAACCGCTCAATCAACGCATGGACCCCAGCCCCCTCGCCGCTCCCCGCAAGTTCATCAAGCAGCCGCGCAATCCCCGCCGCGATTGAGCGCTGCTCAGCACTCAGCATCACCAAACGCGAACTCGCCGAGACCCCATCAGACTCGCGCACCACAGGCACCCGCACAATCTCCGTCACCCCACCCGCCCAGTCGTTGAGCGCATCAAGGATCGCGACCTGCTGGATATCCTTCTGCCCAAAGTACGATCTCGTCGGCTCAACAATCGAGAGCAACCGCTCGACCACCGTCGCAACCCCATCAAAGTGCCACGGATGCAACCGACCATCCATCTTCATCGCCAGCCGCGCAGGAACCCGGATGTACCCCATCCCGTCACCAACCCGATCAATACGGAACTCCAGCTGATCTCGATCCTCGCCCCCGCCCTGGATCGAAAAAATCAAATCCAACAACGCATCGCGCGATCGCCCACCACCAAGCTCTGCATACATCTCCTCCACGCTCGGCACAAAGACCGCATCGACCCCTCGCCCCTCCGCAAGCTTCAGATCCTCATCCAATCGTCTCGGATACACCTCGAACGCCTCGCGCCGAAACTGCAGCGGATTCACAAACAGACTCATCACCACCCGATCGTTCCCTCCCCGCGCCCGCTCAAGCAGATGCCCGTGTCCATCATGCAGACACCCCATCGTCGGCACCAACCCGACCGACCCCGCAACACCCCCGCGCCATTCGCGCATCTCCGATATCGACTCAATGACATCCATCTACGACTCCAGCCCCTTTGGAATCGACTGCCCATCGAGCAACCCTTCATCCGTCGATCGCTCCCGGATCACATGCGCCTCCCCATCGACCACCAGCACCTCCGCAGGAGTCCCTCGGCTCAAAAACATCGTCATCGAAGCCGTCAGCCCGTACGCCCCCGAGTTCATCATCACCACCACATCCCCAACACGAACCTCCCCAAGCTCCACCTCCGACCGCCACTGATCCGCCGATGTGCACAACGGACCACCAATCATCACACCAGCAGAAGCAGCATCCTGCTTCCCCGCTCGATCCGCAACCATCATCCGGTACGAGTTCGCCGTGATCGGGAGCAGCGCGTGATGAATCCCGCCATCGAGGATCGCAAAGGTCTTCCCTCCCGAATCCTTGACATCCACCACCCGGCACACATACACCCCATACTCCGAAACCAGCACGCGCCCGGGCTCGATCACAAACCGGGTCCCCGCAAGCCGCTCGTGCCCGCGCGCTTCATCAATCAACTCTCCGAGCCGCACCCCAAACTCTTCAAGATCAAACGCGACATCATCATCACTGTGCGCCACGCCCAGTCCCCCCCCGAAGTTGAGCGACCCGATCGACACACCCGCTTGCTGCCCGATCCGCTTCGCCATCTCGATCGCCGCAGCGCACGACCCAAGCATCCGCGACGCATCGAGCACCTGCGACCCAAGCATGGTGTGCAATCCCGCAAACTCGATATTCGCACTTGATTCAATCAGTTTGATCGCCGTGACCACCCCCGACTCATCGATCCCAAACTTCTGCGCCCCGCCCCCCGTCACAATCTTCCCGTGCCCCGATCCCTTCGCTTCCAGATTCACCCGGATCCCCACGCCCTGCACAATGGTGTGCTTCGCCGCGATCGCATTGACCCGCTCGATCTCCCCAACCGATTCCGCGTTGATCTGACCAACCCCAACCCTGATCGCACGCTCAAGCTCATCGTCTGTCTTCCCAGGACCCGCAAACAACACCCGTGTCGGATCAAACCCCGCCCTCATCGCCGCGACGAGTTCACCGCTCGATGCGATCTCCGCGCCATCCACACCCGCGCGTTCCAGCACCCTGCACACCCCGATCGCCGGGTTCGCTTT
>JAEPQP010000215.1 GCA_017640485.1 Phycisphaerales bacterium | reverse complement strand
CTGGACTTCAGGACGGAAATCAAAGCTCAGCGATCCCTTAGGACCCTCAACCGAGATGGTCTGTCCTGCGAGATTCACTTTGACCCCTGATGGGACTTCAACTGGTTTCTTTCCGAGCCTTGACATCGTCTATCCTTTCGTACTGTCGTCGTCATCCGGTCTTCTGTGCCGGGGACTCCAGCCGTGTAACTATCTCATCGCCGCGTGTGCGGCAGGTATTTCTCTTCAGGTGATCAGCTCACTACGCACAGCAGCTCGCCACCAACATTCTTCTCGCGGCATGAACGATCCGAGAGCACGCCGTGGCTTGTCGAAACGATCGAGATCCCGAGTCCCTGCATTGGCTGAGGGATCTTGTCACTCCCGCGATAGACACGGCAACCGGGCTTGCTCATCCGCTTGATCTCGTGGATCAGGACCTCGCCGCGAGGGCCGTACTTGAGGTCGATGTGGATGGTGCCCTGCTTCTTGTCTTCAACAACCTCGAAGTCGTTGATGTACCCCTCGGATTTGAGAACCCCGGCTACACCTTGACACACCTTGTTGTTGAGACAGACCACACTCTTCGCGCGATTGCGGGTCGCGTTTCTGATGCGGGTCAACATGTCTGCGACTGGATCACTGATCGTCATCGTGTTCTACCTTTGCTTCGATTGCTGAATGTGCCTGAGCAGATCAGCTGTGATTCTTACATATGCCTCTCGGCGTGTTTCTTACCAACTTGCCTTCCGCATCCCTGGGATCTTGCCCTCGAGAGCAAGCTTGCGGAGCATGATGCGAGAGATACGGAACTTGCGGTACACGCCGCGTGCACGACCGGTGAGTTCGCAGCGACGAACATGACGGGTCGGGTACTTCGGGGTCCGGTTGCTCTTGGCGATTTGACATTTACGGGCCATAGGTTCGTTCCTTACTTCTTCTTCTTTTCTTCAGGCTTCTTGAACGGCATTCCGAGCTCCGCGAGCACGAATCGGCTGAGCTTCTCGTCCGAGTTGCTGAAGGTGAAGTTGATGTTCATGCCATGAGTGAAGTTTTGTTCAGCCATGTTGATCTCGGGGAAGACACCCTGTTCGGTGAGACCCATCGAGTAGCTGCCCTGACGGTCGAACGCCTTATCGTTCAGACCGCGGAAGTCCTTCATACGAGGGGTCGCGATGTTGATCAAGCGATCCATGAAGTGCCACATGTGGTCGCGGCGAAGAGTGACCTTGAACGCGGTGATGTAGCCTTCACGAACCTTAAAGTTCGAGACCGACTTCTTCGCTGCGATCTGGACAGGCTTCTGACCCGAGATCGTGGTGAGCGTGTGGAGCACCGCTTCGCGAACATTGTTCGGGACCTTGGTGCCGTCGAGGTGACGACCCACATTCACATTGAGGGTGATTTTTTCAAGCTTCGGCATCGCCATCACGTTCTTGATCCCGAACTCTTCGGAGATCTTTGGACGCACGCTGTCCATGAACTGCGCTTGGAGCCGAGGCTTGTTGGGCTGGGCTGCCGCGTCGAGCGTTGCTTGATCGTATTGGTCTTTCTTCGCCATGACTTATCCGCCATCTGATTCTCTGGACATCCCAGAGAAGCTGTGTGTGTTGATTACGATTTCGGTCCGCTGACCTGACCGAGCGACTTGCCGCCGACAACCGCGACGCGGTTCTTGGAGCCGTCTTTCTGAGTCTCAAACCGGACGCGTGATGGTTTACCATCCACAACCGGGCTGACATTCGAGATGTGCATTGGCATTTCCTTGGTCACGATCCCACCCTTTGGGTTGATCTGTGTCGG
>JAEPQP010000041.1 GCA_017640485.1 Phycisphaerales bacterium | reverse complement strand
GACAAACTCAGGGATCTCTGCGAGCTTCTTGGTCGATTCATAGAGCCTCCGAGCCGAAGGTTCCATGTTGCCCACATGCCCAGCCGCGGACTCCAGCAGGTCCGGCCGACCAAGATCGCCCACAAAGACAAAGTCTCCACTCGCAAGTGCCATAGGTTCGGTGGCCCCTGACCCATGATCGGTTATCAGGTACGCGAGATGCTCAGGAGTGTGACCCGGTGTATGAAGTGCTCTGAGCTCGATGTTCCCGATGGAGATCGAGTCCCCGTCTTTGAGGAGCGTGTGCGCGTAACAGCCGCCGCCCGAGTGTTGATCCAGCCACTGATACTTCCAATCCTGATCACCCTCGTCGGAAACATACACATGAGCCCCATTATGCTCAGCGAGTTCCCGAGCGCCGGACACGAAATCCGCATGGATGTGCGTTTCCGCGACTGCGATGATCCTGAGATCATTATCTTGTGCAATCTTGAGGTACCGATCGATGTCTCGCTGAGGATCGATGATGATTGCTTCACCCGACTGCTGACAACCGATCAGGTACGCTGCCTGAGCCAGTTTCTCGTCGTACACCATCCGCATGAACATCGTTCAACTCCTCGGTTCATCGATCACTTCGCTGGAAACAAGAACTCGATCGATTCACCGAAGCGATTCGCCCACGCAGATTCATTGTGGACATCGCCGTCACCGATGATGATCTCGTAATCTGAACTCGACAAGCCGGAAGAGTCCGCCATCGCTCGAGCGACCTGACGGGCCCATCCTACATACTGCTTGTTCTTGTCCGCATCAGACGGGTCGGTCCCCACTTCGGACGATCCCATCCCGACCACAAACATGCCCGGGCCTTGCTTTGCTGAGCGGATGTGCTCCATCGTGATGTCCTTCTGGATCATCGGGAGACTCTCGATAAGCGCCTTGCCGAAGGTCTCGGGGTACGCTGTCGAGCCGTAGAGCGCCATTGCTCCGCCCAGTGATGCACCACCGATCGCGGTAAACTCAGGGCCCGACTTCACTCTGAACGCTCGATTGATTTTGGGAACGACCTCACGCATCACCCATCGCATCCCGGCAGCACCATCGCCCTCGATGCCCTTGTAGCTCCCGATCGGCATGAACTCGCGGATCCGATGTTCCCCGGCGTGCGGGATCCCAACCACAATCAGTGGTTCGACGCGCCCCGCATCGATCAACTCGGTCAGGGTCTCATCGATCCCCCACTCTGCTGGAACGCCCTGCATTTGACTGAATAGGTTCTGCCCATCAAACATGTACAGGACGGGGTATTGTCGATCCGCATTCTCTGGAAGGTCGTAACCCTCGGGGAGCCAGATCTGGAGATCGCGTGTGACTGCTTCAGCACCGCCTGCGCCGCCTCGGACTTCCATTCTTCGGACGGTTCCGGTCACTTGGAGTTCTCTATAAATCCCTTGCTGACGGACCTGCTCACTGAGCGCGACAGGAATCCTGAACTGCGGGATCTCAATTTCAATCACTGGGCGTTCTCCATCTGCGAGCTTGGACGCATCAACCAGTGGCAGTGTCCGGTTCGGGATCGCGTTGCCCTCTCCATCGAGTTCTTCGCGATCCCAGCCGCCGAGGGTGAACTTAAACTCCAGACCGACACCGTGCAGATCTCGCTCAATCACGATCTGCCATCGTGTATCGGAACGTCCCGAAAGGATCATCTCTTCGTCCGATGGATTCCAACCGTTGATACTCCCGGCCATGTAGATGGGGTTGTCTTTATCAGCCTGACCTGAGTTGTCTTTCACAATCAGCACAAATCCTTGCGGCAGTTCCTCAGGACGGACCATCTCAGGCTCAGACGCAAAGCTGTGCAAAACACAAGAAACAAGAAGGGCAAATGAAGCGAGTACACGCACGGGTTCTCTCCTATGAGCGGGTCAGAGTGGGAAGTACGATCATCTAAGTGTAGTCAAAAAAAGGTGCCCACATTTCTGTGGGCACCCTTGGAATCTCAGAGATTCATCGATTCTCTATTACGGGCAACCAGCGCCGTATGCGCCAAGGAATGCCGAGATATCGAAGAAGTCAAACACGGTGTCCTCGTTGAAGTCGACCATGTTCGACAGGAAGAACGAGATATCGAAGAAGTCGAGCACACCGTCATCATTCAGATCTGCAGGACAGCCGACCTTCGGCTCAGCCGAAAGGTTGATGTACTGATCACCAGCGATCGTGTTGAAATCAAGATCATTGGTGCCGTCGCTGTCAGCATCACGCTCGCCGATGTTGGCAGAGCCGTCTGGAAGACCGCCGAGGACCTGGTTCGAGAGGAACGAGAACCCGTCGTTTGCGATCCAGCCACCCATCAGGATGTCCTGTGATCCGTCCCATCCGAGTTCATCAAGATCAATGCAAATCTCAACACCCGAGTTCACTGCGTTTGCCGCAGCGGCGCTCGCGGCATCGCCGGTCACACCCGCAACATTCGAGTTGTCGATGGAAACCTGGAGCAGACCAGCAGTCGGGCTGAATGGATCAACTTCGAGCAAGCGAGGCGCGTAGTTTGCGAACAAGCTTGCGAGCGCACCGTCTTGGATATCAACGCGTGGACCAGAGAAGTCCATGATCTCAGTCGCAGAGACTTCACCACCGAAGAATGAACCGTAATCGGTAATCACACCGAAAATCGGATCGATGTTCGCACCATTGGTGCGGAGCACCGCGGCGTCGGTGAAGTTCTGCAGTTCACCGGTCCCGCCGTCAACGCCGTTGTTGACATTGATCCAGTAGTCGGGCTCGAAACCTGAGTCGAAGGTGATGTTCGACATGCCGTTGAGACCGTTGAAGCTGATGTCGACATTGTTGTCGAGGAGCACATTCTGACCGCCCGCTTGGACATCAAAGAACATCACGAACTTGTTGTAGTTGTTCTGGATGTTCCCTGCGATAAACACATACAGACGGTTGTTGTCGGTATCAATGTACGAGCGGACATTGTTGAGCTCTGAGCCGTATGCCCAGTTTGCGTCAGGCGAGACAGGTGTGGACTCCGACTGCGAACCAATAACACCCTCGATGTTGGAGTTGTCGATACCCATCGAGACGCCCGCTGAGAGAGCACCAGCATTCGCGGCACCGAACCCAGCGAGGGAGCCCAAATCATCGATATCCGAACCGATCGGACCAAAGAACGCACGAGGGACATTCGGGGTTGTCCCGTCATCCTCGTCGTCGTTCCATGTATCGACCGAGACAACATAGTCCGCATCGAAGCCGGCATCGAAGACCAAGCCTGATTGTCCATCAACGATGAATCCGCCGTCGCCCGATCCACTCCCGAGTTGGTTATCCCCACCAGCGCCGGTATCGATGTACAGATCCATCGAGTTCCCATTATTCTCAAGGTTACCCGCGATAAAGATGTACAGGTTGGTCGCATCCTTCGAGATGTAGATACCGTCGATTTCCGAACCACCACCATTCGGACCTGAACCGTCAACGGTACCGTCGGTCTCATCACCGAACCCGGTGAAGTTCCCTTGAAGGAACTCTTGTGACCATAGATCAGCACCGAGTTCGCCATCGACTGTCGCGCCGGATGAAGGAACAACGCTGAGGTCGACCTCGATATGCTGGGTGGTGCCATCAAGCGGAGCGGCATTGAAATCCTGCGGCCCGCCGAGGTTGTTGGTATCGATCGGGAGTGCGCCGATGATCTGGTTGGACTTGAAGGTGCGGTCACCCGAGTTCACCCAACCCGCGATGCGGATGGTCTCGTTGCCGGTCAGACCGAGTGATGCGAGTGGGATACAGAGTTCAACGCCGGTATCGACGACTTCTGGGTTGCCGAACTCGCCGCCCTCGAACAATCCAGCACTGTTATCACCGAATCCTGTTGGGACATTCTGTGTCCAGAGGATGTCGCTGTAAAACTCCCCTTCGGTCGCCGCATCATACAGCCCGTCGATCGTTGGCTGTGCGATCGCGGCACCAGCGCATGCCATGAGCATGGAAGTCATTGCTTTGGTAGTCAGTCTCATCAGAATCTCCTCGATGGAGCCATACCCCGGCCCCAGTGTGTTGAATTAGCGATAGACGCACAAAGGAGGCGCGCCTAAATCAGCTTCACTTTATCACAAAACTGGAAAAGCAGACACCAAATCGGCCAAAATATCGACTTTTTCGACCAATGCACGCTCCAACCCGAGAGTTGTATTAATCAGTTTGCAAACCGATCCTCACGCGCCAAGATTCACTCCCACGCTGAAAAATATGATCCTTCAGTAGAGGTGCAGAGTTCAAGATCCAGGGTTCCCATTGAGAATCGGCGGGTCCGATATCAACGACCACTCGCTGTCCATTGTGCGTCCGCTCAATCCTCAGAATCTTCGAATCCGGATCCGATTCCCAACGCGCTAAACCAAACCGGAGGGTATCCCCGATCTCGGGATCGCGAATCAGACTGAATATCCATCTGAGTTCATTCAGGTACCACTCCTGCCGATCGGATAACCCGGATTCATCCAGATACGCCGTCGGGATGGGTCTGCGGTTGTCCGGATCGTCCGCTCCAGGCATCATGAACTCATCGCCGTTGTAGACCATAACCGATCCCGGGTTCACCACCATCACCAGGTTCGCCACCAATGCCTTCACCATCGCTTCATCGTTGACCGTGTGCTTCTCGTAGCGATAGGCATCTCTCCAAGGATGCGCATCTCGATCAAATCCACGCTGAAAGTCATTCTCCAAGAGCGAGCCAAGACGCTCTGTGTCGTGGGAAGTCATGAGATTCAGTTGCCTGAGATCGGTTTCCAGTTCGTGCGAATACACCTCGGTCAATCGACCGGCGAGTGATCTTGCATCCCCTTTCATGTGCCCAATCGAGAGCCAGTCCGACACGGCGTACGCCATCGGATAGTTCATCTGTGCATCGAACGCGGTCCCATCAAAGTACTCCCGGGCATCAAACCAGATCTCACCAACGATGAGCGCTTCGGGATTCAGTTCTTTGACCAGCGCCCTCCAATCCTTCCAGAACGGTCGCCCGATCTCGTTGGCCACATCCAGACGCCAACCATCGATCCCATCGGACGGATCACCGTCCCCGTTGGGATCCATCCACCGACGGGTGACCGCCATCATGTGCGCTTTGGGTCCCGGAGCCAGATCACCGCTGGGGGTCTGCTTGAACACCGGGAGCCCCCCACTCCACCCGTTCCACGATTTCCAACCCGCGAGTTTGCCATCTTCATCGAACTCGACCTCGAACCAACCTGCGAACTCCGACTCTTCCCCCTGCTCGATCACATCGCGGAACGCCCAGTGGTCCACCCCGACATGATTCCAGACGCCGTCGAGCATGATTCTCATCCCTCGGCTGTGCACCTCTCGGATGAATGTCTCAACAAACCAACGGTCCGACTCGGTCCAATCCCAAGTAGATTCATCACTCGGATCCCATGAATGATCGAACCGGACAACGCCGACCGACGGGTTCGCTCCTGGATGCCCGAGAGTCGGATCGATGTGCCGATGATCCGCGGCGTCGTATTTATGCAGCGAGGTCGAAGTAAATATCGGACAGAGATAAATGCCCTGAATCCCGAGATCGTGCAGATGATCTAGATGAGTAATTACCCCCTGTAGATCACCTCCGTATCGCCTCTTGAAGATCACATTCGCTGCGGATCCGCCCTGCAAGCCGGGATGATATCGGAACCTCCGGGGTTCCCCGGCTTGCAGCATCCACGCCCGTTCAACCTCCTCGATCGACGCATCATCAAACGAAGTTTCCCAGTCAACCAGCGTGCTCCGCTCCTGAAGCGGGTCATTTCGGGGATTCCCGTTGGCAAATCGCTCAGG
Source organism: Phycisphaerales bacterium (assembly GCA_017640485.1). GTDB lineage: Bacteria > Planctomycetota > Phycisphaerae > Phycisphaerales > UBA1924 > UBA1924. The sequence goes on along the minus strand of JAEPQP010000041.1, from coordinate 13,454 downwards.
GAAGACCTGATACCAGAGCATCCCCTGAGACCAGCGGAGACCAGAATCCCCACCAGATCTGCGGTCATCTCCAGCATCCGATCGCTCGGCACAGACCACCGATGCGAGGATCGACATCACCAGCCCCACGATCATGATCCGGTTCTGGGACCTTGGAAGCTTATAAAACTGATTCTCACACATGACCGTTCCCTATTGACGCGGCTGATTTCATCCAGTAAAGTCCCCACTGGGAACATAGAGGTATTTTTGGATACCTTCATTTTTGACAGCAACCCTACCAGACTTCTTGCGATTCCATCCCATGAAGTTCTCGATCCTCAGAAGGATACCACCAATGCATCCGCATCGCCTCAAGGCATTCACCCTGATCGAACTCCTCGTCGTCATCGCGATCATCGCGCTCCTGATCGGGATCCTCCTCCCAGCACTCGGCAAAGCACGACAGTCCGCTCAGGATGTCAAATGTCAGGTCAACAACCGATCGATCGCCCAATCCATGACGCTCTACGCCGACGACAACAAGGGATGGCTCCCGCTTATTCCAGCTGAAAACAGAGCCAATCCAAATCCAAATCGCGGTGAGATCATCGATAAGCAGTCAGGCGCGGGTGGACTCGCAGGATTCTTCTCGACGCTACAAGTAGGAGACGCACAATGGAACGGCGGCCCTGCACCAACAATAAACGACGGCGATGTGGGGTATGTCGGTTCTCCACTCGGAGGAATCGGCGCGTATGGAAATGGCCAAAAAGATCCAGTCATGAAGGGATATCTGGACAGCTTCGAGGTTCTTGTATGCCCCAGAGATAAAGCGGACAGCTACTTTCCAGTTCCATTCCGTGACAGCGACCGTTACAGCGATACTGACCGGATCGACAAAGTGCCCGAGCCCGCAGGTTCACCAGAACAGGTCATCAGTTACAACATCAGCTACATCTACATCGCCGGACTCCGCATTGATGAACCCGGACTCCCCTACTCCATCCCGTTCTTCGGCGATGAAACCAACACCAACGACATCGCGCTCAACGCGTGGTACGGATACAACTGGGCTGACGACACCCCCGGCACTGAAAATCAGGAAGTCCTTGATGAAGTCGGATACAACCCGGTCACCGGATACGGAGAAGTCGACAACCACGGCGAAGGCGGCGGATATTTCGCATTCACCGATGGTCATGTCGAGTTCCTCGAAAAGAACCCACAGCGTACCTTCTTCGCGGATCCCAACAACGAGGACTACTCGGATGAACTCCGCGAGGAGCTCCGCTCTGAAGGGTTGAGTATGGAACTCTACAAGCCGGGACGCAGCCGCTATGTCCGGACGATGGACTGATTGATCTCCACTCAACATCTCACCAAGAATCACCACGACCATGACGACCAAGACGATTGATCGAGGCGACCCGTGACGCAAGCGAACCCCGCTCCCCAATCAGCAAGCACCAAGCCCCCTCTGATCAAACGACTCCTGGCTCACCAAGAGTCGGGGCTTATTCTGGTCATCATCCTCATGTCGCTCGGCCTCACGCTCTATGGAGCTGTCCGCCCGGTTGAAACCAAGACCGCGATCGAACTCCCAGAAAACGCGCAGGTCCTCCTCCTCGACGACCAAGGCACCGTCCATGAAAGCGGGACCATCGCGCGCACCAAGATCCATACCTATCGCGTGCAAACCGGAGAGGATTCCAAGGACTATCCCGCAAGCGAGATCAAGAACTACGACTCAAGCACCGGGATCCTCTACCGAGCGACCAAGCTCAACCCGTTCCTCAACAAATCGAACCTTGTGCTCGTCTCGAAAGACGCGAGCTTCTTTGCGATCATCGCAGTCGGGATGACTGGGGTGATCATCCTCGCGGGAATTGATCTCTCGGTCGGTTCCATCTACGGCTTATCCGCAATCGTCGGCGCGATGGCGCTCCAAGCACTCCCACCCGAGACTGGATGGATCGTCGCGGTCCCCGTCGCGCTGCTTGTGTGCATCACTGTCGGCACACTCTGCGGGCTCGCGAATGGTTCTATGAGTGTCGGGCTGGGGGTTCACCCCTTTGTCATCACGCTCGGAATGATGGCGATCCTCCGAGGACTGACCGTCGTCATCCCACAAGAGCTCTACGGCACCCAGTCCATCGGCGGATTCCCGACCTCGTTCACGACCGGCTTCTTCAAAGCCGAGTTCTACGGCGTCTACCCGGTCCCCGTCATCATCATGATCCTGTGCGGCATCGCGGGATGGTTCGTGCTCTCCAAGACCGTCTTCGGCCGCCGCGTGTTTGCGATCGGTGGGAATGAAGTCGCCGCGAAGTACGCCGGGATCCCGGTCGGGAAGGTCAAGATCCTCGTCTACACCATCACCGGTGCCCTCTGTGGTTTGTCGGCGTGTGCCTACCTGGGGTACTACGGAGCCGCGGAAACCAACGCCGGGAACGCGTACGAGCTCCAGGTCATCGCAGCGACCGTCATCGGTGGAGCATCCCTGATGGGTGGTCGCGGGACGATCATCGGAGCGGTGCTGGGCGCGATTATCATCCAGCTCATCAACAACACCCTGATCATCTTCAAGGTGGACACCAGTTATAATCAGATCGTCATGGGAGCCGCGATCATCATCGCGGTCGTCATCGATCAAACCAAACAGCGGATCCAAGCCCGCAAAGCATAACGCACACACCATTGCACACGGAGTCATCATGCGAATCCACAACACCCTCCTGACCCTCGCCTCGATCTCAGCACTCGCGCTCGTCGGATGCTCCGGGTCCACCGACTCCAAAGACGCGACCGATGCCGCCAGCTCTGGCTCTGAATCATCCAGCGATATGGTCTACAAGATCGGAGTGATCGCAAAGAGCAACTCAAACCCTGTGTTCCTTGCCGCAAAGAACGGAGCTTTCGCTGCTGGTGAGCGTCTGAGCGAAGAACTCGACGGCGCATCCGTAGAGATCCTCTGGCAGACCCCCGCGATGGAAGACGCACAGGTCCAAGCTCAGTATGTTGAAACGCTCGTTGCGTCGGGCGTGGACGGCATCGCGATCTCATGCACCGACGCCAACCTCCTGACCGGCGCACTCAAAGCCGCGGTTGATAAGGGCGTGATCGTCGTCACCTTCGACTCAGATGCTCCTGAGTCTGGACGCATGGCGTACTACGGCGTCGATGACTTCGAAGCAGGCAAGGAAGTCATGAAGCAACTCGCCGGTGTCATGAACAACCAAGGCAAGGTCGCCGTCCTGACAGGGAATCCAGCGGCAACAAACCTCCAAGCCCGCGTCGAGGGTGTTCTCGAACAGGCCAAGGAATACGAAGGTATCGCGACCCCTGAAGTCTTCTCGTTCATGCCCGAAACCGCGACCGAAGCAGCCGCGAAGATGCAGCAGGTCCAGACCGCCAACCCGGACATCACCGGTTGGGCACTCGTCGGTGGTTGGCCCCTTTACACAGACAACGCGCTCGACGGCATCTACGAGAACGCCAAGATCGCGTCCATGGACCCCCTCCCACTCCCACTCGAATACGCGATGAAAGGGCAAGTCCAAGTGCTGGTCGGCCAGCCGTACTTCGGATGGGGTGAAAAGTCCGTCGAAATGATCGTCGAGAAACTCCACTATGACCGAAGCCCCGCATCGGAGATGGTCATCGCGGACTTCGACATCGTGACTTCAGAGTCCGCCGAAGAGTTCGCAAAGAACTGGGAAACCTGGCTTGGTGAGGATTGATCACTCATCGTGACAGTCCATCCGTTATGTCTGACCAGACCCCCAACCTGATCGCGTCCAACATCTCCAAACGCTTTGGGATCACCCAAGCGCTCGACGATGTCAGTGTCTCATTCCTCCCAGGCGAGGTGCATGCACTCATGGGCGAGAACGGAGCGGGGAAGTCCACGCTCGGGAAAGTCATCGCGGGGCTCCACGCTCAAAACTCTGGGAGCGTCACGATCAACGGAAGAACTCTTGAACCCGGATCGCTCGACGATGCGTTCCACGCGGGGATCAGGATCGTTCACCAGGAACTTGCGCAATGCCCGAATCTCTCTGTTGCGGAAAACCTCTGCTTGCATGACCTCCCAACAAAGGGGATGACGGTTGATTTCCACGAGATGGAACGCCGTGCTGCTGCACTGGTCCACCAACTCGACCCGGATATTGATGTCACCAAACCGCTCGGATACCTCTCTCCTGGACGGAGACAGATCTGCCAGATCGCAGCCTCGCTCGACAAGGAGGAGCAGGGGAACATGATCGCGAAGGTCATCGTGCTCGACGAACCCACCTCGTCGCTCTCAATCTCCGAAGCATCAATCCTCATGGGAATCACGCGTGATCTCGCGGCTCAGGGACTCACAATCATCTATGTCTCCCATCGCATGAGCGAGATCTTCACCTGCTGCGACCGCGTCACCATCCTCAGAGACGGCAAGTTCGTTGCAACAAACATCGTCAGCGAGATTGACGAGCCAACACTCGTCGAACAGATGATCGGCCGAAGAATCGCGACCCCAGAAGCGGGTGCGCACAGCTCGAACCAGTCCGCTGAGACCATGGCGCTCAAAGTTGAAGCCGGAACGATCGGCGAATCGCCGCACGAACAACGCGGAGATCCGATTCTCAAAATTCGTGACCTCTCTTCGCCTGGGAAACTTGATCAATGCTCCCTCGATCTCTATCCGGGTGAAGTGCTCGGCATCGGAGGCCTGGTTGGCGCAGGACGGTCCGAACTCTTCGATGCAGTCTTTAACATTGACAAGCGGGCAAAGGGTTCAGTCCGTGTCGGCGAGAAGGAGATCCTAGGCAAAGGAATCCGAGCCGCGATCGAAGCGGGTATCGGGCTCGGGTATGTCCCTGAGGACCGACGCATCCAGGGACTGTTCTTCAACCTCGGGATCGACGAGAACATCCTCGCTCCAATCATGAAACGCATCTCCGGATTCGCTGGGATCCGGAAGCAATCAGATGAGATCGACACTGTCAAGCAACGCATCAACCGATTCCAGATCAAGACCGCTTCGCTCACACAAACCACACCCGGCGAACTCTCAGGCGGCAACCAACAGAAACTCCTCATCGCTCGCTGGATGACCGATCAGACCAAAGTCCTGCTGCTTGATGAACCGACCCGTGGTATTGATGTTGGAACCAAATCGGAAATCTATAAACTCATCCGCGAAGCCGCGGATCAAGGGCTCGCGATCCTGCTCGTTTCCTCTGAGATGCCCGAACTTCTCGCGCTCTCCGATCGCATTTTGGTCATGGGAGAGGGTCAGATCAAGGGCGAACTCAAAGACAGCGACATGACACAGACCAATATCCTCACCCTTGCTACCAAAGAAACAGCCCGCACTACTGCAGGCTGATTGGTCGTTTTGATCTGTGTCGAACGAACGCTTTTAGCGATACTCAACCCGCACTGGTTTATCTGAACCGATGACCCGTGCCTTGATTGCCCGGTCAGGGTATCTCAAGTCCCCGGCAGCGCTGTGCACGCGAACAAGCACTTCCCGATCGCTCTCGTACGCGCTGAACTCCAAGACTTCGAACTCACCCATCAGGTATCCAAAGCCCTCCCCCTCGTCTTCGTACATCCAGCCATGCGCCATACCGGTTGCATCGGTGTGAATAATCAGGGTCAGCTCATCGCGCGAGTCGGGACGATCCCCGAAGTGCTGGGTGACGGGTGCTGAAGGGATAATCGAACCCGGACGGATGAACATCGCTGGGAGATTCTCATCCTTTGAGTCGCGCCCGGACTTGAAGTCCGGGAAATCAAACTCCGCCCACTCGACGCCATCAACCGCAGCCGGCATCACCGAGACCCGGTCACCGACTGGAGTCGCTTTGGTGACAACTAAGAGATCCGATCCAAGCAAGAAAGAATCATCTTCTGACCGCAACGCAAGATCGGCTGGATCCGCAAAGAAGGTCGGACGCATGATCGGCATCCCAGTCACCGATGATTCCTTGAACAGCGTGTACATATACGGCATCAACCGATAGCGACGCTCGAGCGCCCGGCGCGAGGTCGCTTCGACCTCAGGACCAAACGCCCAAGGCTCCTTGTCGATGTTCCCCTTTGCCGTGTGACCACGCGAGAATGGGAAGAGCGTACCGAACCCCATCCACCGCTGGAAGAGCTCGCCGTCGCCGTTGTACGCAAACCCCCCGATGTCCGGCCCAACAAACGGCTGACCCGACAAACTGAGATTGATCGACATCGGGATCGACATGTCCAGGTGCGCCCAGTTGGCGCTGTTGTCGCCGGTCCAGGTCGCTCCGTAGCGATGCCCTCCGATGAAGTTCGCACGAGAGAGCACAAACGGACGCTTGTCCGGATTCGCGGCCATCACCCCGTCGCGTGTCGCACGGATCATCTGCATGCCGTAGACATTGTGGTAGCGGTCGTGTGTGTCTGTTCCACCCAGCTCCGGATCGGCGCGATGGATATTCGTCTCAGGCATCGTCTTACTCTCGACATTGAACACCGCGGGTTCGTTCATGTCGTTCCAGACACCGTCGATCTCGTAAGCCATGAACTCCTCGTAGAGCCCAGCCCACCAGTTGCGAACATCTTTGTTCAGGTAATCCGGGAACACACACACGCCCGGCCAGACATTCCCGTTGTACACATTCCCGTCCTTGTCACGAACCCAGACATCGTGCTCGTCGCCCGAGTCGGACACAAAGTACCCATCCTCGTCCTTCACGCCTGGATCGATCATCCAGACATTGGCAAAGCCCTTGGAATCAAGCCATTGGTTGAGCCCCTTCGGATCGGGGAACTGCTCAGGATCAAAGGTGAAGACGCGGTACTCGTCCATGTAGTCGATGTCCATCCAGATCACATCAGCAGGCAGATTGCGTGCCCTGAACTCATTGACCACTTCCTTCACGCGTGTATCCGGGTTGTACGAGTATCGACACTGGTGGTACCCCACCGCCCATTTCGGTGGCATCGCAATCGTTCCGGTCAGGATCCCCAGCCCTTTCATCACTTCCTGAGGTGAGTCGCCATCAATGATGACGACTGGGAAATCGCCACCCTCAGCACGGAATGTGATCCCGCCGCGGAGGTCGATCTCGCACCTGTAAGTGGTGTCCGCGAGCACCCCGAATGAAGTGCCGTCTTTGCGTACAGCCAGCACCCACGGATGGGATGTATAGAGGTTCTTTGCTCCCAGACCGTATCCGAATGCGTCGTAGTTCCAGGTCTCCGTCACAAACCCGTTGCGGAGCAGCGGCCCGGCACATTCACCCGTGCCATAGAGAGAGGTCCCCTCCTCGATCTGAATAGCTGCAACCGTACGACCAGTTTCCGAGTCCATTGAGTAGCTGGGAACAACCGGGAGATGCTCAAGACTGACATCCCCGAACGAGTCGAACTCTTGCACAAGCGCGAAAGATGGTTTCCGTTCGAGTCGTGCTTCATGGGATCTGTCAAATCGGACAATCCCGTCCCCGATAACCTGAGCAACCTGCGCGCTCGCGTAGGAAGAAAGACCCATGACAACACAGGCCAGTAGACTCTGGAAGCTCTGAAGATTTTTCACGCTGTACCTCTTAAAGACGGATTCTCACCCATGCGACGCGCATGAGTATTTTGATCAGCACACACAATACTTCTCGGACCAGCGTTGATGCAACTCTCGGGGCAGAAAACCTGCGAAAGTCTGCTAATTTTGGTTCACTCACTCTCTAAAATCGTCCATAATCTCGAAGTATTTCGCCACTCTATGCGATCCCTCATCCGAGCGGATGCATGCAACTTCCGAAAGGGCATGATGCCAACCATCTCCAGGCTCTCGAGCACAAAATTATTGACCACCGCGTTGGTCTTTGGATCCGCGATCCTGACTCAGTCTGCCAACGCCCAAACCAAACTCAACTACCTCCAGTGGTTCGAGACTGAATGGGACGATATCGAGCGACGCACCCCGGATATCTTTGTCGCCGGGTACGATGCACTCTGGCTCCCACCGCCCTCCAAGGCATCATTCAACTCTGTTGGCTACGACCCGTTCGATCGCTTCGATCTTGGAAAGCCCCCGCTGCTCACCTTCTCGCCTTCACGCGAGCGAACAACCTACGGGACAGAAGCGACATTCCAAGCAATGATCGACGAACTGCAGCTCTCGGGTGCGCAGGTGTACATCGACGGCATCTTCAACCACAACGGGGGACGAACCACCTCTGATGCGTTCTATGCACAAGGCGGATACCCAGGCTTCTGGATCCCACGCGAAGACCCGCCCCGCGACAAGCTTCCAACAGACGACTGGGGCGACTTCCACAACGGGAACGCCTTCGGGTACCTTCAATCTGAAAACCCCGGAGCGCCCAACTACGACCTGCTCCGCGGCGATCTGGTTGCTCTGGTCGATATCGCACAAGAAACCAACCACACCTTCATCCGCCAGCCGGTTGATCCCTCCGATCCGCAGAACATCCCAGGCGGCAACCTATTCAATGTTCCCGATCCAAACAATGCCCGCTTCTACACCGATCAGGCCCTCCCGAGCGAAATGATCGTGAACCCGGGCACCAGCCGGAATCCAGGAACGCTGAACTTCACCCGCTATCCATACAACATCGATACCCCGCTCGACGGCGATCCCGTTGCGGACAACGCGACCGGGCTCCTGATGCGCTGGGCGCAGTGGATGGTCGAAGTCCAGGGCGTCGACGGATTCCGCCTCGATGCGCACAAGCACACCCCCAGCTGGTTCTGGGACGGATTTTTTGATTCCGCGATCCACAACCTCCGTGTTCGTCCCGACGGCATCCGAACCAATCCGTTCACCTTCGGAGAGAATGTCACCGGAAACTTCGAGATCCTCAACAACCAAACGCGCCGCGATGCGTTCGCTCAGCGTGACGCGCTCGATCTTCAAGGAGCCGCTCGCCTCCGTGATTTGCTCAACGCCAACGGGTTGGGATCATGGGCATCGATCAACGCCAATGTCGATTCGGGCCATCTCGATGTCGCCGACGACGGGATCGTCAACGGCACCATGGGATTGAACCATGTCTTCTCCCACGACAACGGATCTGTAGGAAACGGTGGCTCACTCCCCCCACTCCCGACTGTCCAACAGCAGGGCTACCCAATGCACGCCTACATGCTGATGAGACCTGGCCGAGCGATCGTCTATCACAACGGACGCGCCATCTTCTCGCGTAGCAACGGGTTCTACCCACGCGAAGGAATGCCCTCGGCGCTTGGTTGGAACCCAGCGACCCAGCAGCTTGATGACACCGTCACCAAGCTCGTCCAGATCCGTAATCAAGTTGCGTTTGGTCAATACTTCCAACTCAACGCAAATATCAACGATGTGCTCGTCTTCGAGCGTGCATTTAACGGTCAAGCGAATGTTCTGACTGCAGTCAACGACCGCTTTGATTCAGGATTCCAAACCGTCTCCGTCGCGACTTCCTACCCACAAGGGACCCGTCTCCACGAGATGACCGGGAACGCCGCGGATCCGATGGTCGATCCCAATGATGACATTGCTGAGACGATCGTCGTAGGTTTCGGAGGCTCAGTCACCCTCCGCGTCCCCAACAACACTTCCTCCGCAGGTACCCACGGCAAGGGCTATGTGATCTACGCAGAAGCCCTTCCCGAAGCCGAGGTCACTTTCATCGGACAAGACGGCGTCATTGAACCCGACCCTGACAACTTCCCAGACTGGATCCAACGCCTCACCGAGATGCAGGTCATCAATGATGACTCGTTCGAGATCCGCGTCCAGACAAGCGCCGGCGATCCGCTCGATCCGAACACCGACGACAACGCGATGTTCGCATTCAACCAGCGGGTCCGCGACTGGAACGGGAACGGCTCAACCGATATCCCGACCACAGCACTGGGGCTCGCAGGGTTCGAGCAGTTCCTGACTGTCAACCAGCCGTTGTTCGATTCGGGCAACTCATTTGGTTTGTACCGCCAGCAGATTGATGCGACACAGCTCGACGAGGGTCGGAACTATCTGACGGTCATCGTGTTCCGCCATCGCGATCCAGCGACCTCCCCAATGTTCCGTGAGATCCGCAAAGTGCTGTACATCGATCGTCTCCCGCCTGAGGTCGAACTCGTTGAAGCGGGACAGGTTCTTGAGGACGAGAGCCCAACACTCACCGTGCGTGCTCTCGATAGAACCACGACCACGCTGCATATGCTGATCGATGTTCCCGATGGAGTCGATCCGCTCACACTCATCAACAGCTCGAACCTGGTCGCGCCATACGACCGATTCGAATACCGCTACTCATTCGGGAACCTCGATCCGGGTAGCCACGAAGTGACCATGGTCGCGATCGAAGACAGCGGCACGACCAATGTCGTCACCGAGACCATCATCATCGGTGGTGAACTCTGTGAAGCAGACCTCAACAGCGACGGAGAGCTTGACTTCTTCGACATCTCCCAGTTCCTGACACTCTTCTCTGCACAGGATCCCGCGGCTGATTTCTCTGGTGACGGCGCGTTTGACTTCTTCGATATCTCTGCGTTCCTTACACTGTTCAGTGCCGGATGCCCATAAATCGGGTTGCAGAGTTCACATCCGTGTGATTCGAGAGTACTAAAGAACAAGCGGGACCGGATCGAATCCGGTCCCGCTTTCATATGCAAAGAATGCGTTGATCGGTTGAATCAGCGGCGACGACGGCCTGCAACCAATCCGCCGAGACCAACTAGTGCGACTGCTGATGGAGCAGGAACAATGGTGTAGCTCAGGAACGCACCAGCCACTGAGCCGTTTGCCCAGTCATCTGATGAGAAGTCCGAACGGCTCAGGTGATCGACACCCGGATCAGCACCGCCACCGGATGAGAAGACATCGAACTCGAGCACATCGCCGACACCCAAACCGAGTGCTGAGAGCGAAACTGCGATGCGATGGATGCCCGACGCGTGGTTTGCGTCCGAACCCATGATGTCGGTGTTGGACAGGTAGGTCGCATCGGTGAGGTTCCAGTTGGTACCGTCGAACGAGCGGAGCTCGCCACCAGCACCTGATCCGCCGTCGTCTGCCCATGAGCCGACGAAGTCGGTGATCCCACGGCCCCAGTCAACGTTGCGGTTCCATGAACCTGGATCTGTGGAGTTATCACCCGCGTTGGCGCCGGTGTCCATGCCGATGATGTACTTGCCCCAGTTGGTGGCATCGATGTCACCGACAATGCTGATATCAAAGTAGATAAAGCTGGCATCGTTGGTCACTTCGACCTGCGCGATGTCGAGGTGATCAAACCCCTGATCGGCGTAGAAGCTGTGAAGATCACCACCATCAAGGTGTGATCCGGTGTTGTCGCTGTACACTTCTGCACTCGCAGCACCCGCGAGAGCAGCAACAGCCGCGACGGTCATCAAGTTCTTCATTGGGTATCTCCCTATCTCTCAACCCTAAACATTCAAGAATCCATGCCCCAAACGAGTAGAGGCACTGGTAGTAGGTGGACATACTGTACTGCCGGCATACGAAGTACACAAGCGTGAACGGCCGGAATCACGCAGTTTTTTGACGAGCTTGATATTTATGATTGGAATTTGTTAGCATATGCTTCCTGCAGCCGGGTTATAGGTCCAGATCCGCCACAACCATTGCATGATCCGACACTTCCATCCCGCTCTGACGATCGATGAAACAGTCGGTCATCTTGGTGCGAGCCGCCTTGTTCATCAGCAGATAATCGATCCGCCATCCCCGATCGAGCGCCCTCGCCTGCCCCCGGTTGGACCACCACGAATACGGCCCATCTACATTACCGCTCACTTCACGGATCACATCCGACCATCCTGAATCAATTAACCGCCCCATCCACTCCCGCTCGTGGGGTAAAAATCCCGAGGTCTTCTGGTTGTTCTTCCAATGGAAGAGATCGCGCTCTGTGTGTGCGATGTTCAGATCCCCACCCAGCACAGTGGGGATTTTCGATCTGAGCATCGGCTCGGCCCAGGCATGGAAGAACTCGAGCCAACGATCCTTCTCGGCTTGGCGATGATCCCCAGAGGAGCCCGAAGGGAGGTACACACTCACAACCCTCAGCTTCCCGACCTTCCCAACGATGACGCGTCCTTCCGAATCATCCTCACCGGCGCCGCGCTCGACTTCCTTGAGTCCGCCACGCGACCAGATTGCTGTTCCGGAATATCCCTTCTTCTGAGCCGGATGCCAGAGACACTCCCAACCCTCCGGTTTTTGCCACTCTTTGGGGAGCTGCTCCGGGAGCGCCCGCACCTCCTGCATGAGGAGTACATCAGGATTGATTCGATCAATATGCTCGGGCAATCCCTTGCGGAGTGCGGCCCGGAGCCCGTTGACATTCCATGTCGCAATTCTCATCGACCACTCTAGGACTATGGTTCGTTATGGCAGAGATCCAACCCAATCAAGCAATCGTGTTCGCCGGAAGCCCGATGGCCAACCTTGCGTTGTACCACCAGATTCGTTTCTCCGTTGGGGATCCGACCGCGCTCATCATCCTCCCCAAAGCAGGGAATCCCCACCGCCTGCTGATGATCCGCGATATCGAGATGGATCGCGCTCGCAAGTCTGCGCGTGCCGATGAGGTCGTGTGCCCGAAGGACTACGCTCCAGCTGATTGGAAAACCGGCGACCGCGAACTCGAGACCGCTCAATCGGTCGCCGAGTGCCTTGTTCGACATCAGATCACCACAGCAATCGTGGACCGAACACTCCCCGCGATCTATGCCCACTACATCACCAAGGCCGGGATCCAAATCCAGTGCGATCCAGACCTCGGAGTGCTGGATCGCCGATCCAAGGATGCCGAGGAGCTTCAGCATCTGCGTGAAGCCCAATCCATCACCGAAGCCGGCATGCGCATGGCGTGCGAAACCATCGCACGAGCATCCGCAGACGCGAGCGGTCAGCTCCTCCACGAAGGTCAACCACTCACCTCTGAACGCATGTTCAAACTGATTGATATCTGGTTCATGGAAAGCGGAGCAGCCACGCCTCACGGATCAATTGTCGCAGGAGGCCCCATCGGTTCGGATTGCCACGATCGAGGGCACGGCCCCCTGTACACCGGTCAACCCGTCATCATCGACCTCTTCCCCTACATCAAATCATCCCATTACCACGGCGACTGCACCCGCTGCGTTGTCCACGGCGACATCCCGGATGAAGTCGCCAAGATGCACACAGCAGTTATCGAAGCGAAAGAAGCCGCACAGAACGCTGTTAAACCCGGAGTCACGGCTGACAGTGTGCACCAAGCCACCATCGAAGTCATCAAATCCCACGGCTACCAGATCGGGATCCCAGAAGAATCAGCACCCGACACCACCTGCTCCATGGTCCACGGCACAGGACATGGCATCGGACTCGATGTGCACGAACCACCACTCATCGATGTCGGCGGCCCCGAACTCGTACTGGGAGATGTACTCACCATCGAACCGGGGCTCTACTGCAAAGCCATCGG
>JAEPQP010000216.1 GCA_017640485.1 Phycisphaerales bacterium | reverse complement strand
GATGAGCCTGCAATCGAACCCGATTGATTCCACCCAGTTGGGGTCTTCCCAGAGCTCAATCCTCCCCCTGATCATCACCGCCGTCGTCTGCGCCATCATCTTCACCATCCTCGGCCTCCTCCTCGCACCCACCTTCGCGTCCAAAAAACTCATCGCGATCAAAGCCGAGACCGATCAGCTCACCAAACGCTCTGAAGAAGACGCCAAAGCCGCTGCCGAGAAAGTCCTCATCGAAGCCGAGCGCAAAGCCCTCACCCGCAAAGAAGAAGTCGATAAAGAACTCGAAGCCGCTCGCGCGGATTTCCGCGAATCCGAACGCCGACTCGCCAAACGAGAAGACATCGTCGATCGCAAAGACGAAACGCTCGCCCAGAAAGAGCAATCCCTCGAAGCCCGCTCCGAGAAGCTCGAGCAACGCAAAGCCGACCTCGAATCCAAGCAATCCAAGCTCGACGATCTCCTGAGCAAGCAAGAAAAAGAACTCGCCCGCGTCGCACAGCTCGAAGCTTCACAAGCCAAAGAGATGCTCCTCGAACGCGTCGCAGACCGCTCACGAAACGAGATGGGCAAAGTCACCCGAGAGATCATCGAAGACGCCGAAGAAAATGCCAAGGACGAAGCCCGCGAGATCCTCATCAACGCGATCCAGCGCTACGCCAACGAGCACGCCTCCGAAGCCACCGTCCGCACCGTCGCCATCCCCTCCGACGATCTCAAAGGCCGCATCATCGGACGCGAAGGACGCAACATCCGCGCTTTTGAAAAAGCAACCGGAGCCGACATCATCGTCGACGACACCCCAGGCGTCATCGTTGTCTCCTGTTTCGACAAAGTCCGCCAAGCCGTCGCCGTCGAAGCCCTCGAACGCCTCATCGCCGACGGCCGAATGCACCCAAGCCGCATCGAAGAAGTTACCAACAAAGTCCAATCCGAGATCAACGAGAAAGTCATCAAAGCCGGGAAAGACGCCGCCCAAGAACTCAAACTCAAAGGCCTCCACCCCAAAGTCATCGAAGCGATGGGCAAACTCACCTACCGCACCTCCTACGGCCAGAATGTCCTCAAGCACTCCATCGAAGTCGCCTACCTCTCCCAAATCATCGCAGACCAGCTCGGACTCAACGGCCGCCTCGCACGCCGCGCCGGATTCCTCCACGACATCGGCAAAGCCATGGACCACGAAATGGAAGGCGGACACCCCAAGATCGGGATGGACTTCGCCTCCCAATACGGCGAAAAAGACGAAGCCGTCCTCAACGCCATCGGTGGTCACCACGCCGACATCCCAGCAACCACCCTCTACACCCCAATCATCATGGCCGCCGACGCCGTCTCCGCAGCACGACCAGGCGCCCGCCGTGAATCCATGGAACGCTACATCCAGCGCCTCCACGACCTCGAAGACATCGCGCGAGGACAACCCGGAGTCGTCGAAGCATTCGCCGTCCAAGCCGGACGCGAGATCCGCGTCATGATCGACGCCGACCGAGTCTCCGACGACGAAGCCTAGCTCGCCGCCCACGAGATCGCCAAACGCGTCTCCCACGAAATGACCTTCCCCGGAGAAATCCGAGTCACCGTACTCCGCGAAACCCGAGCGATCGAAATCGCCCGCTAAACATTCAAAGGAGCAAACATGCACCGAGCCACCCACGCCCTCCTCGCTCTCCTGATCGGTTTCTGTGTCTGTTCTCTTTCCTACGCTCAAGACCGATCAAACGCCACCCTCATCCACTGCGGCACACTCATCGCCGTC
>JAEPQP010000134.1 GCA_017640485.1 Phycisphaerales bacterium | reverse complement strand
CCCGTTCCCCAGTTTCGCGCTCACCACACCCGAAGCCGGATGCAGCGAGATCTCATCAACCTCCCCGCTGAAGTCATCGCGAGAGCCACGAGGACCCACACGCCCGCCCGTCCGCTCAAGAATCGGACCACTCAGCTCATCAATCCATCCCTCAGCGAGCGCCGGGAGTTCATCTGCGCGAGCGCTCATCAGAGCCGATCGGATGTCTGCCTCATCCGCCGCATCCTCTGTATCAAGCAGCACCAACACCGCAGGCTCACCATAAAACATCGCACGGATCACATCATGAATCTCATCGCGCCCGACCCCATCGAGCATCCCGCGCGCCCAGTCAACCCAATCCTCAAGCTCAACTAGCGGCCGATCCATCATCATCATCCAGCTCAATGAACGCGCCAGCTCATCCGTCGTCGACCCTTTCCATTGATCCACTTCATACCCCCACTGCTGGATCAACCACTCGCGCGCCCGCTCGATCTCGCTCGCACTCACCCCATCACGCACAAGACGAACGCGCTCGCGCTCCATCGCTCGGATCACGCGACCCCAATCCTGCTCAGCCACCTCCCCCGACCCATGATCAAAGACCGCCACGATCTGCCCGTACCGAGCTCTCCCCAGAAGATCACCCGCATCGACGCGCACCTGCTCAATATTGGAAAGCTCCGCACCAAGCATCAGACTCACGCGATGCCGCATCGACTCGCCCACCAGCGCCATCACCAAGAGATCCTGCACACCCGCATCGTCCCACCTCGGCTCATGCGTCTGCCCAAACCACACCAGCCCGATCCGCGACAACCCAACCCGCTCGTCACCAAGCGTGACCACGCGCCCGCCCAGCCCCTCCTCAAAAACGATCGGAAATGGATCTTCACGATGACCATGACGCTCCCCGTCGCATCCATCAAAGACCTCGCGCGCCAGCCCAATCACTTCATCCGCATCCACATCCCCAACGACCAGCACACTCGCGCGATCCGCAGACCACAAACGCTCAACCGATCCGCGAACAGCATCCCCGCTGATCCCCGCAACCACATCTCGGCTCGGGATCGGGAGCTTCCCATACCCGCTCCCCCCGACCAACTCCGGGATCCAACGACGCATCAACGAACGATCAACCTCCTCCTCATCAATCCGATCGACCTCACCCAACACCCCCTCTCGCGCCCGATCAATCGCTTCATCGCTCGGCACATACCCATCGACCAACGCCCGACCAACCCGCATCGCATCCCGCATCTTCGACCATTCAGAACCCAGATCCGAATCCAGATCCGAACTCAACCCAGGATCACCAACTTCGAACGGAAACTCAATATGACCCAGACCCACCCGGACACGCTCACCGATCACCCCGCGATCGGGTTGTGTCCCGAGCATGTCTGAAATCCGATCACCTGAAATACCCCCCACTCCAAGCACCGCCGCACGCGACGCAAGCACCGAAGCCCCGCGCTCGTGATCGAGTTCGTGCATCGATCCATGATGCAACCGAACCCAGACCTGCGTCTCCCCGACCAAATCATCGCGAGCGTACACCACCACCTCGACGCCGCAGTCCAGCACCGTCCGCGTCACTTCAGGACATGTCAGTTCATCATCCCCGCCCATCGCACCACAAGCGATGATCCCCACCACGATCAACACACACACCATCAATCGCTCATACACCCGATTCACTACAGCATCGCTCCACATGCGGCCCCTGATCAGAAACCCAAAGCAGACAACAACCCGCAACAGAGCATGCTCAATCACACACAAAACACCGCCCTGCGAGCATACTGAATATACCAGTTCCCACCATCCACGATGCAGATGCACCCCCGAATCGCACGCGATTCCCGAACCCCCAACACCATTCGGCCTCAATCTGCAGACGAATCCGACCCCTCCACCTTCCGCATGTACAAATGGATCGCCGTTGATCCATACACATGCGTCTCAGGACCATGCGCCCCCTCCATCTCAAGCGAGATGTCCCAAGTCCGATACTTCCGCTTCCCGCCGTCTTTCGAATCCGCGTCCGCGTCCATCCCCTCAAGCTCAGCATCGCTCGGGAAGTCTCCCCCGATCTCACCTTCCCAATCCCCGTCCAGATCGATCTCGACCATCTCCTCGCCGTCGATCATCTCTGTATGCTGCGCATCTTGTCGCGCCGAACCCGGCGCCTTCTTCGAATCAACACCCGAGCCTTCATCCTCGATCAACTCGCGATGATAAAAAGGCCAAGGCGTCCGGATGATCGCGTACCCCGTCTCATCCAGCATCCCGATCAATCGCTCGAACTGCTTCTTCACCCTCGGCCAATCGTCATGATCCCACACCATCGCATACGGCGGATCCATAAACACAATGTGCGCCGGCTTGGGACACCGCGCCAAGGTCGCAGGCCCCAGCGCATCACACACCGCGACCTCCACACGATCCTCGCACCCAAGCATCTCAATATTGTCCTCGAGCGTCCGCGCCATCCGCCGATCACGCTCCACACACACCACCCGGCTCGCGCCCTGACTCGCCGCCTCGAGCCCGACCGAACCCGAACCCGCAAACACATCGATCACCCCCACATCCTCGAAGTGACCACGCAGCAAGTTGAACAACGCCTCCTTGACCATGTCAGGAATCGGTCGCGTCTCCACCCCTTTGGGAAGCGAGTGCAATCGTCGGCCACGAAACTCTCCACTGATAATGCGCATCCCCAATCAATCCCATCCCGCCCCCCAAAGTAAACCCCCACACCCGATCAGCGCAACAAAAAACAGCTCATCGAGCCGTCCATCTATCCCACCACCACATTCTTCTATCCAGTTCGCTGGAGTCGGAATCAATACCCCGAATCCGCGAGCAATCGATCAATCGCACACAGCGTCGTTCTCGGCGATGCCTGACCGCTCACAAGCTCCCAGAACGGCATCTCCCCGCCAATCCCCGGTCCCCACGAGTTGAGCCGAGAATCCACCCGCCGCGCCTCACGCTCGATCGCGCCCGACCCGACATACACACATCGCTGGATCAGAACCGCGCCGTCGTCGGCGTATTCCATCTCCGCGCTCACCCCCGCCATGACCTCGGCCATGTCCTGGAACAACGCTCGATCCCGCCGAGCAAGCAGATCCGCATCGTGCCACACAAACACCCGCATCCGCTCGCGCCGACGCCCAGGCACCCCGCTCCGCTGACGCAGCAGCGACGAAATCCCATGTGGACCGTCCACCGTTCGGCTCAACCGATCGACCGGAATCAACCGCTCGAGCTGATCGCACAGATCATCAATGCTCGAAATTGCGCGTCCGTGCAACACACAAACCTGTGTGTCCGCCATCGTCGAGAGGTACTGCTGGAAGCACGCCGCGAACCGCGTCCGCACCTGCACATCATCCCCCCAAGCCACAAGGTGCCGATCCTCCAGACGCGCCAGAACCTCCGGCTGCCAAGTGATCGGCTCAAAGATAAACCCTTGTTGTCCCGGCACAGCGGACATACACAGACCCTCAGGATCAAAACTCGTCCCACACAACATGAAACCTAGATGAAATATGCGCCATTGTGCCCATGAAACCAGCAATCTCCGGAGAATTACTCGGGATCAACCACTCGATTTATCCGCGCACTCGCCACTGTGTCATCCACTGGATCAAATACACAAATATGTAATATTTCGGATATTTTTACCATTCCTTGAACGCTCAGCACTTCCCACCAAAACAACCCTCAGAACCAAGAAAACATCGATTGATCAATCCCAAAGCACAGATAGTGGTTATTAGAAACCGTATTCATATACACAAAGTATGCCGCCAAGGACTCCTCCATGAGCACCACACACCCACACAACACCGGATCTCACCACACACAAACCAACGCTCGTCGGCTCACAAACTCCCTCCTCTCGATCGCCTCCCTCCCCTCAGCCCCCACCTACGACTGGACCACCCGAGCCGCCAAATCCCTCTCCAGAATCCACCCGAACATCACCCTTGGACTCGCCGTCGCCATCCACAACACCCAGCACGCCCGAGTCACCGCAGAATCCACAGGGGTGATGGACCGATGCGACACCCCCGACGCACAACCCGCAAACACCCAGCCGATCGATCTCGAACACGCCCGATCCGCGCTCGATCGCATCGACGCGACCCCGATCCAGATCCCCAGATCGATCGGAAGCACTGGGTACATCACCGCCGCATCCAAACTCCTCCCAAGCTGGTTCTCCAACCCACTCAGCGAGCCTTGGAACGCCAACCAGTTCCTCAACACCTCAAGAACCATCGCGGCCTACGCCCCGATCACCCCAACCGACCCCTTAATCGCAACTTCGCTCACCAGAATCCCATGCCTCATCGCGTTCGCACAAACCGACACAACCAGCACCCTGCTCGATCCGGTGCTGCTCGCTGAAGCCCTGTCCGCGCTCGCCTTCAAAGCACGCAGCACCTTCGACATCGATGCACTCGCTCAGCACCAACTCACCCACGACCATTTCACTGGATTCTCCTGGCTCACACTCCGAGAGCAGACCATCCTCGACCATCTCCTCGAAGGAAAGTCTGTCCGCGTCATCGCCGAGTGCATCGGACGCTCGCCGCACACCGTCCACGATCATGTGAAAAACCTGCACCGCAAACTCAACGCTTCGAGCCGAGGCCAGCTCATCGCCCGATCACTCGGACGCCGCAGCCCACTCAACGACAACGACCTCCCAAAGATCACGATCGATCCCGAACTCATCGAGCCCACCAACCAGCAGGCAATCCAGCAGCCGAACCAGTCACCAGCGCCTGAGCTCAAACTCACGCAAACACACAATAATCAAAGCCCCCCACAAAGACTCCGCGCAACCCCGCTCAACCGCCGCGCTGATCAGTCGCGAGCCGCGCTCTGATCTCTTCGCCAATGCGTTCAGCGAGCAGCCCATCATTGCCGATCGGAGTCACCGTCCGTGAAGGCTCTCGCCGTCCATCGCTCCCCATGACCACATAGTGCGATGATCGCGCGATGCTCTCTGTCTCCACGCGCCAGCCCGGCCGGTGGACCCGCTGAACCATCACCGAAACCACGATCTCCCCATCCTCTTGAATCATCACACGAACCGCACGCTCGTGCTGATTCACAAAGTCCGCCGTCTCCTGAGTCAGCGATCCCTGCTCCCCATCCCAAGGCGACCCGATCCCCTGCGTCGTCTTCACCTGAGTGGTCACCACCCCACGCTTCGCATCCACACGATCAAGCACAAACCGATGATCCGCAAGCACCTCACGAACCACATCAATGATCCGCAGCCGATCCTCACTCGTCACTCCCTCAGCAGACGAATCGCTCGCAGGAGTGAACCGGTAATCGTGCCCGTCATACACCGTGGAGCTTGTGCACCCTCCAACACCGATCGCCGCGAGTCCCACGAGACCCGCCGCGATCATTCCTCTGCTCATGATTGTGTTCGGTATTGCATCACGCGTGCGCATCCCCGAGTCTAGTTCCCCATCAACACGCGATCCAACCCAACCCCGATCTCCTCGATCAACACCTCGATATCCGACTCCTGCACACCTGGCGTCCCCACACTCACGCGTGCGATCGATTCCCCAGCCCGCTCCTGACCGATCGGTACGACAGAATGCGTGATCATCACCCGCCCGCGCCCGTTCACCGCATCGACCAGCCCCTTCGTCAGAGCCGAACCACCCACCACGCGGAAACACACCAGCCCGAGCATCCGCTCGCACACCAACTCCACCCGATCATCTGAATCCACCCAACGCTCAAACCGCTCCGCGAGTTCCACATGCCCGCGGATATGCTCGCGCAATCCCTCAACCCCGAAGCAGCGGATGACAAACCACAACTTCAGCGCCCGCATCCGTCTCCCGAGCGCGACATGCCAATCCCGGTAATCGATCACCCCGCCCCCGTTCTCACTCGCCTTATCTCGCAGATACGCCGGCGTGATACTCATCGAATCCACCAACACCTCCCGATCGCGCACCCAGAACAGATCGCAGTCAAAGTTCGTCAGCAGCCACTTGTGCGGATTGATACACAGCGAGTCCGCACGCTCCGCGCCGCTGAGCAAGCCCTGAAACTCCGGGCACACACACGCCGCCCCCGCCCACGCCGCGTCCACATGCACCCAAGCCCGATCATCCCCAAACGACTCCACCACATCCATGATCCCCTCAATCGGATCACGCGCCCCCGTCGAGGTGGTCCCGATCGTCGGGACTACCAACGCAGGCACCAACCCAGCATCAAGATCCTGACGCATCAAGCGTTCAAGATTCCGTGGATCTATCCGCAGATCCGCGTCCGTCTCCAGCACCCGCACTCGGCTCCGATCCTCCGCATCATCCGCGAGCCCCGCGACCATCGCCGCCTTTACGACAGACGAGTGCGCCTGGTCGCTCGTGTACACCGTCACCAGTGACCGATCGATCCCCCTTCGCGTGCATCGTCTCCGCGCCGCGACCACCGCCGCGAGCACCGCCTCCGACGCGGTCCCCTGAATACACCCCCCACCCTTCTCCGAGCGGTCGAACCGGAACCCATCATCGAGCCCGAACATCTCCGCGCACCAGTCCATCATCCGGACCTCAAGCTCCGTACACGCCGGGGAAGTCGACCACAACATCCCGTTCACATTCACCACCGCACTCATCAACTCACCCAGAATCGCAGGCACGGAGTTCGAGCACGGGAAGTACGCAAAGAACCTCGGCGACCCCCAGTGCACCAGCCGATCCATGAACTCCTCATCCGCTTCATCAATCAAACTCTGGATCGCACCGATCCCCACCCCGCGCTCAGGTGGAGCCGCGTCCATGTGATTGAGCAGACCCCCCCAAACTGCGGGTGGACACACCGACCGATCCTCAAGCGAACGCAGATACCGCTGCGCCCACTCCAGAACCCCCTCAACGCCTAGATTCAGCGATTCGATCCCCTGTTCGCTCTGCGCGATCCATTGCTGCATGCCCATCTGATCATCCATCGGGATCCTTTCGAATCGAAAATCACAACTGTTCTCTTGCGGCTTCGATGGTATTCTGGTATCCTCGCTGAGTTCACTCGAACGCCGTGGGGGTGTTTGAAGTGCCAATTTGTTTCAGGCTGTGAATGCAAAGGTCTCGCATTCACCCCTTCTCTGATCCCCATCGCGTT
>JAEPQP010000054.1 GCA_017640485.1 Phycisphaerales bacterium | reverse complement strand
TGCTCGCAACAACCTCCAAGGGCACAGGGAACAAGGACAACAACCCGTATCAGATCGCGTTCGAGATGGGCGAGATCATGAACGCCCAGTCCACTGTGGTCAAGACCAAAGCAGGTCTCGAGAAGTGTCTCGCGAAACTCGAAGAACTCTCCGAGCGGTACAAGAATGTCGAACTCGGGGACGGAGCGATGTGGACCAACCAATCGCTGAGCTTTACGCGGACGGTTGGGGACATGCTGATCCTCGCCGAGGCGATCGCGAAAGCCGGGTTGCTGCGTGAGGAATCACGCGGGAGCCACTACCGGACGGACTTCCCAGAACGCGACGATGATCGGTTCTGGAAGGCATCGGTCGCGAAGTTCAACCCGTCAACGGGTAAGTCTGACATCGAGTTTGTCGAGGTCAAAGCGGGGCTTGTGAAACTCCGTCCGCGAACCTACGGCAAGACCGCACCAGAAAAAGCCGATACATCGGCTGAGACTCAGGCCGCAGAACCAGCCGGTGCATCAAGCTAATCACCCGCTTCGAATGACCCAACACGGGAGCGATCACGATCGTTCCCAAGCAATATGTAAGGATGAAACTATGGGAGCCGCCCAAGCAAGCATGATCGGAGCAGACGAACGCAGAGCGAACCGCGATGCCGCGGTCCCGGGACGCACAGTGATCTTCAAGATCAAACGCTGTGACGGTCCTGGGAAGCCTTGGCGGTGGGAATCGTTCAAGGTTCCGATGGAACCGGGCTCCAATGTGATCTCCTCGCTGCGCTACATCGCCGCGAACCCGGTGACTGCAGACGGGAAAGAAACCACTCCTGTTGTCTGGGACTCCGGGTGTCTCGAAGAAGTGTGCGGCGCGTGCACGATGGTGATCAACGGGCGGGTCCGTCAATCCTGTTCGTGTCTGATTGACGAGTACGCTCCTCGCGTGGGTGATGAGATTGTCCTTGAGCCGATGACCAAGTTCCCGGTCATCCGCGACCTCTGGGTCGATCGTTCACGGATGTTCAACGCGCTCGAACGCGTCAAGGCGTGGGTCCCGATCGACGGCACCTACAACCTCGGCGCCGGACCGCAGGAAGATCACGATCAGCAGCAGATGCGTTACGCACTGAGTGAGTGCATGACTTGTGGTTGCTGCCTCGACGCGTGCCCTCAGTTCTCCAAGGAAGAAGATCCGAAGAACTGGGACAAGGACTTCATCGGCCCGCAAGCGATCTCCCAGGCGCGTCTTTTCAATGAGCATGAGACCGGCAAACGTCTCAAGGACGAGCGTATGGAAGTCCTCACCAGCGCCGACGGCATCCAGAACTGTGGTAATGCTCAGAACTGCGTTAAGGTCTGTCCGAAGGGCATCCCGCTGACCGAGTCCATCGCCGCGATCGGTCGCAGCGCGACGGTCCACTCCATCAAGAAGTTCTTCTCGGGCAAATAAGCCTCTGACTACCCATCCGATGTATACCAAAGAGCCCTCTCAGAGAGGGCATCTTTGTATGCAGTGATTCTGTGGGATGGAGTTGGAGCTTTACGCGTTGAGATCAAGTCGGGGCTGGCGTTCATCGCTCCGCCCTTGTCCGGTCCGTTTGTAGCCGATCTGGTGCTCTTGACGATCCTCGCGGGCTTCTTCTTGATCCGCGTCCGCGAGTTTGCGGACGGCGTCGAGTTGCTCGACTTGCTCGACCGCGGCTTGATAACTGTCGTGGACCCGACCACGCCGGCGCGAAGTATCGGTGTCCTCTGCCTGCTTTTTGCGTGCAGCGGTATTGCTGGAAGCCGGTGCGCCAGCAAGACTTGAAGCGAGGTTGTTGATTGCTCCGGTCATACCTTTAGTATCGGTAACGGACGCAAGAACACGCCAGTGAATTTCCACAATGAATCCACAAATTTTAGTCTTTGTTAGGGAGTGCTGTACACTCCCGAGCAGTCTGCTTTATGCGCCGATGATGTTGACGCCGCAGTCCACGAAGAGATTCTCGCCCGTGACGCCGCTTGAGAGATCGGACGCGAGGTAGACGGCGGTCTTCCCGACATCTGATCCAGCGGTCGTTCTGCGGAGCGGAGCGACTTCCGCGGCTCGTTCTTCAAGATCGTCGGTCCCGCCAACGGCAGAACTCGCGAGCGTGCGGAGATAGCCACCTGAGATCGTGTTGACGCGGATGTTGTCCACGCCGAGTTCTGCGGCGAGGTAGCGTGTTGAAGTTTCTAGACACGATTTTGCGACCGCCATCACGTTGTATCCGAGGATGACCTTCTGAGCACCGTAGTAGCTCATGGCCATGATAGATCCGCCGCCGTTCTTGGCCATCAGTGGACGCGCGTGTGCGGACATCGCGAGGAGGGTGTATGCAGAGATGTCCATGGCTTCGAGGAATGCATCACGAGGGGTGTCGGCAAACTTCCCGATCTGGAGCCAATCGCGATCCGCATACGCGATGGAATGGATGAGAAAGTCCAGTCGGTCATGGTCCTTCGCGTAGTCTTTGAAGAGTTGTTCGATCGCTTCGTCTGAGCCTGCATCGCATTCGTAGAGCACGGGATCCGGAGCGATTTTCTCTGTGGCCCGTCGAGTTCTGCGTGCGTTCTTCTCGCCGGGGAGATGCGAGTAGGCGCATTGTCCGCCGTGTGCGACAATCTCGTTGGCGATGTGCCAAGCGTACGAGCGTTCGTTGGCGATGCCGACCACCAACCCAACCTTGCCATCCAGAAGCCCCATGCAGCGATCCTTTCTCGAAAATACAGATGATTTATAGCCCTGTCGGCATCATCCTTCAATACAACCCGATGATAGGGGGGATCAAGGGTTAGGGGGCATAACTGGTCTAGGATTGGCGATGAGCCTGCGTGATGCTGCGGATATTCAGAGTCCAGACCCGGCGCTCCCGATGATCGAGAGTCAAGCTCTGTCCATTTCAGAGTTTGCGTCAAATCTCCGATCCACTGGTCAAATTCAGCGATTGATTGAGCTTGCACACGACGAGGATCTTGGTCCAGACGCACACGACTGGACCGGAGAGTTGATGTTCGCTCCGGCCGATATCGCGTCGGCGCAGCTCACGCTCCGAGAGCCCGCGACGATCGCGGGGCTGGAGTTTGTCGAGGATATCTTGGAGGTGTTTCTCCGAGACGGGGAGTCTATGGACTGGGCTGCTGCCGCGCATGATGGTGAGCGACTCGGGATCGGTGCATCGCTCGGAACACTCAGCGGCTCTGCGGTTGCGTTGGTACGCATCGAACGCACGCTTCTCAATCTCGTCTCGCGGATGAGCGGGATCGCAACGCGCACGGCCCACTTTGTTCAACTCGCGAGCGGGACGAATGCTCGCATTTGTGATACACGCAAGACCACTCCGGGACTCCGCGCGTTTGAGAAGTATGCCGTGCGTTGTGGTGGGGGGGTTAGCCATCGCATCGGCCTCTATGACGCGCTGCTGATCAAGGACAATCACCTCGCTGGACTGAATGAGACAGCATTCAAAGATCGGATCAAGAGCGCATCACGAAGGGCGCGTGATGAGAAGCTCTCGTTCGTGCAGGTCGAGGTCGACACACTCGAGCAGCTCGCATGGGTCCTCGATCTTGATGAAGGAGTTTGTGACATCGTGCTGCTCGATAACATGAGTATTGAACAGCTGTCCAAAGCCGTGGCTCTGCGTGATTCACGAAATCCGAAGTTGTTGCTGGAAGCGTCCGGAGGTGTGAATGAGAGCACACTCCCATCGATCGCAACGACTGGGATCGATCGGGTTTCCATCGGTGGACTCACCCACCAAGCCGTGAGTGTTGATATTGGGCTCGATTCACTATGATTGCATCCAACGACGAGATTCACGATTGGCACGATCGCCTGGAATCCCGAATGGAAGGGACGATTTTCAATCGCGCGATGGTGTTCGATGAGACACTCAGCACACAAGACGCCGCGGCCCGTGCGTGTGTAGGTCTCCCGACAGATCACCAGGCGACGATGGTCGTTGCATCCAGACAGCTCATGGGACGAGGATCACGCGCTCAGAACTGGTACGACGCGTTTTCCTGCACACTCCCGACATCGATCGCGATCGGTCCGGAGTATCTGAAACTGAGCAACGCGAACATCTCGGCCCGCGCGGGACTCGCAACACTCGACGCGATCGGACGCGCAGCTCCCGACCATCGGTTCGCTGTAAAATGGCCGAACGACATCCACGCGATGCTTCATCACAACACCGAACGCAAGATCGCCGGAGTGCTGATCGAATACGCTCGCGACTCGATCGTCATCGGGATCGGGATCAACTGCACGCAAGCGATCTCGGATTTCCACCCAGAAATTCAGGGATCTGCAGTTTCGCTCAAGCAACTCGGGAGCAATGTTTCGCGGATCGATCTCGCGTGCATGCTGATTGATTCCCTCCACTACTGGTTCGCGGTCGCGAGCGAGGATGAGGTCCTGGCGCACTGGAACGCGAACGATGCGCTCGTTGGTCAGACGCGGAAGTTTGTGCATGACAACACGCCGTATACTGGGAAGATCATCGCGATCAATCCGCTCAGCGCGATCAGACTCGAAACGAATCAGGGCGTGCAGGTGCTTCCGGCGGATCAGACCCGGATCCTGAAAACTTCCGAATGATGAGTACGGCCAGAACCGATCAATGCACTGGTCTCAGAGCAGACGCTTGATCTGCTTCCCGAGTTCGAGCGCCTCGTCTTGCGAGAGTTCTCTTGGCTTCCAGTCCACCAGCAGTCCGACACCCTCTGGTCGATCCACATACCTCGGGATGATGTGGAAGTGGACATGGTCAACGGCTTGTCCGGCCTCGGATCCATTGTTCTGGAGGATGTTGACGGCTGAAGCGCCGGTGACCTTCTTGATCGCTCGCACGATCCGGGGTAGCACGCGTCCGACCGCTGCGGCGTGGTCGTCGGAGAGCTCGTCGATCGTCGCCGCAGGCTCCTTGGGGATCACCAGCGTGTGTCCTTCCGAGAGGGGTGCGATATCGAGGATCGCGATGACGAAGTCGTCTTCATAGATTTTGTGGGATGAGACTTCGCCGCGAATGATTTTTGAGAAGATAGAGTCACTCATGCTCCATCCTAGCGATCTACACCCGAGCCGTCATGCGATTGGCGCATACAATCCAGCGTGACCCAAGCACCCCAGTCCCAACTCCAGACCCAGCCGGTGATCCAGCAGCTTCCCCCACTGCTGGTCAACCAGATCGCTGCGGGTGAGGTCATCGAGCGTCCGGCTTCGGTCCTGAAGGAACTCGTCGAGAACTCGATTGATGCGGGCGCGACGAAGATCACCGTTGAGCTTGAGCAGGGTGGGATCGAACTCATCCGGATCACGGACAACGGCTGCGGGATCCATCCGGACCAGATCCGACTCGCGCTGGCGCCCCACGCGACGAGCAAAATCACAGCATCCGAGGATCTAGACCGGATCTCCACAATGGGATTCCGAGGCGAGGCACTCGCGTCCATTGCTTCGGTCTCGCGGATGACGATCACCTCACGCACCCACGAGCACGACGAGGGACGCTCCATTCACGCATCGGGAGACAGCATCCAGGACCCGATCCCGGCGGGGTGTCCAGCGGGAACGGTGATCGAAGTCCGCAACCTGTTCTTTAACACACCTGCGCGGCGGAAGTTCCTCCGCACGCCGACGACGGAGCAGACGCGGTGCATGGAATGGTTGCGCGATCTCGCGATGGCGAATCCCTCGATCGGTGTTCGGTGTCTCGGGGATGACAAGGTCAAGCTGGATCTGCCCCCGAATCAATCGCCGCGAGATCGGGCGCTCTCGATCATCGGGAAGGAGCTCGAATCCCAGCTCGTCGAGGTCAATGTCGATCAGTTCGACAACGCGCGTGGCGTGCTCATGTGGGGTCTGGTCGGACTCCCCTCGATCGCGCGAGCAACCTCCAAAGCGCAGCATGTATTCCTCAATGGACGGACCATCCGAGACAAGACAGTCACGCACGCGATCCGTGAGGCGTATCGCGGATTGATCGAGCCGGGTCGTCATCCGACCGCTGTGCTGATGATCGAGATGTCGCCGGACGCGGTGGATGTGAATGTGCATCCCGCAAAGCTCGAGGTGCGATTCCGGGATCAGTCGATGGTCCACCGAGCGGTGTACCACGGCGTGCGCGATGCGCTGATGCAAGCGGATGTCACGCCGAGCGTGCTGTCGAGGCTCCCGAACGCCGGCGGATTTGGTGGATCTACCGCGATCATGCCGAGCGGTCCGATGACTGCTCAACCAGTCGAGCACAAGGTCGATCAGATCGTGGAGTACATTAATACCAACAGCACCTCTGCGAGCACGCAATCCGAACTCCGCTCGAAACTGACTGAAGTGCTGCAGACTCCTGATCTTCCGAGTTTTGCGCCGTCATCGGCCCCTGCATCACAACCAACGGAGGAGCGTTTGCTGCCTCCGATCGTCAACAGTGTGAAGGTGCTGCAGGTGCACTCGAGCTATCTGCTCTGTCAAGACGAGCAGGGGGTGCTGATTATTGATCAGCATGCGCTCCATGAGCGGATGATGTTCAACACGCTGCTCGCTCGCGTCACTGATGCGGGGGCGCTCGAGCAGCAGGGATTGCTGACGCCGATCGTGATCGAGGTCCCCAGCGCGGTGATCGACCGCTTCGATGAGCTCGATGAACTCTTTGAACGCATCGGGATCCAGGCAGCGCCGATGGGCCCCAAATCGGTTGGTGTCTCGAGTGTCCCGACCTTCCTGCTGTCGCGCAATGTCGATCCGGGTGTCTTCCTTGACGAACTCTTCGAGGCGGTTGAGCGTGAGGGGTTTGTGCCGAGCAAGGAAGAAGCACTCCACGAGGTGCTCGACATGATGTCGTGCAAAGCCGCGATTAAAGCGGGTGACAAACTCAGCGAGACCGAACTCGCGGAGATCATCGCGCTCCGCGACACGACCGAACGGGCGGCGTCTTGCCCGCACGGACGACCGACCACAGTCCGGCTCACCATCGAGGAGCTTGAGCGGCTCTTTGATCGGAGGTAAAGACCCTAGTTTTTGCGAGAATCCGCTCGACAGCGAAATACCCATACGCGGCTCTCAGTTTCTCTCCACCCAAAGGAGTTCTCTACCAATGGACACACTCGATGCAATCCGCTCCAGACGATCTGTCCGGAGTTACGATCCAAGCGTGCAGATCAGTGAGGAGGATCAGCAGATCCTTTTCGAGCACGCGCTGCTGTCCCCGACCTCGTTCAACATCCAGAACTGGCGGTTCATCGTGGTCAAAGACCCGGAGCAGCGTGCACAAATCCGCGAGATCGGCTGGGGGCAGCCTCAGCTGACTGAAGCATCTCTCCTCGTTGTACTCGCGGCGGATCTGAAAGCATGGAGCAAAGACACCGAGCGGTACTGGGTCAATGCGACCAAAGAAACCGCTGAGATGCTCGTCAGCTCGATCAAGAAGTTTTATCAAGATAATCCGGAGCTCGAACGCGACGAAGCAATGCGTTCGGTCGGGATCGCAGCGCAAACACTCATGCTCGCGGCGACCTCGCTCGGATACGACACCTGCCCTATGGTCGGATACGACCCAGATGAACTCGCCAAGATCATCAATCTCCCGGATGATCATGTGCTGGGGATGATCGTGGTCATCGGGAAGAAAGCACAGGACGCGTTCCCGAGAGGCGGGCAGCTCCCGCTCGACGAGGTTGTAATCACCGACTCATTCTGAATCTTGTTATACTGACCTTTCCTGAAACTCGCTCAAGGACACTCCCATGACCACAGTCAACGCATACGCCGCATCGGAAGCCTCTTCGAAGCTTGAACCGTTCACCTATGAACTGGATGATCTTGGTGCCAACCAGGTCGATATCAAGGTCGAAGCATGTGGTATCTGCCACTCGGACATCTCCATGCTCGACAACGAGTGGGGGATGACCGAATACCCGTTTGTTCCTGGGCACGAGATTGTCGGGATCGTCGAATCCAAGGGCGATGCGGTCACGCACCTTGAGGTTGGTCAGCGTGTCGGCGTCGGATGGCACTCCGGATGCTGCATGCACTGCACGCAGTGCATGAAGGGTGATCACAACCTCTGCTCGACCGCTGAGCAGACCATCGTCGGTCGTCACGGCGGGTTCGCTGATCGCGTCCGTGTCAACGGGACATGGGCGATCCCCATCCCCGATTCGGTCGATCCGGTCAGCGCGGGACCGCTCTTCTGCGGCGGGATCACTGTGTTCAACCCACTCGTCCAACTCGGGATCAAGCCGACCGATCGCGTCGGGGTCATCGGGATCGGGGGACTGGGTCACATGGCGTTGATGTTCCTGAACAAATGGGGATGCGAAGTTACCGCATTTACATCATCGGATTCCAAAGCCGAGGAAGCACGCAAGATGGGGGCGCATCGCATCGTCAACTCACGCGATGACGACGCTCTCGAAGCCGAGGCAGGTCGATTCAACCTGATCCTCTCGACTGTGAATGTCTCACTCAACTGGGACGCGTACATCAACGCACTCGCTCCGAAGGGCAAACTCCACAATGTGGGCGCGGTCCTCGAACCGATCCCAGTGGGGGCATTTTCATTGATCATGGCGCAGCGGAGCATCTCTGGATCACCGGTCGGGAGTGCCGCGACGATCGCGGACATGCTCGAGTTCAGTGGTCGGCATCAGATTCAGCCAATCATCGAGACCTTCCCGATGAGCAAGGTCAACGACGCGATCGAGCATCTGAAAGCCGGGAATGCGCGGTACCGGATTGTGCTGACCAACAACTGAATCACATAACAGGCAGAAAATAGAAGGCGGGTGAATCAATGAATCACCCGCTTTCGTTTGTGTATTAAGCTACCGAGTTATGCGTCATCAAGCAGCTCGACGGCCTTGAAACTCTTGCCCTCGAGCATCTCAAGACTTGCGCCGCCGCCGGTTGAGACATGGGAGAGTCGATCCGCGACCTCGAAGATTTCCGCGGCTGCGGCGGAGTCCCCGCCTCCGACGATCGTGATCGCGCCGTGGTTGGTCGTCGCGTCCGCGACTGCTTCTGCGATCAGTTTGGTTCCCATTTTGAACGGCATCCATTCGAACACACCCATCGGCCCGTTCCAGATCACGGTCTTTGAATCCTTGATGATCTGGCTGTAGCGGGCTGTGGTCTTTGGACCGATGTCCAGACCCATGTAGCCGTCCTTGATCTGGTCGTCGAAGACCTCGATGTCCCCGGCGGTCTCGCTGAAGGTCGTCGAGCAGATGTGATCTTCAGGGAAATGGAGATCGGTCTTGGATTCCGCGGCGAGCTCGATGATCCGCTTCGCTTCACCGACCATGGATTCCTCGATGCGCGAGATGCCCACCTCGTGACCAAGCGCTTTGAGGAAGGTGTACGCCATCGCTCCACCGACCAGGATGTGATCGGACTTGGGGAGCAGGTTCTCGATTGCAGGGAGTTTGTCGCTGACCTTCGCGCCGCCGAGGATGACGGTGAACGGACGCGCAGGGTTCGCGAGCGCATCACTGAGGTACGCGATCTCTTTCTCGACAAGGAACCCAGCGACCTTCGGCTTGTTGCCCATCGCATCAGGAACACCAACCATCGAAGCATGCTCGCGGTGGCAGGTCCCGAACGCGTCGTTGACATAGATATCCGCGAGATCCGCGAGTTGGTGAGCGAAGTCGGACTCGCAACGCTTCTCGCAGCCGTGGAAGCGGAGATTCTCGAGCAGAACGATATCGCCGTCATTCATATTGTCCACGGCAACCTGAATCGCAGGGTCCTTGCAGTTCTCGGCTGGGATGATGACATTCTTTCCGAGCAGGTCCGCGAGGCGCGCCGCGACGGGCCCCATCGAGAACTTCGCTTCGTAACCCTTCCCTTCAGGACGACCCAGATGCGACATCAGGATCGCTCTTCCGCCGCGATCGATGACGGATTTGATGGTGGGGAGCGCCGCGACGATCCGGCGGTCATCGGTGATGGTGTCCCCGTCGAGCGGGACATTGAAATCCACACGGATCAGGACTCTCTTGCCAGCGACTTGGGTATTCTCGATCGTTTGCTTTGCCATCATGGACCTCCGATTGATGATGATTGGGTTCCTAGATTCTAGGAGCGGGTTGGATCAAACCATGAAAAAACCGCGATCGAAAGGCCGCGGCTTCATCTGTGTTTCATGTTGGATCAGCTATCGATCATGCCGCCCGATTGGCCGCGGACACGGGCGCCGCCGTTGCGGAGCAGGTTGTCGCGGAGGGTGCGGAGGTCGGCTTGGACCGATGCGTCGATGAGCTGGTCGCCCATGCGGATCTTGATCCCGCCGAGCATGGTCGAATCGGTGTAGGGGTGGATGATGACTTCCTTACCGAGCGATTCGCTGAGCTTGTGCTTAACGCCGTCGAGGGCTTCTGGGGACATGGGAGATGCCGTGAAGACATCGACCTCGATGCGTCCGAAGCGTGACTGGACGAGCTCGTCGAGAGCGCCGACGATCGGGATCAGGTGTCCGAGACGACCCTTCGCGTTGAGCTGACGGATGAAGCTGCAGGTCAGCTGGTCGCACTTGCCCTCGAGCATGCGGACGAGCGACTCGTCACGCTTCTCTGAGTCGATCAGACGAGATGCGAGCAGCTCGTTGAAGCTGCGGTTGTCGCGAGCGATCTCGAGCAGATCCTCGAGCTGTCCCAGCACGACCTCGGGGCTGGTTCCCTCGGCTTGTTCGGCGGCTTCGAAGACGGCGTGAGCGTAGACCTTCGCGAGTGCATCGGGCTTTGTTTCAATCAATGGCATGATTCATCTCCAAGCGGAGTTCGTCCAAAGGGAAGGTTTACGAGTTCACAGTCTTGAGTTCAGCGAGCGATTCGTCCATCAGGCGCTGCTCGTCGTTGACCGAGACCTCGCGTTGGAGGATCTTGCCCGCCATGACGGATGCGAGGTTGACCGATTCGCTGTAGAGCTCGTTGAGCGCCTGTTTCTTCGCGGCGTCGATATCAGCCTTTGCCTTCTCACGCATCTCGGTGAGCTCAGCGTCCGCTTGAGCCTTGAGCTGCGCGGCGAGCTCGTTCTGCTGGGACTTGGTTTCTTCGAGCATCTGCTGTGCTTGAGCGCGTGCTTCAGCAAGATTCTTCTCGTATTCGTCGAGAGCGACCTTTGCTTGGTGACGCGCGTCTTCCGCAGCCGCGATCTCACCCTTGATCTTCTCGTTGCGCTCATCCAGACCCGCGACGATCTTCGGCCAGACCATGGTGGACAGGAGTCCGAAGACGATCAGGAACAGGACGATCGCGGTCACCCCGGTCCAGAAACCTTCCTTGGGGGTTGCGAGCGGGCTTGCGGCTTTATCAGCAGCGGTCGCGGCTGTGACGAGCAGGCCATTGGTAAACAGAACAGTCATCATTGCGAAACGATTCATCGCGAGTTCTCCGTGTATTCAAGGAAGCTGTCGTCCAGATCCAGTCTGGGAAAGCAGATTCCAGAAAGCCGAGGCGTGCAGTGTTTCATGCACGCTTCGGGATGTGTGTAGCTCTATTAGGCGAGGAACGCAACAACGATCGCGAAGAGGGTTGCACCTTCGATGAGTGCAGCCGCGAGGATCATGTTGGTACCGATGGTGCCTGATGCTTCTGGCTGGCGAGCGATCGACTCGAGCGCGCCCTTGCCGACCATACCGATGCCGAGGCCGCCGCCGAGGACTGCGAGACCAGCACCGATGACCGCGAGACCCTTGCCGATGTTCTCGACTGCGACGGTCGCGGTTGCTCCGTCCTGTGCCAATGCCATTGCTGGTGCGAAGAGCGCCATGCCGGCGGTTGCGAGAGCGATTTTCTTCATGAGCTTCATATCGATTCCTTTCAGAGGCCGAGGAGTAAGTTTGTATTCGGCCTGAACCACTGAACTGCGGGGAGCATTCACTGTCGATCCAACTCGGATCGCAATGCCTTGGGTGCCGCCCCGCGGAGCCCCAGGCCCAACATTTATAAACACATCACGCGTGAGCGGCTGCCCCCTCGTGTGCGTGGTCGTGATCGTGGTCACCGTGATGCGCGAGCAACGAGATGAACACGGTCGTCAAGAACATAAACACAAACGCCTGCAAGAAGCCGACGAAGATTTCGAGGAAGTAGATCGCGATCACACCGAGCGAGGAGACCACACCGACCGGGAATCCCAGGAGTGGGTTGTCGGACTTGAAGAAGCCTTGAGCAGCGAATCCGAGGAGCACCGCGACCAGAATGTGTCCAGCGGTCATGTTCGCAAAGAGACGAATCGCCAGCGCGATCGGCTTGATAAAGGTGCCCAGGATTTCGATCGGGATGATGATCGGCCAAACGAAGATCGGGGCTTCCGCGGTCAGGTGCTTGATGTACCCGCCCAGACCGAGTTCTTTGATGCCCGCACCGTTGATGACAATCGCGGATGCAATCGCCAGTGCTCCGGTCACCCAGATGCTCTGGGTCGCGGTACCACCGATGAAAGCTTTGTGCTCAGCGACCATTTCGGGAGCAATCTTGCCCGCGATGATGTTCTGGAGATCCAGGATCGGGATCAGTCCGAGCATGTTGTTGATCAGGATGAAGAAGAAGATGGTCCAGAGGAACGGCATCAGTGCGTTGGTCCGCTCGCCGAGCAAAGGGCGGACGGTGTTCTCACGAAGGTAGCCGCAGATGACTTCGATCATGTGGGCGAACCGGTTGTTGGTGACCCAACGCGCGTGTCCTTCGCTCTCTTGTCCGGTGGACACCGCTTTGGCAACAAAGAGCCCGCCGAGGAGCATGATCAGTGCGGTGATGATCATGTTGGTCTGCGCTGATGACCAGAGCCAGACGCCGTCGTCGTTGACCACAAACGCATGGTTAATCACGTGCTGGACCGGATCGGCGGCCAAAGTAACGCTTGACATCATACCTGTCCCTCCGGAGCGACCGACATCATCGGTGCATCCTCTGAGTTGACGATTTCTACAGATTTCACCAAAACCAACACCATCAAGACATCAATCGCAAGCACGGCAAGCAACGAGACCAACAGCGTCAGCACATAGAGTTCTTTTGTGGGTTCCAGAGCGAGGTACACCCCGAATCCGATCACCGCAACTACGCCAGCACGGAACATGGTTCCCGCAAGCACAGGCACGCCCCACATCCCGGCGGGACGCGCTGGGAGGATGTTGAGCACCATGAGTGTGATGAGCACCCCTGGGAACATGGCCGCGATGGTCAGCAGCCCGTCGATCATCGAACCTTCACGCATTGATGAGATGGCGCCTCCCGCGATCCCGATCATCACACATGCGAGCACGCTGAGTCCCGCCATTTTCAGGATCGGGAGCCTTGTCGGCTCGAGCGTGGGTTGTGATGACTGTTCGCTCATTGAGAGGGAGACCTATGCGGTGAGTTCGTGCCCCACAGTGGGGGGAGAAGGATAGCGACCACTCACCCAATCGGCGAGCCCGCAGACCATATTTCAAGCGATTCTTACCCGTTTTGGATCAGTTTCTGACCCACCCGACCAGCCCGCTCTGGGCGAGTCTCCAATCACGAAATCCGGCCTTGCCGAAATCTTGGATTTGGTCAGGTATTGCGGTCCCCATCGGTCCTCGATGAAGAGCGAGTCTGCTCGCGATTGAGCTTGGAGGCTTCCTTGATAAAGAGGTAAAACCCGCCCAGAAGTCCCGCAATCGACAATGCCACCGTCCAAGTCTTTCCAGTCCCGGCCATCCAGTCAATCGCGTACCCAACAAGACCCATCCCGATGAGCCCGTAGACCGGATCTAAAGCGATCGCCCACGCCTTGGCTTGGCGATACCGGTCCTGACGCCGGGTCTCCAGATCAGGCGCGGAGTAGGGAGGGATCTCGTCCTCTTTGGATCGGAGTTCCTCAGGCATTTCAGGCGGAACGCTCACGATTGCACCGCCCGCAGCGCCCAGGTCAGTGCGTGATCCGACGCTTCCTTGAGTTTGGAGACATCGTTGCCCGAACCCTGAGCGGAGTTGGGTCTGCCGCCCCCTTTGCCGCCCATGATCGCGGTGGTCTCGCGGATCCAGTCACCCGCTTTAAGCCCCTTCCCGATCATCAGGTCGCTGACCGATGCCATGACCGCGACGCGTCCTTCGTGCTCGTCTGCTGAGAGGATCATGACCGCTTTGTTGGGGACGGCTTTCTGGATCGTATTGACCGCGGCTTCGAGCGCCTTGCGATCGGATCCCAGCTCCAGCGTCGCGACAACGACATCATCGCTTGATCCTTGCGCTTCCAGTGCGATGCCCTTGGCCATCTCTTGTGCCTGTCCGGCCTTTGCAGCCGCGTCCGCTTTCGCGGCTTCCTTGAGTGTTTTGGCAACCAATCCAAGCTTCTCGCGCAGCGCGTGCTTGCGAGAAGCGGGGAGTTCCATCGCGTCGACCTGGTTTCCGAGTTCTTGGAACGCGGATTTGAGTTGTGCAAACTCCAGCGTGTCGAGCGCCGCGACCTGAGCATCGAGCGCGTCGGAAGCGGCGTTGGACTCCACGGCTGCGTCTCCTGTGAGCCCCGTGATCCGTCGAATCCCCTTTGCGATTCCTTCTTCGGCTGTCAGTGCGAAGTGCTTCGCGACACCGGTGGTCTCGATGTGTGTGCCGCCGCAGAACTCGATGGATGCGGCTTTCCATGCGTTGTTCTCCGGATTGCCGATGAGCTGATCGACCTCGATCCCGATGGACACCACGCGGACCGGATCCGGGTAGGTCTCATCAAACACGGCACGCAATCCCGCGATGTTCTGTGCTTGAGCGAGCGGCGCAAGCGAGCCAAACACCGTCAGGTTCTGCTCGATCTGGTGATTGACGATCGATTCGATCTTCGCGATCTCTTGAGGAGTCACCGGAGCGTTGTACGCAAAGTCAAAGCGGAGCTTCTCGTCGTTGACGAGCGATCCACGCTGATCGACAGTTTCTCCGAGCACCTCGCGGAGCGCGAAGTTCAGAATATGCGTGATCGTGTGGTTGCACGCAATCTTCTCACGGCGAGCGGCGTTCAGATGACAGATTACATCGTTGCTGCACGAGATCTTCCCTTTGCTCACGCGCCCGATGTGCAGGACATACCCACCAAAGCTCTTGGTGTCCTCGACTTTGAAGACCGCGCCGGTCTTGGTGCACCGGAGTTCGCCGGTGTCCGCGACCTGCCCGCCCATTTCAGAATAGAAGTTCGTCTTGTCGAGCACGATCCCGACGCGGTGCATCCCGGCGGTGGTCGTGTCCGCGTGCTCGTCGAAGTTCTTTCCGTTCCAGATTGCTTTGACCATCGCGAGGGTTTCTTTGCCCTCAAACTTCATTGAGTCGTCGGTTGGTTTGACCTGAAGGACTCCGAGCTTCGCGATTTGTTCGGCGCGGAGCTCGACGACGCGTTCGCCGTCGTCTTTCTTTCCACCCTGGCGCGAGCGTTCTTTCGCTTGCTCCATCGCGTACTCGAATCCTTCGATGTCGACCTTGAGCCCGCGTTCCTGCGCCATGATTTCGGTCAGGTCGATCGGGAAGCCGTAGGTATCGTACAGGCGGAACGCGTCGTCACCG
Source organism: Phycisphaerales bacterium (assembly GCA_017640485.1). GTDB lineage: Bacteria > Planctomycetota > Phycisphaerae > Phycisphaerales > UBA1924 > UBA1924. The sequence continues at coordinate 971 of JAEPQP010000054.1, read as the reverse complement.
GACACGCGTTCGCCCTCGATATCGAGGTCCTCGAACATCTTGATCCCACGATCGAGCGTCTTACCGAAGCTTTCCTCCTCGTCGTGGATCAGGTCATACACCCGCTGCGGGTCTTTGGTGAGTTCCGGGAATGCTCCGCCGAGCATTTCCACAACTGTTGGAGCGAGTGCCGTCATGAATCCTTGTGGCGCATCGAGTTTCTGGCGACCATAGCGGACGGCGCGTCGCAGGATGCGGCGCAGGACATACCCGCGCCCATCATTGCTCGGGGTGGTGCCATCGGTGATCGCGACGACAAGCGTACGGATATGGTCCGCGATGACGCGGTACGCTTCATCGACTCCGCCGTGGTCGTCTTCTCCGAGTTGGCCGCTGTAGGCGCGTGCTCTGGTGAGTTGCTGGATCCGTTCGAAGATCGGGGAGAACAGGTCGGTGTCGTAGTTGCTGCGGACATCTTTCAGCACAGAAACGATGCGTTCGAGACCCATCCCGGTATCGACATGCTGAGCCGGGAGCGTACGGAGTTCCCCGCCTTCGAGTCGATCGAACTGGATGAAGACATTGTTCCAGATCTCGAGGACATCGGGATCATCCATATTCACAAGCGAAGCGGCGTTGCGTCCACCAATCCTGTCGTAGTGGAGTTCAGAGCAGGGGCCGCAGGGACCGGTATCGCCCATCTCCCAGAAGTTGTCATTCATGTTGCCGGGGAGGATATGGTCTTCAGGGAGGTACTTCGCCCAGATCGCTTTGGTTTCAAGATCCGCCGGGAGGTCCTGATCGGGATTGCCCTCAAAGTAGGTTGCGTACAACCGTGAAGGATCCAATCCCCAGACTTTGGTCAGGAGCTCAAACGACCACCCGATCGCTTCTTCTTTGAAGTAGTCCCCGAACGACCAGTTGCCAAGCATTTCAAAGAAGGTGTGGTGGTAGGTGTCCTTCCCGACATCGTCGAGGTCGTTGTGCTTCCC
>JAEPQP010000168.1 GCA_017640485.1 Phycisphaerales bacterium | reverse complement strand
AGCACAGATCCAGCAGAGTCCACAGGTCAAGGAGCGACTCGACCTGATCATTCGGCCCTTGATCCATCCATGGGAGATCTCGATTGGATCCGCTGTCTACCCTTCATCGCGCTCCATCTTGCATGCGGCCTCGTGTTGGTCGTTGGGTGGAGCCCGATCGCGATCGCGGTCGCGGTGGTGATGTACATCTTCCACATGTTTGTCATCACGGCGTTCTATCACCGCTACTTCTCCCACCGAGCATTCAAGACCTCCCGCCCGTTCCAGTTCTTGGGTGCGGTCGCGGCGACCTCCTCCGCTCAGCGTGGGCCGCTCTGGTGGGCGGCCCATCACCGTCACCACCACATCCACTCCGATGATGAACACGACACCCATTCCCCGGGTCGGCGCGGGCTGCTGATGAGCCACATGGGCTGGTTCATGACCAAGGGCGCATTCAAAACCCCTGAGCGTTATGTCCGCGACTGGAAGCGGTATCCCGAACTGCAGTTCATCAATCGCTTCGATTGGCTCTCGCCTCTTGTCCTTGGGGCGCTCCTCTTCGTGCTCGGCGTTGTCCTCGAGAACTACGCTCCCGGACTGGGGACCAATGGTTGGCAGATGTTTATCTGGGGCTTCGTGATTTCCACGGTCGTCGTGTACCACGCAACCTACACGATCAACAGTCTCGCGCATCGCTACGGATCCGCGCGATTCGAGACCGGTGACGACAGCCGAAACAACTTCCTGCTCGCGATCATCACGATGGGTGAAGGTTGGCACAACAACCATCACTATTACCCCTCCAGCGCCCGTCAGGGGTTCCGCTGGTGGGAGATCGATCTGACCTACTACGGTCTCGTCGTGCTCTCCAAGCTCGGATTGATCTGGGATCTGAGATCGGTCCCAAACCGGATCCAGAGCGAAGCCAAGAAGCCGCGGGGCGCATCTGATGCACAGCGTTGAATCGACCGATCAACAGCGGGTCGCGATCATCGGAGCCGGGATCTCGGGTTTGGTCACGGCGTACCTGCTCATCCAACGACATGACATCACGCTCTTCGAGTCCAGGACCCGGATCGGTGGTCACACCAACACCATCCAAGTCCCAACCGACCAAGGCACACTCCCAGTCGATACCGGATTCATCGTGTACAACGAGCACAACTACCCGCTCTTTACGGAGCTGCTCTCGCAGCTCAAGGTCCAAACCCAACCATCAGACATGAGCTTCAGTGTCCAGTGCGAACGCACAGGGTTGGAGTACAACGGGTCATCGCTCAATCAACTCTTTGCGCGAAGACGCAACCTGGTTTCCCCGGCACACTGGAAAATGATCAAGGACATCCTCCGCTTCAACAAGCACGCGGAGTTGCTGCACGATCGTGGTCGATCGACCACCGTTCAGGACTATGTCCAAGAACATGGATTCAGCGAGGCCTTCTTGACCAACTACCTGATCCCGATCGGGGCTTCGCTCTGGTCGTGTCCGAGCGGGACATTCAGAAACTTCCCGATCCGATTCGTGATCGATTTCCTCCGCAACCACGGCATGCTCCAGGGTAAAGGCCGACCCGAATGGAGGGTGGTCAAGGGCGGATCGTCCTCGTACATCGATCCACTCACCGAGCCGTTCGCAGACCGGATCGTGACGGGATCAAAGATCGAGCGTGTGGATCGGCATGGTGATCGTGTGGAGATTCACTTTGAGGGATCCGAGTCTCGCGCGTTCGACCATGTGGTCTTCGCGTGTCATAGCGATCAGGCACTGAGTTTGATTCAAGAACCCACACCGACCGAGCATGAGATCCTCTCTGCGTTTCCGTACCAGAGTAACCGGACAATTCTCCACACAGACACGCGTGTGCTCCCGAAGCGCAAGCGGGCGTGGGGGAGCTGGAACTACCACATCAGACGCGACAATCCCGATGCTGTTGCGATCACCTACCTGATGAACAAACTCCAGTCCATCGAGTCTGAGACCCAGTACTGCGTCACCCTCAACGAGCATGACCGGATCCATCCGGACAAGATCATCAAGGACCTGACCTACCACCACCCGATCTTCACACAAGAGCGGGATCAGGCGCAGTCGAGACATCACGAACTCATCGGTCCGAACCGGACTTCTTTCTGCGGCGCGTACTGGGGGTACGGATTCCATGAGGACGGCGTGCGCAGCGGGGTCCGGGTCGCGGAGCACTTCGGGTGCACGCTATGACTCTTCAGAGCGCGATCTATACCGGATGGGTCCGACATCGGAGATACGCGCCGCGTCCACACAGTTTCAGGTACACGATGTATCAAATGTACCTCGATCTCGATGAACTCGACACGGTCTTTCGTGGGAGCCTGCTGTGGTCGGCTCGGCGTCCAGCGATCGCGTGGTTCAGGAGAAAGGACCACTTCGGAGACCCATCAATCGATCTCGCGGACTGCGTCCGTGATCTGGTGGAGTCAGAGACCGGCACACGACCAGATGGTCCGGTCCGCTTGCTCACGCATCTGCGCTATTTTGGGATCTGCATGAATCCGGTCAGTTTTTATTATGTCTTCGCAGACCGTTCCGAGACGAGCCCGTTGGCCGCGATCGTCGCTGAGGTGCACAACACGCCTTGGGGTGAGCGGCACTGCTATGTGCTTCCAAGAACCGAACAGCAAGACTCGGACATGGACCCCCATGAGTTCGCGAAGGATTTTCATGTTTCGCCGTTTATGCCAATGAATCAGCGATATGTGTGGAAACTCTCGGACCCTGCAGCAGAACTCGTGGTCCATATGGAAAACGAGCAGGAGGGTGAGACCGTCTTCGATGCGACCATGGTACTGCATCGGAAGGCCCTCAACGCTCGAACACGAGTCAGAGTCCTCATCCAATACCCGCTCATGACACTCAAAGTCCTGATCGCGATTTATTGGCAGGCGCTCCGCTTGTGGATCAAACGGGTCCCATTCCATACTCACCCCAAGAAGGCCGCTTCATTGCGTTGATGATCCATGACACAGGTAACCACACAATCCGAAACCGCGCCCGCAAAGATCCATGGAGCCGACTCGCTTGGTCTGAGCGTGCTCGATCGGATCGCAAAGCGAGCGGTGGTGTCGAGGCTGGATCAACTGACCCAAGGTCGCATCTGTCTCCAGGATGCATCATCCACATCGACCCATGGCACACTTCCCGAATCGGCTCAGCACAACCCGAGTGTTCATGCGCTTCGTGTCCACAATCCGGTGATGTACCGTCAATCCGTTCTGGGTGGTGGGCTCGGCTTTGCAGAGTCCTACCTCGAGGGCGACTGGGACTGCGACAACCTGACCGAACTCCTGCGTGTCTTTGTTCGTGATATCCAACTTACCCACGCCAACGATCGCAAGCTCGGCTGGCTGATCGCCCCCTCCAGACGATTCGGAGAGTTTATCAACAGGAACACCCGATCTGGAAGCAAGCGGAATATCGCGGCGCACTATGATCTCGGGAACGACTTCTTCGAGCTTTTCCTCGATGAGACCATGACCTACTCGAGCGGTCTTTTCGAGCATCCAGACTCGACGATGAAGGACGCATCGATCGCGAAGCTTGATCGCATCTGCAAGAAGCTGAATCTTCAGCCAAGCGATCATGTGCTCGAGACCGGGACGGGGTGGGGAAGTTTCGCGATTCACTCCGCGACCCATTACGGCTGCAAAGTCACGACCACCACGATCAGTCAACAACAGCACGATCTCGCGAAACAACGGATTCAGAGCGCCGGGCTCTCAGATCGCGTCACGCTGTTGCTCGAGGACTACCGCACACTCCAGGGTCAGTACGACAAGATCGTGTCGATCGAGATGATCGAAGCCGTGGGGCACCGCTATCTGGACACCTACCTCGGTGCGTGCTCCAATCTCCTCAAGGACGATGGGCAGATGATGCTCCAAGTCATCTCGATGCCGAGCAAGCGATACCGTTCATACCTCCGAACAACGGACTTCATCCGCAAGCATGTGTTCCCAGGCAGTTGCT
>JAEPQP010000247.1 GCA_017640485.1 Phycisphaerales bacterium | reverse complement strand
TCCTTGGGGTCGTTTCCGTGTCGGAACGCCTCGAGCGGGTTCTTGGCATGATGGAGAGCGAAATCTCCGTTCTGCAGGTGGAAAAGCGCATCCGTTCGCGCGTCAAGCGCCAGATGGAGAAGACGCAGCGCGAGTACTATTTGAATGAGCAGATGAAGGCCATTCAGAAGGAACTTGGCGACAGCGAGGACGGCCGCGACGAGATCGCGGAGCTGGAAGAAAAGATCAAGAAGACGAAGCTATCCAAGGAGGCCAAGGAGCGCGCCGCCGCGGAGATCAAGAAACTCAAGCAGATGAGCCCGATGTCGGCCGAAGCGACGGTCGTGCGAAACTACCTCGATTGGCTCATCGGCATTCCGTGGAACAAGAAAAGCAAGGTCAAGCACGACCTGGCGCTGGCCGAAAAGGTGCTGGACACCGATCACTACGGCCTTGAGAAGGTCAAGGAACGGATCGTTGAATATCTTGCGGTCCAAAGCCGCGCGAACAAGCTGCGCGGTCCGATCCTGTGTCTCGTTGGACCTCCCGGTGTTGGCAAGACCTCGCTCGGCAAATCGATCGCCAAGGCAACGGGCCGTGAGTTCGTGCGCATGTCGCTCGGCGGCGTGCGGGACGAGGCCGAAATACGTGGCCACCGGCGCACCTATATCGGCTCCATGCCGGGCAAGGTGATCCAGTCGATGAAAAAGGCCAAGAAGTCCAATCCGCTGTTCTTGCTCGATGAAATCGACAAGATGGGCATGGATTTCAGGGGAGACCCGTCCTCGGCCCTGTTGGAGGTGCTCGACCCGGAGCAGAACTCCACGTTCATGGACCACTATCTGGAAGTCGAATATGACCTTTCCGACGTGATGTTCGTGACGACGGCCAACACGCTCAACATTCCTGCGCCGCTGATGGACCGGATGGAGATCATCCGGATCGCCGGCTACACGGAGGACGAGAAGGTCGAGATCTGCCGCCGGCACCTGATTCCGAAGGCAGAGAAGGATCACGGATTGCGCGAAGGCGAGTTCGCCATTGAGGACGACGCGTTGCGCTTCGTGGTGCGCCGC
>JAEPQP010000125.1 GCA_017640485.1 Phycisphaerales bacterium | reverse complement strand
TACGATCAAGTCTGGGGAACGGGTTGCGATTACTGGTCCCAGCGGGTCGGGGAAGAGCACGATCATCAATATGCTGCCGAGGTTTTTGACGCCGACCTCTGGATCGATCACGATCGGGGGGAGTCCGGCCTCGGAGCTTCCGCTCTCGACGATCCGCTCGTCGATGGGGATCGCGTTCCAGGAAGTATTTCTGTTCAACGCGACGATTTACGAGAACCTGCGGTATGCACGCGAGAGCGCGACGCTAGAGGAGATCGAGGCGGCTTGTGCGCTCACGGGCGCGGACAAGGTGGTTGACCGGCTCCCGGATGGGTACGACACGCGTTTGTCGGATCATGGGATCGAGCTCTCGCGGGGTGAGAAGCAGCGGATCACGCTCGCGCGAGCGCTGCTCAAGGACGCACCGATCTTGATCTTTGATGAGGCGACGGCGTCGGTGGATCTGGTGTCTTCTCATACGATTATGGAATCGATTTCCACGAAGATGGATGGGAAAACCATCATCATGATTACCCATGAAACCTCGCTGCTGCAGCTCGCGGATCGGGTGCTGTATGTCCGCGATGGGCGGGTCTGCTTCAATGGGACTCCAGATGAGTTTGTGGCTCAGGGGTACGGGACTTCGCTGCGCTCGCCGCTGGGATCACCGATCGACGGGGAGATGACTCCTAAACTGCGTGAAAGACGGTCAAAGGACCGATCACAAGATGGGGCGGTGCAGACAGAAAGGGAGCAGGACTGATGGGTACTGGGAATGCATGGCGTCGTGGAGTGATCGGGGAACACGGGTCTGCGCGTGGGCTGCGGTATCCGGGTCTGTTTGTGATTGGCGGGGCGGCGTGTATTGGTGCGTTGGTCTTTGTGGGGTGCTCGAGCAGTACGCAGCAGAGCCGCACATTTGAGATGGAGTCGCCTCGCGCTTCTGGGGGGACGGTGATCGAGGGTGAGGATACGGCTGAGGGGTTGGATCGGATTGCTGCGGCGCTTGATGAGATTGAGACGCCTGAGATTCCTGAGGGGGTGTTGGAGTCGATTCAGCGGCGGATCGCGGAGTCTCAGATGGAGCAGGTCGGGGGGGCGGCTGAGGTGCAGCCCGCGGCATTGATTCAGGACGAGGACACTGACAGCGGGATCGGATCGGAAGATGTGATCACGATTCCGCCGGATGCGGGTCGGTTGATTTCGCTTAATCGGATGAGTCTCGCGGAGATTAAGGATCTGATTGCTTCGTTGAGTCTCAAGTTGCAGGCCGAGAAAGGATACCTGGCGGCGACCGCAGTTGAGCGGGAGCGTCTGGGAAGACTTCCTGACGGGGTGGGGGCGGGTCCGGTGATCTGGCGCCGTGATGCGGAAGGGGCTGAGTCGGCGGTGCGCTTTGGGTTTGTGAGTTATGTTTCGCAGAAGCCTCAGTTGTGGGTGCAGGGTGTGGTGATCGGGAGCGATGGGGTGGTCTCGGCGAATCCTGATCTTGAACCGATACAGGGGATGGTTGATTCGTCGCTCGCGCAAGTGCAGCAGATGCGTGATGGTCTTGCGCAGACGGATCTGGATCGCAAACTGGTGCAGCTGAGTTATGTGAACGCGGATGGTGCGGTCAAAGCGCTCAAGGGTTTGGGGATCCAGACGGTGCCTTCGATCGAGGGGCTGCCTGCGAAGATCGAGTTTAATCAGCTCCCGATGGTGACGAAGATGCCAGTCCCGACGGACAAGCAGATCGGGCTTGTTGGTGCGTCGGAGAGTAAATCGGGGGCGTTCGGTCAGACCACGACCCCGACCTCGGCGAGCCCGCTCGAGTCTGAGGTGTATGTGGGACCGACCTCGCAGTTGATGGTGCTGTTCCATCCGGCGCATCCGGAGCAGTTCAGTCTTGTGCGGTCGTTGCTCGATGAGTATGTCGATCGTGCGGCTCGACAGGTGTTCATCGAGGGGATGGTGCTTGAGATTTCGGAGACGGGGCTCGAGGAGCTGGGTGTGGAGTGGTCGTTTAAGCGTGGGACTGTTGATCTGCTGCTCGGTTCATTGGATCCGACGGGGGTGACGGACACGGTGACCTTCTCGTCGCTGGATTCGCGGGATGTGCCTTTGGACTGGGGAGCGCAGATCCGGGCGCTCGTACGCGAGGGCAAGGCGGAGATTCTCTCTCGTCCGAGTGTGCTGACGCTCAACAACAGGCAAGCGACGATCCGTGTGGGTGAGGATCTCCCGATCGCGACGAGTCAGGAGGGTGTGCTGAACAACTCGAACAAGGTCGCGTTCAACTTTAAGTACATCCCGACAGGGATCCTGCTCAATATCCGTCCACGGATCGCGGAGGCGGGCGATGAGGTGAGCATGCTGATCGATACGCTGGTGTCGGCGCAGGTTCCCGGGCGAGATCTGGAGATCCGGTCGCAGCAGGGCGAGTTGCTCGCGTCTGCGCCAACAATTTCGACCCGTCGCGTTCAGACCTACGCGCGGATTGATGACACGACGCCGTTCATCATTGGTGGGCTGGTGAGTCGGGATCGTTCAGTGACGAAGGACAAGGTCCCGCTGCTTGGTGATCTTCCGTTGCTTGGTCCGTTGTTCCGGTCTGAGTCGACGCAGACGCAGAAGCGTGAGGTGATCATTGTGTTGACGCCTTATGTGCTCCCGGAGGATCAGGCGGTTTCGAGGGCGCTGCCTCGGGATGATGATCTGTTTGATAACACGGGGAACCAGTTGTTCCGGGATTCGTTCCGGATCCGTGCGGACGATGTGTTTGATCTGCGGTTCTTGGTTGAGAACAAGCGTCTGATGATCTACAGGGATCTTGCGAAGCATCTGCTGACCCAGAACTATGACCTGGCGAAGGAATCTCCGTTTGATGAGTTTGTGGACGACACGATTCCTGGTGAGGAGATCCTGATCCAGCGGATGATCTATGAGGTGATCAAGCGGACGGGTGTTGGTCAGCAGGTGAATCCTGAGCGGATTATCTACTTCGAGGCGAAGGAGTACGAGGGGTACGATGTCCGCTTCTTGAACTACGCGCTGGCGCGGCTCGGGAACGGTGTGGACGCGGAGAGCTTCTTTACACGCAACACCGGGAAGGCGATCGCGATTACCTACAACTATGCTCGCGAGTCGCTGAGCCGAGAGGATCTCGCGAGCGAGCCGATCCCCGAGATCTCGCTTGTGGATTGTCCGAACAGGGATGTTTGGCAGCAGTTGCTGTGGGACATGAATCAGCCGAGCGATGATGGACTTGATCGGTACACGATTCTGATTCATGAGCCTGAGGATATTGTGCGGCTTCAGCGGGCTCTGATGCTCAAGAAGATTGTTATGCTCAACGGCGAGGAGGAGGCGCTCTCGCTCGCGAACTTCTCGATCGGGAAGACGCTGCATGTGCCTTCGATGGGCCCGGACAAGGTGTCGGTGGTCGATGCGGATGTGGCGCGGTACTTCTTCCACACCGAGTTGTATTACGCGGCGATCATCAATCGGATCGAGGAAGTGCTCGGCGAGTTTGATCGGAAACTACAGACCCCAGAGGTCGGGATGTATCTGGAATCGGTGGAGTAGATCACGCGGATATTGGTCTTGCGTGCGTACTGCTTGGGTGCTGAGGTCCGGCTCCTAAGGCGTCTATGAACAGTGCATGAAAGATTGTTCATTGTTCCGCAATGCTTGCTGCTTTATACCTATTTATACATGCCGAATTTTGACTCTGGCTATCGATTTTCGGTGCGCTGATGCGTCCAGTGGAGCTGTGCGCCGAAGAATCTGGTCAATACGCCCCCTTTCGATGAACAGGTCATCGGGGTTGAGGGTTGGGCGTGTTATCTGGTAGGCCGCTGCTGTGGCGGCCTCGGGGTTCGATTCACACTTGACACTGGAGAAAGTTCACATGAAACAGATTTCGAAAGCAGTTCGTTACACGATGTTCCCTGCAGTCGCTGCGACGGGATTGCTGCTCACCGGGTGTGAGTCCGGCCAATCGGGATACTCAAAGAGCATGGTGACCACACAGGAGATGCAGCAGGGGATGACTCCTGATATGGTTCTGAAAGACCTGAAGAAGGGCAACGACCGTTTTGTTCAGGGGAAGAGCAAGAACTACGACTATCTTGCCCAAGCTCGTGATACTGCGGCCGGACAGTACCCGAAGGCGATTGTTCTCGGCTGTTTGGATTCGCGCGTTCCACCCGAGGTGGTCTTTGATCAGGGGATCGGGGACATCTTTGTCGGCCGTGTCGCGGGGAACTTTGAGAACACCGACATGCTCGGTAGTATGGAGTTCGGGACTGCGCTTGCGGGATCGAAGTTGATTGTGGTGCTCGGTCATGAGTCTTGCGGAGCCGTGAAGGGCGCGATTGATCAGGCCGAGATGGGCAATCTCACGGATACTCTTGCGAACATCAATGTGAACACATCCGGGGTTCCCGGGCCGAGAAGCTCCAAGAACACTGAGCTTGTGGAGTCTGTGACCAAAGCCAATGTGCGTCAGACGGTTCGTGATATCAAATCACGGAGCTCGGTGATGTCTGATCTGGTCGAGCGCGGCGAGCTGAAAGTTGTTGGAGCGATGTACGACCTTGACACTGGACGCGTGACCTGGCTCGACTGATTCATGTCACCAGCTCCATCCTCGTCTACTGACCGACTCCCGGCTCCGTGCCGGGGGTTTTTTAGGTTGTGACTGTGATGCCGCGGATTTAGATTAGGCGCTCTTCGGGAGCGGTTGCTTCTTTGATGGGTGGGCGAAGCGGACGGATTCTGGGTTCGGGAGCGAGAAGGCGAAGGAGGATCCGCCTTCGGGTGGTGATTGAACGGTGATTGATCCGAAGTGGACATCCGCGATGCGTTTGACGATCGCGAGCCCGATTCCTGTGCCTTCTTGATCCGAATCGAGTCTGCTGAAGAGTTCGAAGATTTTGGGCTGGAACTGCTCGGGGATTCCTGGCCCGTTATCACTGACGATGAGCTGTGTCTGGCTGTTTGTGGACCTGCCGCTGATACTGATCTTGAGTTGTTGGCCTTCGATGTGGCCGTACTTGATCGCATTGGTGATCAGATTCTGAAGGACTTGGTGGAGGTGTACGGGTGTGCAGTAGACATTGGGGAGGTCTGCGTCGATGGTGATCTGGGCGTCCTTCAAGTCTCGGTAGAGTTCGAGTTCGCGGATGATTCCCTCAACGGCTTTTTTCGAGTCGATGAGTTCGGGATTGATGGTCCTTGATCCGATTCTCGAGATCGCGAGGAGGTCATCGATCACCATGATCAGTTTGTCTGTCGCGGATGAGATGCGTGATGCAAAGTTCTCGATCCGGTCGACTCTGCCATCTTCGATTTCTTTGTTGAGCAGCCCCGTGTACCCCTGGATGGTCACGAGCGGGGACTTGAGATCGTGGGAAGCGACATAGACAAAGCGTTCGAGCTCGGCGTTCTTTTCGAGCAGGAGTTCGTGGGCTTTGATGAGTTCAGTGATGTCCGTCCGGACGGCGAGGTGCCCGTTGATCTTTCCCTTGGAATCAATCATCGGGATGATGGTGGACCTGACCCAGTAGAGCGAGCCGTCTTTGGCGCGGTTGCAGATGTCGCCCTTCCAGATTTGACCAGCGGCGATTGCTTTCCAGAGATTGACGAAGAACTCCTTTGAATGGGTCCCCGAGTTGAGGATCCGGTGATCCTGTCCGATGAGTTCTTCGCGTGCGTATCCGGAGATCTTGATGAACGCGTCGTTGGCATCAACGATCTTCCCCGAGGCGTCTGTCTGAGCGACGATGTCGTGCTCTCCGATCGCGGAGACTTGGGTCGCGAGCGCCGCATTGGTTTCGAGGAGATCCTCGCGGAGGGTGCTGATGGATTTGATTGTGGAGATCTTGGTCGATGAGAGCAGTGCGAGCACAGACAGGAATGCGAAGAGGTGTGTTTCGAGTCCAGCGATGAAGTAGGGATCGTTGATGGTGCTTGCGAAGCTGATCTGGATCTGGCTGATGGCGAGGATCACGAGGGTGATCGGGATCCAGCTGCAGTAAGAAGACTTTGTGATGCGTGTACGGATCGTGTATGTCAATGCGGTGAGGAGCATCATTGATGCTGAGATCAGATCGATTGGGTGTGTGATGGGGCTTGCTGGATCCGGGTGTGGGATGGACCCTGCGAATCCGAGTGTTGCGAGAATTGCAGCGGTGAACGAGATGATGAGGAATGTGGGCTCGAGGACATTGTGACGAGACTCTGCGATTTTGTTGTTGGCAAAGATCACCGAGACCATCGCGAGGGCGAGCATCATTCGGCTCACGGTGTGTGTCGAGGTGATGAAGTGTTCTGCGTCGTGGGTTGGAGTGCTTACGAACAGCTGACCCATATCGATGAGGTACATGGATCGGATCGCGTCGAGCAGACCGATGAACAGCAACGCAGATCCGGTGATGAGCAGCACGCGGTTTTGGATCGTGGCGTACTGATTCAGGATGAGCGTTCCGATGATGATGGTGAGGATTGATCCCACCATGATCAGGACTGAGCCGCTTTGGCTGATCTGGAGTTGTGTGACAAAGGGGATGTTCGGCGTGAGAACAGTGAGGGCAAAGAGGGGCGTGAGGATCATCCAGAGGATGGGCGGGAACTTCTTTGATTCAGGAATGAGATATTCGGGTCTGATATTCATTCTGTTGGCCTGGACAAAGGTACGAGAATCGTGTGAATGGTGTATTCATCGGCTGAATTGGACGCATGGTGTGGCTCGGGTTGAGTGAACAACAACCAAAGTCGTTTTTGATGCGGATCACGGATGTTTGGTTGGGTTCGGGGTGGGCGCCATCACCGGGTTGAGGGGTGACTTAGTCGGACCCGAAGGTCTTCTCGACATTATCAAGGAAGCGGTCGTTGAACTTGAAGTCGATTCTCGAAGCCACAACCGTATTGATCGCGACGGAGAGTCTCGGGGAGAGGTGTTGGTCGGTTGCGTTGGAGTTGATCAGGGTTGAGAGTCTTGCGCCTTGGGTTGTGGGTTCGATTCCGATCCCGAATGTTGATCCTGCTCGGACGATCGAGTGTGAGAAGCCGTAGACGGGGATGCGCTTTTTGAGTGATTCGATCAGGAGTGATTTGACCATCGCGGGCTTGTAGACTGCGGGATCCGGGATGGTCCAGATCAGGTCGATGTCCCGGGCGAGGAGTTCCTTGATCGCGTCGGAGACGGAGTTGTGTGCGTTGATATCGACGATCTCGAGACGGAGCGAACCGGTGAGCGAATCTTGTACTCGCTTGATCCTGCTTCTTGATGAGGCGGACGAGGAGTCGTAGAAGAGCCCGATGGTCCTGAACGAGCTGGACGCTTGGTTGATGAGTCGTGCTTCTTCGATCGGGTTCGCGTCGCTGCTGATTCCCGCGGTGTTGGGTCGATCTGTAAGGCCGATGAGGTCGGGGCTGGTGACCATGCAGTAGTAGAGCTTTGTGGATTCTGGGAGATCCTTGAGTGCTGACTGAGCGGCTCTGGCGCCGATCGCGACGACTGTTCCTTGCATCGAGGCGAGGTCTTGCTCGCTCAGTGAACTCAGGAGTTTGATGCGTGTGGTGTGCCCTGAAGATTTGAGCGTGGTGACGCAGGACTGTGCGGCGGCTTGGAACGGCTTGGATTCGGAGGAGAGGATGACAACGATCGGGTCGCTGGTCAGTGAGTTGTTGCGCTGGGCGCTGAAACCGGTTGTCACGGCGATAAACAGCATGCAGACCACGATGATCAGCGATTGAGTGAGGGATCGGGTTGGGATTCTGGAGTTGAGCATGAGTGTTAGAATGCGGCGTGGACTTGGACGAAGAAGGTTTGGCCTGGAGTTTCTTGAGCTACTCCGGTTGCGGATTGGTCACGGATCAGCAGATCGGTCTCATCGAGGAGATCGAGCACGCCGAACTGGATTTCGGCTTTCCAGTCTGGGAGCAGGATGGTCGCGGTGAGATCGAGTCGGTGGAAATCGGGAACATCTGATACGAGAGCGCCGAAGGAC
>JAEPQP010000185.1 GCA_017640485.1 Phycisphaerales bacterium | reverse complement strand
ATGCGCTTCGGTCGGGATCCGCTGTAATCCAAAGGTTGTCGACTGGTCGCTCTACGATCAGATCCTCAAAACACGCGACTTCGATGCCATCACCCTCGCGTGGTCCGCATCCGCTCCTGAATCAGACCCAAAGCAGATCTGGCACTCCGACTCCATCCAAAACCAGGGACACAACTTCATCCAGTGGGACGCTGGTCAGGACCAGTACATCGACGCGATCAAAACCACGCTCGACAAGGAAGAACGCATGAAGATCTTCCACCAGTACCACGCATTGATCCACGAGGAGCAACCCTACACATTCTTGCGTGTCTCGCCATGGCTGCGTTTCGTGTCCAAAGACTACGAGAATGTCCATACCTATCCCAAGGGACTCGAGCAACGCGAGTACTACATGCCCGCAAACTGATCACCGCCAGTTCATGATCACCTGACGCGAAGAAAGCGGGACCCATGCTCACATACATCATCAGACGACTCCTCCTCATGATCCCAACACTCATCGGGATCACCGGCATCGTGTTCTTGCTCGTCGCGATGGCGCCCGGAGGGATCGGCGCATCGCTCCGCCAATCGGGCGGACAGATGGACGCCAACTCAGCCGCGATCCGTGAAGCGTACCTCGAGGACCGCTACGGACTCGACGATTCGGTCTTCGTCCAATATGTCCGCTGGCTCGGACGCGTCTCCCCGCTCAAGTTCGGAACACGCGACCAGATCGACCCGACGGGCGAGTTCATCCGCTCCCCCAAACTCCCCAAAGAACCGCCACTGAGCGAATGGTTCGTCGACGAACTCCCCGAACTCCCCGAACCCACCGGATTCGAGTTCTCTGAGGATGACACCGATCTCCAAAAAACCCGACTCTACCGGAAGAAGAGCAATGAGTACGCCCAAGCCCGCGCCGGCGCGATCGGCGCCAAAGCCAATCTTGATCAGGTCCTTGGACTTGTCGCGGGACAAGCGAACCTCCAACGATTCCGCGACAGCAAGGGCAAGATCAAGTACCAAGTGATTAAGCAGAACAAAGCGGTCTTCGAATCTTCAGATTCATGGAGTGAGATCCAAGAAGCGGGCGATCTGCTGATTACCAACTACGCTCTTGCTCAGCAACAGTGGCGCGAGCTCAAGGATGTCTTCGACGCCCAGCCCTTCCGTCAAGCGGGGTTCGGTATTGTCGGCCCAGTCTCCATCTCTTCCCCCGACCTCGGGCGCTCATTCACCAAATCCCGTCCCGTATCGGATCTGATGCTCGAAGCGCTCCCGATCACGATCATGCTCAACCTGATCGCGCTGCCGGTCATCTACTTCATCGCGATCCCCTGCGGCATGCTTGCCGCGGTCAGAGCTGGTTCCATCTTCGACAAACTCTCCGGCGCGTTCTTCATCGCGCTCTGGTCCTTCCCCGTCCCGCTCGCGGGCGTGCTGTGTATCGGGTACCTCGCGTCCAATGAGTACCTCGGTATGTTCCCCGTCGCCGGACTCCACGACGCCGCGTCTGATACATTCACTTACCTCCCAAACATGACCAACGGCGAGTGGCACCGGGGCTACCTTCTCGACATGATGTGGCATGTCTGTCTCCCGGTCCTCTGTCTCGTCTACGGCGGATTCGCGGTCCTCTCCAAGCAAACCCGCGCCGCGATGCTCGACAACTTCAACATGGATTATGTCCGCACCGCCAAAGCCAAGGGTGTTGCGAACAAGAACATCGTCTTCGCGCATGTCTTCCGCAACTCACTCCTCCCGCTCATCACCATGTTCGTCTCGATCTTCCCCGCGATGCTCGCAGGATCGGTCGTCATCGAACAGATCTTCACCGTTCCGGGAATGGGCAGGCTCACCCTCGAATCCATCAACCTCCGTGACCGCGAGCTCCTGCTCGCCAACACCATGATGATCTCCGCCGTGAATCTTCTCGCACTCCTGCTCGCAGACATCCTGTACGCGTTCGCCGACCCGAGGATTAGTTTCAAATGAGTAAGAACGCCGACCAACTCCAAGCCGACAAGCTCGAAGCCGTCACCGGCGTCCAGCTCGCCCAAGGCATCGGGCACCAAGAAGTCAAAGGCTTCTGGGCCGAAGCATGGGCGCATGTCTTCAAGCAACCCGCCGCCGTCGCCGGGATCGTCTGGGTCGCGATCGTCGCGTTCTTCGCGATCTTCTCACCCCTCATCGCATCCGGACACCCGCTCATCGCGTGGCAAATGAATCCTGACGGCTCAACAGGAGCAATGTCCTCCCCCCTCATCCAAACCCTCAAAGCATCCGATGTCGTCCTCATCTTCTGGGGGATCATGGCGCCGGTCATCATCCTGCTCCCGATCAAGGACTTCAAGCTCGGAGCCAAGATCCGTCTCATCATCGCCGCGGGGGTTCAGAGCGGGATCATGGTCATCCTCGCAAGACTGGTCGAAGCGTACTTCACCGCCCGTGATGCCTCCGACGCAATCCGAGAGATCTCCCAGCAAAGCTACTTTGTACCCGTCGCGGTCATCAGCATCGCGATCGTCAGCGCGATCCCGTTCATCCTGATCTCAATCCTCGCGTACCAGAGCTGGGCGCGTTCTGCGTTCGTCCTCGCCGGCGCGATCGCGATGGGGTTCATCGTCTCATGGAAGTGGTCACCCGAACTCTACCGCTACGACTATCGAACCCAAGAATCCAACGGCCAGCTCCGCACCGTCTACACCGTGGTCCCGTTCTCCCCAGACCAATCCGAGACCGCGATGTTCAACCGCCCACCCGGCGCAACCCCGATGAACGCGTTCTGGGATCGACTCGAACTCTCACTCCGAATCGCCGAGGGACGCTCCGCCGTGTACTCCGATGAGGAACTCGAGAGCACGCCCGTCATCCCCGAACACTATCAATCGCTCATCCAAATCTCGCCCTCGATCAACCCGCT
>JAEPQP010000148.1 GCA_017640485.1 Phycisphaerales bacterium | reverse complement strand
CGCCGATCTTGAGCCAGGACATCAATCCTGATGACTTGCCACCGCCTGACAGGAGTTCGTTCGCGGCTCGGAGGTTTGAGAAGTTGGTACCGGTGCCGGAGCCGTATTTGAAGAGTCTCGCTTCGCGCTGCCAGAGGTCCATGATCCCGCCCTCGTTGACGAGGGAGTCATCGACCGACTGGATAAAGCACGCGTGCGGCTGCGGGTGCGTGTACGCGTCGTCGGCGAGTTCGGGCTCGCCGGTCTCTGGGTTGACGATCCAGTGACCTTGTGCGGGACCGCTGATGCCGTACGCGAAGTTGAGACCGGTGTTGAACCACTGGGGAGAGTTGGGCGCGCACATCTGATGGACGAGCATGTAGACGAGCTCGTCGTAGAACGCTTGTGCGTCGGACTCGGTATCGAAGTAGTCGTGGGTTTCGCCCCAATGGCGCCAGCAACCCGCGAGGCGATGGATCACCTGACGCGCCGAGCGTTCTGGGCCTTTCTTGACTGAGCCGTCGTCGTTCTTGAGGGTCTCGGACTGACCTGGAAGCGCGAACTTGTCCTCGAACTGCGGCACACCCGCTTTGCGGAAGTATTTCGACACCATGATGTCGGTCGCGAGCTGCGAGAACCCTACCGGGACCTCCGCATCTGGCATCTCAAAGACAACCGAACCGTCCGGGTTCGTGATTCGACTCGATCGCGTGGTCCACTTGGTGGATGCGAACGGGTCTGTACCTTCCGTGGTGAATCTGCGGGTGATTTTCATGGAGATTGATCTTTCGTCTACTAAATGTTCAAATACGAAATACATCACGCCCAGAACATGCTGCGTGCAGAGTTTGAGATGACTGGATTAATCGACTTTCGGAAGCGTCAAGCCGTCTTGGTCTTGGTACTTCCCGGCTTTATCCGCGTAGCTTGTTGCACAGACTTCATCCGCCTTCAGGAAGATGAACTGTGCGATCCCCTCGTTCGCGTAGACCTTTGCGGGGAGCGGGGTGGTGTTCGAGATTTCAAGGGTGACCTTGCCGCGCCATTCGGGTTCGAGCGGGGTGACATTGACGATCAATCCGCAGCGTGCGTAAGTGGATTTGCCGACGCACAGCACGAGGATATCGCGCGGGATGTCGAACCATTCAACGGTCTCGCACAGCGCGAAGGAGTTGGGCGGGATGATGACATGGTCGGTCCCACGCTCGGCGGTGTCGACGCGGACCATAAAGTCGTCGGTAAACTTTTTGGGATCAACGACCGCGATGCCACCGCTTGGGGGAGTCGGGGTGAAGATCTTGAACTCGGTGCCGACGCGGACGTCGTAGCCGTAGGAGGAAACGCCGTAGGAGATGGTGCCTTCGCGTTTGATGGCTTTCTCGAACGGCTTGATGTCAACTTGGGTCTGGATCTGGGTGTCACATAGAACTGGCATTGCTGAACTGCTCCGTCTCTCGCGTTGTTCAGTGATTGGGTTGGTGATCCAGTCACTGATGGGGGACTTCCTGTGTCCCCGGCCTCCGTTGATGCGCTGGGTTGAGTGTCCACACTCGCGCCAGGCGTGATGTTCACACAACGATCCCAGCGGGTGGGGAGACAACCCCAACCGATCGGACGGCTGCTGAGTTTGAGTGGCCCCTCACGAATGGGGTCGCCTCACTGGTTGAGCGGTCGAGTCCATGGTTGCCCACCTGGACACGAACAACTCGGCGTGCTTCTCATGATGGGATCATTGAGTGATCTGTACATCACAAAAAACAGAAACAAAACATTTTCCGAACATGGATACGCATGCCGAGGAGCATCGAGCGGTGTGATCAGACAATGGAAAGTCGACTTGGATCCGGAGCATTTTCATGCTTGTGGATATCTTGTCGGTTGATTCCAAGTCCTCTCTGGTGCTTGACTTCCCACGGAGGGAACCTGTTTCATTTAAATTACTGACCCCAATATATCGAATCAGTAGGGCTTGGATCATAGCAGCACACAAGGTGTTGTGGAATGGCCTTGATGGAGTTTTCGGAAATTTTCGACGATTCCAGAAATCTCCCCCATCCTGGCTGGGATTCCAGTCTGATCAGCATCTCCAGACGCATGGAAGGAAGACGATGCGGATCAGACATTTACCGTAACTCAGACGAATGGAACTGCGTATATCCATTTCCTGTACATACCCCGAACTGATCGAGTTAAGATTTTTGACCAGCATTTCAGTTACCCACATTTCCAAGCTGTATCGGAATGAAAATCTTCTGATTCGCAGTGTCGGTTCAATTTCGGCACTGTGCATACACTCTCTCTTCAGGTGCGTATAGGTCTTCGCACGCGATCCATACAGGATCGCTCTGGGGTGATCTACGCCGAGGTGTGACACACCCAAGTCCACGCTCCACAAGAAGCTAGAAAGCGCGAGGGATTCCCTTTGAGCAGCATGATGACGAGTCGGTCGAATGGTTCAGCGAGGTTGGTATTGGTTTCCATGCTTGCGGTCGTGTGCCTGTCAAGCCTTGCGATGCCTGGCTGCCGATTGATGAAGAAAAAGAAGCCGGTTCCCAAGGCGCGGATCTCTAGCCCCACTGCTGTGCGTGATGTCCCATCAGCACTCCGAGGCACCATCGGATCCGAGGCACGCATCGTTGGGAATACCCCGACGCTGGTCTCTGGAATCGGCTTTGTCGTTGGACTCGACGGCACAGGGGGTCTGACGCTCCCAGAGCAGTATGCAGCACACCTTGAGCGGATGATGGGGCTCAACGGGATCAATGTTGCCAACGACGACACCAACTCTCCGCTGTTTGGCAAGAGTCCGCGTCAGTTGCTGCGCGATCCCAATACCGCGGCTGTGATTGTCCAAGCCGCGGTCCCGCCGGGATCGGGTCCGGGTGACAGTTACGATGTGTATGTCCGCGCGATCAACGCGACGAGTCTTGAGGGTGGCAAACTCTGGACAACCGAGCTCCGGATCGGACCACCGTCGTCCTACAACGATCGTCAAGCGCACATCCTCGGCAAAGCCAAAGGACCGATCTTCCTAAACCCGTTCGCTGAACCTGGTGTTGAGACCGCTGGGATTTCCAGAAATGTCGGCCGAATTCTTGATGGCGGGTATGTCACAACCGCAACGGAGATTCAGATCATCCTGGATAATCCGTCGCACCAACGCGTGCGCCAGATGGTCAGCGCGATCAATGCGGCGTTCCCGGCAAACCCGAGTGAACGCCGAAAGACTGCTCGAGGGGTTGATGAATCCATCATCTTCGTACAGATCCCTGAGAAGTACTCGGATCGTCGCAACGAGTTCTTGGAACTGGTATCGCATCTGACGATCGATCAGTCGTACCCAGAGGTCTATGCGCAGCGGTATACTCAAGCGGTCCAAGCGGAGCCTTATCTCGCGAGCGACATGACCTGGTCACTCGAGGCGCTGGGTCAGCGGGCACTGCCGCAGCTCCGCACGCTGTACGATCATCCAGAATCCGCTCCCCGGCTTGCTGCGTTGCGAGCGGGAGCAGGCTTGGGTGATCCGAGGAGTGTTGAAGGGCTCAAGAACATCGCGCTCAATGGTCCCGAGAACTTCCGGACAGATGCGATTGCATTGCTCGCGCGGATCGAAGAGTCGATGGTTCCCGATCGCGTCCTTCGTGGTCTTCTCGAATCCGACCAGCTTAATGTTCGCATCGAGGCGTATGAGGGGCTCATGGCCCGTGCGATCAATGCACGGAAGCGTCGCTTGGCTCGGAGCATGGGCGGACGGAACTCACTGAATCGTGCCGCGATCGAATCGGGCGCGATCGATGAGCAGCTCGATGTGCTCGCTCGAGTTCAGCTTCCGCCTGATCCACTGCGTGGTGTTTCGCGGAAGTTGATTGCTGGGAAGTTCTTCTTGGATATCGTTCCGTTCGGTGAGCCTCTGATTTATATCACCCAGCATCAGGAACCCCGGATCGTGCTCTTTGGCGCTGATCAATCCGTGGAGACCCCACTGCTCGCGACCGCTTGGTCGGACCGGTTGATGCTCGCATCGGATGCATCGGGTGATCCGGTTCGGGTGTACTACCGCGATGACAAAAAGCGACGGACCTACACCCATCCATCGGCTCCGACGGACCTGCCTGGATTGGTTGAGTTCCTCGCGACCGAGCCGACTCCCGGATCAACGAACCGCGGATTGGGGCTGTCGTACTCCCGCGTGGTCGGGGCGCTCTACGAAATCTACGGCGAACTCGGAATCAATGCTGGATTCACCACTGAGGAAGACCAACTCCTCGCGGACCTGCTCGCATCTGTCGAACCAGTCGATGTTGAGATCCGACCAGAAGGCCCTGAGGATTCAGTGACCATGATTCCTGCAAATGACCCACGCAAGGAAGTTATCGATCGAGGCGCAGGCCTCTCACCTCGTCGCAGCCTGCTGGTCCCGGTCAACCCGCCTTCAGGCGTTCAAGAGCCTGAGCCAAAGCGAGAAGCGCCTGCTGAAGTCTCAGGATTACGAGCTGAGTGAACTCCGGAGTTCAACTCTTTGGTGGCAGTTCAGACTGCGTGACACGAATGTTTCGTGAGAGATCGTCGCGGACACGGTTGTGGAGTGCGTCTTCATCGAGCGTGCCGACTACACGCTCGACCTTCTTGAGTTCACCCTTGCGTGGATACGCGAGGTGGCACACGGCTCCTCCGGGACCAACCGACGGCAAGGTGGTCATCCCAAGCACGATGCCGTCGCGGGGTGAGCGGATGACATTCTGTTGATCGCCCATGAGATTCGTGTTGGTCGCGAGTGCCTGGTCTTTTTCGACAATGTCCCCAGCAGAGATATGAAACTCAAGGAATCCACCCTGCTCGGCGCGGATCCATTTGGTGGCCTTGGTCTCTACACGGAACGGAGGCTCAATTAGTTCGCCGTCGATCATGTCGAGGTGCTTCAGACAGTTCTCGATCCCTCGGACCGCGTACTCAACAACCCCCGGCTCGACTTTCCAGACCTCCCCGGCTTCCAGAATCAATGTCGCGCACCCGGCTTCACAAGCACTCATCCGGAGTGACCCCTTCGGTCCCTGACCATCCACGATCAGATGCGCTCCGAATGCTCGCGCAAAGTCAGCGAGTCGCTCGTTGCTCATGTCGGCACGGACATTCGGAAAGTTTGTTCTCCGGACAGCAGCTGTATGAAGGTCGATGCAGTAGTCGCAGCGTTTGATCACCTGATCAAAGAATGATCGTGCGATTCTGCTTGCGAGACTGCCGTCGGCTGATCCTGGGAAACTCCGGTTGAGATCGCGACGATCCGGCAGGTACCTTGAGTGGCGCTCGAATCCCATCATGTTGACTACGGGAACCAGCACGAGTGTCCCGGAATGCAGAGCAAACGGCTTCTTGCGGATGATATGACGGATCGCGCCCGTGCCGTTGATCTCGTCGCCGTGGACTGCGGCGGTGATCGCGACGGTTGGCCCGTCCTGAGCTCCGCGCCAGATATAGACCGGTATCGATATGTTCGTCCCGGAATAGCCTTCAGAGATCACAATCGATGTAGACTCTGAAGCACCCGGCTGTACATCGATTCCAAACCAATGGTGTTTCGGATCTTCGCTGCTCATTCGGTTGACCCTAAATCTTCGATGAGTTGCGGATTGAGCTTCTTCGCCTTTGCTTTCCGCTTCCGGCGTTTCTTCTCAGGGATCAGATCGCGCATCGATTCAAGCTTCCCATAGCAGAGGAGTCTGTCATCCGCCTCAAGGACCCTTGATCCCTTGGGATTGGAGATCACTTTGATTCCTTGATGTACATTCAAGACGGTGAAATCTCGGTCTCGGAGACCTGAATCAAGGATGGTCTTGCCGACGAGATCGGAGCCTTCAGGGATGACGATCTCTGCGACCCCGACCCCTTTGGACACTGTCAGACGCTGACGGACATCAATCTCTGGGAAGTTGACCTGACTCGCGATGTAATCGATGACCGCGCCCGCGATGTCCAGTCCGGTAGCGCCTTCGATCCCTTCGAGTCCTGGTGATGAGTTGACT
>JAEPQP010000003.1 GCA_017640485.1 Phycisphaerales bacterium | reverse complement strand
GAGAACCGGATCGGTCTTTGGATGAATCAGCTCCATGCGGACCCGTTCTGCTCGGTTGGTTCGTAAGTCTTCGAGGTTGCCGAGCTCACGGGCTAGGTCACGAAGATCATGGTCTTCGGCGCGTTCGTCGAGGTCGCGCCGGGTGTTGAAGGCTTGGTGCACATCTCCGAGATCGACTGGAAGCGTGTCAACGCGGTCAGCGATGTCCTCCAAGAAGGGGAGGTCGTGCAGGTCAAGGTCCTGAGCGTGAACCCTGAGGATCACAAGATCTCGCTGTCGATCAAGCAGCTCAAGGATCGTCCGCAGCAATCCGGAGGCGGAGGCCGCGGCGGTCGAGGCGGACGCGACGAGGTCGCGGTCCGCGAAGAGACCCCCGAACTGCGCCGCATGCGCGAGCAAGCGAAGAAGCAGAACAAGGGTGGCTCCAAGAAAGGCGGCGGTCTGGGCGACGCCGGCGGCATGGGCATGGGGCTTGGTGATCTAAAGCTCTGAGTTTGGTTCCACATTTACAATACACAGCCGCCCGTGATGCTCGCGGGCGGCTTTCTTTTGTTCGTATACTCTACGCGTGACCCAGCACCACCCTGATATTGTGATTGGAGAACCGATCCCCAAGATTCGGCCGCGGATCAATCGAAATCGATTGAAGATGAATCGTCGGGTCTGCCATGGCTATAGCTGGTGCATCGGGATGATGCTGGTCATGATTATCGTGGTCATCGTGGGAAATCTCGGATACGCAATGCGATTTGCTTTCTTAGGCTGTACGCTGATCGCGTGGGTTGGGGTCTCGTCTTTTGCACGCAAAGAAATTCAGAAGCCTTCCTCTCAATCGCAGGATGCTCGATTGCAGCGTGATGCGCTTCGTGTGGTTCCTTGGGATATTCCGCTCCGCGACAACATCCGTTTCTACATGCTCATCATCGCGATGATCCTGCTGAGTCAGATTCTGCTGATGTCGGGATTCGATTTCTCTGGCACAGTGATGTCGTTGAGTTTGTACATCTTCTATGCTGGGATTGTGTTGATGGTGCTCAGTGTGCGAGCTCGTGAACCCGGACAGATCAGCTGTGATCGCTGCTCGTATCCACTGACGGGTCTTACGCTGCCTTGCATGTGTCCAGAGTGCGGCGTGTCGATCCTTGATGAGTCGTACACCACTGATCGACCCAGAGTTCGCTGGGGTTGGCTCTGGCAGGTCGGGGTGGTCACCATTCTCTTAGGTGGATCGCTGACGTACCTGAGCTTTGCGAAGCCCGCTGTTCTGTACAGCGTGATGCCGCGGGGGGCGCTCAGTACACTTTTCAGCGGGGACGAACAGGCGTTCGCACAGTTGATTTCAGAACCCATGACCATCGAAGAGAAGAAGGCACTGATCGACTCGCTGATTGAACAGAGTCAAGATGATTGGGTGGGATCAACGCAGCGGGGTTGGCTCGTTGCGTGTTATCTTGATGGGAGTTTGCAGCCCGATCAGCTGAATGCGATCATGGAGGGCTTACCACCGATTGAGCTTTCATGCCCGGAGACAGTGAAGATTGGTCAATCGATCGAAGTGGCGTTGAAATCAAGTTTGCCATCCCTTGCTTCTGGAAGTCTGGTTCCCACCTATTTCTTTCGCGGGTTTGTTGTCGATCCTGAACTTGAACAGCACGGTGGGAGCGAAGATCCCCGGCCATGGATCAGTCTGATTCAGGATCGGTTAGAGCGGTTTGCAACAAGTAGCTTTGAGATAGATCAGCCGCGCTTGTCGTTCGCCGTTACCCAAGCTGGAAGAGTGGTTGTCCGCGCACGTGTGGTGTTGGTGTTGACTGATCTTCAGAATATAGAGAGCTTTGCTTGGGACGAAGAGGGAGAGGGGACTTTCGAGCAAGAGCCGGATTGGATCAAGACGATTGATCTTGAGCGTGTGATTGAGGTTGAGGGGTGGGGATTAGAGTCCGGTTGAGCCGAAGCCGCCTTCGCCGCGTTGGGTTTGGTCGAGGGAGTCGACCTCGATGATGTTGGCGTGCGAGACCGGTGCGATGATGAGCTGCGCGATGCGCATGCCGTGGGTGATGTCGATTGGTTTGCGGCCGAGGTTGATGAGCGCGACGAACATCTCGCCTCGGTAGTCTGCATCGACGGTTCCCGGCGCGTTGGGGACGCTCAGGCCGTACTTGGTTGCGAGTCCGGAGCGGGGTCGGACCTGACCCTCGAATCCTGGGGGGATGGCGCACGCGAATCCGAGCGGGATTTTGACGATGTCCCCCGGCTCGACGGTCACTGTCGCTGCACAGTCATGACGGGGCAGGCACGCGGCGAGATCGAGTCCCGCGGCGAGCTGGGTCTGGTACTGCGGGATGGTCGCGTTGTCGTCGAGCTTCATGAAGCGGACGGTCGCGGTTGATTGTCCAGTAGCGGGGCTGCTCTGCGTGGATGGAGGGATCGTCATGCCGGGAGGATAGGCATCGGAGCGTAGGGAGTGGATTTGAGAAGGATCGCGATGGATCAGGAGAGCGAGAGCTCGTCGTCGTTGAGGTTCCGGCGGAGATCATCGATCACGCGGTTGAACGAGTCGATGAGCTTGCGGGTCGAAGCGATCGCGTTGTCCATCGAGGAGTTTCCGGTCACTCTCTTGAGGAGGTCGTCCTGATGGATCGATGCGAGGTTGCGTTCGGAGACGCGTTTGGCTTCGAGGAGCGAAGTGAGGAGTTTGGTTGCTTCGTCGCGTCGTTTGGTGGTCTGGGAGAGGATCTGTGCTTTGTCCAAGCTGGATTCGGTCATCGTCGGTTGCTTCGCGTTGTGAGCACGCACGCTGGGTGGGGAGATGCTGGGCTTGGTGATGGTGGACATGGTGCCTCCGTGTGGTGTTGATCCAGGCGCGATCCGTGGCGTCCTGTACAGGCACTGGCGTGCCTTTCTCTCTCAACCTCTCCCAAGGTATCGGTCGATTCGCAAGGGGTAATTGTCCCATCTCCCGCTCAGAAAGTCAAATAGGACCGATTTTAGGGGGATATCTTGCGTACTGTCGATCCGCACAGATGGTCCTGCCGGTTCAATTTGTCGTTCAGATGGGCGATTCCGCTCGATGGATTAGCTTTCGTCGTCGTCATCGTCCCGATCCTGCGCTCGTGCTGTGCGTTGCGATTTTTTGTCCAAAAACCCCAGTTGAACGAACAAACCCAGAATCGTGATGAAGATCCAGATCACGGCCCAGACCACTGCGGAGTGGTCGAGGAATGAGGGGATCTCGCCGTTTCGAGCGGTCAGGAGTGCGGTTCCCGCGGCGATCCAAGCCGCGGATCCGGTCAGGCTGGTTACGAGTGCCGCGGCTCGATTCGGCATGACCACGCCGATGAGCAGTCCGAGCGCGAGTCCTGCGAACATAGACGAGAACGCAATCATCTTGTCGCGTGCCGGGCGTGCATCGAGATCGGCGCGGACATTCTCGACAACGCGCGAAATGAACTCGCGTGAGCGTTGCGCCGCGTCGAGGATGTCTTGCTTCGCTTCTTCGCCGATGAGTGGTTCGTCACCGGAGTTGAGGATATCCACGGATCGTTCCGCGGCTTCCTGTGCGATGGAATCGGTGGCGCTGTTGAGGGCGTTGATCCCCTGATCTCCGCTGTCGACGATCGCAGTTTCGGTTTCGGTGAGTGTTGTGCTTTGTGTCGGATTGAAATGCAGGAAGACCATCGCGCCCAGCAGTCCCGCGGCCGCGAACGCGATCGCGGCGGTGATGGTGATGACCATCCGGAACATCGCGAGCATAACTAGGGCGCCGATGATGGAACCCGCGATGAGTCCTGTGAATCCGGGGGTCAGCGTGAATCCGCCGAGATCGAATGCGGGGAGTCCGGTGAGTGGGAGGATGGTTGTGCCGACGAATCCACCGATCGCGAGCCCGAAGATGAAGAAGACCGGCTTGACGATTTTGGCACCGAAGAGCCACAGCATCATCCCGCCGGCGAGGAGGAAGAAGAGCGAGATCGAACCACCCTCTGGGAGTGATTGAGCGAGGGTGAGCGGGGTGCTGGTCAGGTAGGTAGCGTCCATGAAGGGTTCTTGGGGTTTGGGGGGTGGTGCTTTCGGTGGCGCAAAGCTCGCTCTGCGCGATGCGAACGCGTGAAATATCGGACAATCATAGACAAAACCGTGATCTTCATTGACCATCAGCATCCAGATTGGCGATATGGTCGTCTCTATGGCGAAAAAGAAGACCACATCCAGCAGCAAAAAGTCGGCCCGCAAGCCCGCTCAGAAGAATGGGAAGGCCGCGGCATCCAAGAAGGGTGTCGAGACCAAACACGATTCCGCGGCGTTGGATGCTGTTCGGAAGAAGATCGATCGCATCGACAAGAAACTCGTCTCGATGCTCAACGAGCGGGCATCGTGTGTCGTCGAAGTGGGGGAGATCAAGCGTGGATCCGATACACCGATCTACGCACCGCATCGCGAAGCGGCGGTGCTGCAGCGAGCGATCAACAACAACGAGGGGCCGCTCCCTGATAAAACAATCGAAGCCATCTATCGCGAGATGATGTCCGGATCCTTTGCTCTGGAGCGTCCGCTGAGTATCGGGTATCTGGGTCCCAAGGGGAGTTACTCGCATCAAGCATCCGTCAAGCAGTTCGGATCGTCGGTCGAGTACACGGATCTGCGACGCATCGGTTCTGTTTTTTCAGAGGTCCGTCGTGGGCATGTGCATTATGGATTGGTCCCGATCGAGAACTCGATCGGGGGCGGGATCACGGAGACGCTCGATGCATTGTGGGCAAACGCGGGGAAGGTCCGCGTGTACGCGGAGATCCAGATCGCGATCCATCACATGTTCCTGAGTGATGCGGAGCCCGCTCACATTCGTCGGATCCATTCCAAACCCGAGGTGTTTGAGCAGTGCCGGGGATGGATCAACACGCATTACCCCAACGCGACGCTGTGTCCGGATGCATCGACGAGCCAAGCGGTCAAGACCACGCTCTCGGAGAATCAGACTGCGCGTGATATCGGTGCGGATCCTGGAGCGGCTGCGATTGCTTCTGAACTCGCGGGAGAGTTGTATGGGTTGCCTTGCTTGCAGAGCAGCATCGAGGATAACTCGGACAACATCACGCGGTTCTATGTGATCTCTCGCGAGCGTGCTGGGCGCACGGGTGACGACAAAACCGCGATTACCTTTGTGACCGAGGACAAGCACGGGGCGCTGGTTGAGGTGCTCCAGTCGTTCCACAACGCCGGGGTGAATCTGAGTCACATCGACAAGCGTCCGTCGGGACGCGAGAACTGGAACTACACATTCTATATCGATGCGAACGGCCATCGCGATGATCCGGAGATGAAGCGGGCGCTCAAGGATGCGCGTGTGCACTGCAAGGAGATCCATGTGCTCGGATCATTCCCGAGATCGCAGCGGATCCTCTGAAGCCAAAACTGCTGATCCTCGTCTGCGTACAATTGGGTCATGAGTCTGCTCCCAACCATTTCGGTTTCGATGGGTGACCCTGGCGGGGTCGGGCCGGAGGTCTTGGTCCGCGCGCTTGCTGATAAATCCCGTCGCAAGAGCGGGCGGTTTCTGATCCATGGATCGGCGCAGGTTATGCACCACGCGGCGCAGGTCTGCGGGGTTGAGCCGTTCTGGTGGCAGGTCGATGCGCGTTCGCCGTTGGTCTCGACGATTGATTCCAAATCGGTCGTGTTGCTGGATTCGGATCCGCAGATGAATGATGAGGGGGTCGATCTCTCGATGGCTCCCAAAGCAGACGGGGTCTCGGGAGCGATGAGCTACCACTGGGTCATGGAAGCGATCCGTGATACCCAGCGTGATCCCAGTGATCCGCTCAGAGCGCAGGGGATTGTGACCGGTCCGATCAATAAGCTCGCGTGGTCGATGGCGGGGAAGAACTACCCGGGACATACGGAGTTGATCGCCAAGACCCTCGGCGAGCGCCGATTTGCGATGATGTTTGTGGGGGACAAACTCCGGGTCGTCCTCGCAACGGTCCACATCGCGCTCAACGACATCCGCGATGTGCTCACGATCGGGAAGGTGCACACAGCGATTGATCTCGGGCATCAAGCGTGTCTGGATCTGGGGATCAAGCGTCCACGCATGGCGGTGTGCGGATTGAACCCGCATGCGGGCGAGGACGGATTGATGGGCGATGAGGAGCAGCGGCTCATCAAGCCTGCGATGGATCTGGCGCGTGGAACGGGGATGATTGTGGAGGGACCGTTCCCGGCGGACACGATCTATCGTCCCGCGATGGAGGGGAAGTATGACCTGGTGGTGGCGATGTACCACGATCAGGGTTTGATTCCTGTGAAGCTGCTCGAGCGGGATATGGCCGTGAATGTGACGCTGGGGTTGGGGGATGTGGTCCGGACTTCTCCGGATCATGGGACGGCGTTTGACATCGCGGGTAAGGGGATCGCGGATCCGGGATCAACGGCGCACGCGATCGATCTGGCGCTGAAGCTGAGCAGCGCCAAGACCATGGAGCGGGTTTCGTAGTCGGATTCAAATCGAGAATGTTCCATCGAATGCTTCCATGCGGATTGACACGCTTGGATGATGTGGTACCATCGCTCACTATGATCCTGAATCACTGACATCACGACCCGTCATTTATTGATGAAAATGTGAACGATCCCGCATCTGCACGCGGTGAGCGTCGGTACAGCGATTCAGCCCCTCGAAGAATTTGGAACAGAAGAAGATGACAGAAGCCCACGAACCAGCTTCGGTTGATCGGTCCGTCGATCAATCCACAAGAGATCCGTCCTTGAGCGGGACAGGGAACGACCACGGCGCGTCGGGGGGATCCAGTGCGCCGCTCGACAACAGCTCAGCGATCGCGGAGATGCTCAAGATCGCGATCCCATCGGTCGCGACGATGACCTCATACACGATCATGGCGTTCGTTGACAAGCTGATGGTCAAGGACATCGGCGAGGACCCGGTCTACATCGCGGCGCAATCCGACGGATCGATGTTCGTCTGGATGTTCATGGCGTATGTGCTCGGGATGAACGGCGTGATCAACTCGTTTGTGTCCCAGAACCTTGGGGCCGGGAAAGCGGAGCGTGGCGCGGCGTATGTTTGGAACGGGCTCCTGATCGGGCTGGTGTATTTCATTGTGTTGATGGCACCGATGTACTGGGTGATCCCGTCCCTGTTTGCACAGGACTGGATGTTCGGGAAGGACGCGCAGCTCGCTACGCTGAGCAGCGACTATGCGCAGATCGTTCTGCTGGGTGGTGTGTTTGTGATCGCAGCGCGGTCGCTGCACCACTATTTCTACGGCATGCATCGTCCGAATGTCGTACTGATCTCGGCGGTCATCGGGAACATCACCAACATGCTCATCAACCTGCTGCTGATCTTCGGGGATGAGGGGATGCCTGTCTCTGATGGCTTGATCGGATCCGCGGTCGCGTCGATCACCCAGCCGATCGCGGCGCTCGCTGGATCGCTCGGGATCGAACCGATGGGGATCAAGGGCGCGGCGATCGGAACGGTGCTCGGGAGCGCGATGGAGTTTGTGATCCCGTTTGTGTTGTTCCTGAGCCCGAGGTACGCCCGCTTGTTCGGGACCCGCAAGGCGTGGAGAGCGAGCGTCAAGTGCATCAAGGATCTGTTCCGCGTCGGTGCTTGGCCGGGATTCATGTTCCTCAACGAGATGCTGTGCTGGACGATCCTGATGGTCAAGCTCGTCCCGATGGGCGGCGAAGCCGTGGGCGATGATCCGGTCTTGCACAACACAGTCGGGTGGATCGCGCTCCAGTACATGCACCTGAGTTTCATGCCCGCTGTCGGGATCTCGATCGCTGCGCAAGCGATGGTCGGGAAAGCGATGGGGATGGGGCGTCCTGATATCGCGCTGGCGCGGACAATGCTGGCTCTCAAGATCACGCTTGGGTATATGGGTTTGTGCGCGTTGTGCTTTGTGGTGTTCCGCGAGCCGTTGATCGCGATGTTTATCAACGAGGGGACTCCGATCGAGGAGCGGACGCGTCTGATCGAGATCGGTGTGCAGATCATGATCGCCGCGGCGGTGTTCCAGATATTCGATGCCGTCGCGATCACGATTACGGGTTCGCTGCGCGGAGCAGGGGACACCGTCTGGCCGGGCGTGCTGACGATCATCCTGTCATGGATCTGTATCCCTGGGGTTGGGCTCTCGTTGATCTGGCTGGTGCCGGACCTGGGTTCGATCGGTCCTTGGATCGGGGCTTCGCTGTACATCATCCTGCTCGGGATCGGGCTTCTGATCCGGTTTATCGGCGGGAAATGGAAGACGATGACGCTTGTGGACGAGGATGCGGCTCCTGATCTGGATCCGTTTGATGACCCGCTCCCGGATCCGACCTTGACCCAGCCCTGACAGTTGGCTCATCCTAAGTGGCTTGCAGTGTTGCGATTGCGGGGTGACCGGCCTAGGATTACGACCGGCTGAAACAGAGGGTTGACATCTGGATTCGGCACGATTTGACCAGGAGTACACATGAGCAACGATCCCATGGATATGGTGGTTGGCGCTTCGGCCGCTGCGGCTGACGCGAAGACCGCGATGGAGCTTTTTGAAAGAGGCCAATCACAACTGAGTGAAGGCGAGCGGGTGGAAGGCATCGAGACGATGCGTTCAGCGCTGGCTGCGGATCCTCAGAACCTCGATATCGCGTTCCAGCTTGCGTACCAGCTCGATCTCGCGGGTGATGAGGAAGAAGCACTCTCGCTCTACGAGCGCGTCTGCGAGCACTCCCCTGCACCGATCAACGCGCTGATGAACCTCGCGGTCCTCTATGAGGATCAAGGCGACTACGTCCGCGCGGAGCGCTGCCTGCGTCAGATTCTGGACACAAACCCGAACCACGCTCGCGCACGCTTGTTCATGACCGATGTCATCGCGTCCAAGGGCATGATGATCGAGGAAGAGAACGAGCGTGATGTGATGAAGCGTCGTGCGCTGCTCGATACCCCTGTGACGGACTTTGAGCTGACTGTTCGTGCTCGGACCTGTCTCAAGAAGATGAATATCCGTACGCTCGGCGATCTGATCCGGATCAACGAATCGGAACTCATGAGCTACAAGAACTTCGGAGAATCCTCGCTCGACGAGATCAAGCGGATGCTTTCTGTCAAGGGACTGAAGCTCGGTCAGGGTCACGAGGATGCGCATCGCGTTGCTCGCCGTCAGATCCTCGAGAAGCTCAAGGGGTCGGGGAAGGAGCAGTTGCTCAGCAAGCCGGTCTCGGAGTTGCAGCTGACTGTGCGTGCTCGCAAGGCGCTCCAGATGCTCAACATCCAGAGCATCGGCGATCTGTGCTCGCACACCGAAGCGGAGCTGATGGGTGTCAAGAACTTCGGTTCGACCTCGCTCGTGGAGATCCACGAGAAGCTCAACAACTTCGGCCTCTCTCTGCGTGTCATCGAAGACGAGTAGGCAGAGCAATCAGAACTGATTTCAAAGCCTCAGCATTGCTGAGGTTTTTTGTTTGCGTGTGGTCTTTGCGTCGTGTATTATTCGGGCTGATGCAATCACCCATTGTCTAAATCCTGATCGTGTTCTTCTTTGCACATGCTCGGCCCAGCACTCGGTCGACTGGAATGGCTCGGTTCTTTCGATCGAGACCAAGGATTTATTCACTTGAAACATCACGACAAAAACACCCGCGATCGCGGCGGGTTTCAGTGCATCAACTGCAAGCAGTTTGTTTCCTATCAATCGTACGGGACCATCCAACGGAATCATTGCCCCCATTGTCTGTGGTCCAGACATGTGGACGATCGGATCGGGGATCGGAGGTCGCCGTGCGCTCAGCCGATGGAACCGATCTCGATCGCTTCGCGCTCCGATGGGGAGTGGGTCATCGTCCACTTCTGCAACGGGTGTGGTCAACTCCGCACGAACAGGGTCGCGGGTGACGACGACGAACTGGCGTTGCTTGCGCTCGCGCTGCGTCCGATCTCGTCCCCGGCATTCCCGATCGATATGCTCCCGATGATGCGCGGGAAGGCTTCGGGTCCATAAACACACCTGTCCGGGTCATCGAAAGATGGCTCGGATGGATTCAAGATTCTTCTTGCTGATCACGTTGTTGATCACGCGATCCGTCTTTGCGGAAGCGGAGTCTGCCCGCTGAGTAGTCCTGCGCGGATCCCTCGATGGTGGGGGTCTGACCGGCTTTGTGCTGCGCGTGGAGATCTTTCAGATAAGGAACGCACCAGCCGCATCCGGTCCCGGCTCCGAGGCACTCGGAGATCAGCGACGCGACCTTTGGATCCTCGCGAGCAAGATAGCCGCGGATTTTGACCAGCGGCACATGGAAGCACAGGCAGACATCATCGGTCGGTTTCATTGAGCGTGCTCCGGGTTCAGAACTGGTGAGTTCAGGTCAAGTCGCTGATTGTGCTATTGTATAGGGTCTTGGTTGGTCTGTATTGCTCAGAGTTGGAGCGTGAATGGTTCTGTACTTTATCGCTACTGTGTTCCTCTCAGCGACGCTGCTGTTTTCGGTCCAGCCGATGGTCGCCAAGAGTTTGCTCCCGGTCTTTGGTGGGAGTTCATCGGTCTGGACAACCTGTATGCTGTTCTACCAGACTGTGCTGCTGCTGGGATATCTCTACGCACACTTTGTGATGAAGCGCGTTCCTCGGAAGGTGCAGTTGGTTGGTCATGTTGCGATGCTCGTGGTTGCGTTGGTCGCGGGAGTTCTGTACGACACCCCCACGCCCCCTCCAGAGGCCTCGACTTTCCCGGTACCTTGGTTGATCTTGCAGTTGTTGCTGGTATCGGGGTTGCCGTTCTTCATGATCTCGAGTGCGGGGCCGTTGGTGCAGGGGTGGTTCGCGCGGACGGGTCACGCTCGTGCGCACGATCCTTACTTTTTGTATGCCGCGAGTAATGCGGGGAGTCTGATCGGGTTGCTCGCGTACCCGTTTGTGATCGAGCCGATGATTGGGCTGGACACACAGCGGATGGTCTGGCTTGGAGGGTTTGGGCTCTTTGTGGTGCTTTCCGCTGGCGCGATCATGATGACGCGATCGGGGAGTGGTGAGGGCTCGAAAGAGGACGAATCGACTGAGAATGATTCGATCAGTTGGAAGCGACGTCTCCGTTGGATGTTCTATGCGTTTGTACCTTCGACTATGCTGCTCGGGGTGACGAGTCACATCTCGATGGATATCGCGTCGTTCCCGATGCTCTGGGTGCTCCCGCTCGCGGTGTATCTGGTGACGATGATCATCGCGTTCGCGGTCAATGCGGAAAGACTGGTCGATTCGATGCGCAAGCCGGTCGTCGCGGCGTTGATCGGCGCGGGGGTGCTTGTTGCGATTCGGATCCAATCGATCGCCTCGATCGAGGCGGTCATCGCGGTTCAGATGATTCTTCTCACAACAGTCGGATTGCTCGGGCACGGCATGCTCTCGGCGGATCGGCCTCGGGTATCGCACCTTACTGAGTTTTATCTGGTCATGTCGATCGGTGGAGCGCTCGGGGGGTTTTTCAACGGCATCGTTGCTCCGTTGGTCTTTCAGACGACTTGGGAGTATCAGATCGCATTGCTGTGCGCAGCGGCATTGTTGCCTTGGAGGACGATCAGCACGATCTCGGAGCCAAAGGATCGGAAGCGGGCAAAGCTGGTTCGGTATGCATTGCCATTTGTGTCGCTGGTCTTGGTTGTCCTGAGCGGGATGATGGCGTCCCAACTGATCCGGGCGGTCGGCTTGATGGAATGGACTCCGATTATCATCTTTGTGTTGATGGTCCTGATCCCGATGCTGTTGTTGATCCTTTCATGGCGGGACGGGCTCGCGAGCGTGCTGCTCCTGCTGGTTCCGGTTGGTGTGTCTGCGATCGAGGAGTTTGCTGATCCCAACACACTCTATCGTGAGCGGACTTTCTACGGCGTGCTCAGTGTTGTGGACAAGGGGTATGTTGATCCAGTCACGCTTGAGTGGACGGTGATCCGATCACTCCAGCACGGCACGACGGATCATGGGATCGAAGTGATCGATCCGGATCGGATCGGTCCTGCAGTGCCTCAGGGGTACTACAACCCGATGGGACCCTGCGGGATGACCGTCCGTGCTGTGCAGGGGATGCGTCCGCTGGGTATGCGGGTGGGCGCGGTGGGACTCGGAACCGGAGCGGTCGCGGCGTTCAATCGA
Organism: Phycisphaerales bacterium; assembly: GCA_017640485.1. Lineage (GTDB taxonomy): Bacteria > Planctomycetota > Phycisphaerae > Phycisphaerales > UBA1924 > UBA1924. The sequence goes on along the minus strand of JAEPQP010000003.1, from coordinate 45,703 downwards.
GAAACCGATCTGATCAACTACTTTGAGATCGATCCGGGAGTCGCGGACATTGCTCAGGATCCGGAGTATTTCAGTTACCTGACCGACGCGCAGGGTGAACTCTCAGTGGAGCTTGGTGATGGTCGGCTGCTACTCGAGCAAGAGCGCACTCGCGGCGAAGAGCCATACGACCTATTGATCATCGACGCGTTCAGTTCCGATTCGATCCCCGTCCACCTGCTCACGCAGGAAGCGGTGGGGCTGTACTTCGATCGGATCACGGATGATGGTGTCGTGCTCATCCATATCTCGAATCGGCACCTGAATCTTCACCCGCTGGTGTTCCGGCTCGGTGATGCGCATGAATCGATTGTGCTCTACAGAGATCAATTAATGAGCGAGATTGATGAGAACCAGCGCCAGTACTGGTTACCCTCAACTTGGATGGCGCTGACGAAGAACCGAGAAACAGCGGTCGCGCTCTCCCGAGCGGGGATGCAGGTCATGGAGCAGCCCGAGTTTGATGTGCGGATCTGGACGGACCAATACTCCAACATTCTCCCGCTCTTTGAATAGACTGATTCAATGAACTGGGCACCCAAAATGACCGATCGGAGAGAGATATGACGCACTACGCTCCCAGACTCCGCTACCAGACCGCCGGTGAATCGCACGGGCCTGGACTTGTCGCGACCGTGCTCGGCGTACCGGCGGGGTTGACGATCGATACCGAGGTCATCAACAGAGAACTCGCGAGGAGGCAAGGCGGCTACGGTCGGGGCGGGCGCCAGAAGCTCGAAACGGATACGGTCGAAATCCTGACCGGGGTGAGGATGGGCAAGTCCATCGGATCGCCGATCACGATGCTGATCAAGAATCGTGATTCACGATTGGATGATCTGGAGCGGACCCCACCGGTCTATCGTCCGCGTCCGGGTCATGCGGATCTGTCGGGTTCGATCAAGTGGCTGACGACCGATTGCCGGGAGACGCTCGAGCGAGCGAGCGCACGCGAGACCGCCGCGAGAGTCGCGGCGAGTTGTATCGGGCGCTTGCTCCTCAAAGAAGTCTTCGAGGTGGATGTGTTCGGGTTTGTCCGATCGATCCTCGATGCGCATACTGATGTTTCCGTCTCGCATGATCAACTCGGGGCGCTGATTGCAGCACGCGATGAATCGGCGACCTACACACTCGATGAAGCGACCACTGAACAGCAGTGCGCGATCATCCGTCAGACGAAGATCGACAAGGACACGGTTGGGGGCGATGTCGAATGCCATGTGTTCGGATGTCCTCCAGGGATCGGCTCGTCGATGAACTGGTACGAAAAACTCGATGCACGCATCGGGGGCGCGGTGATGGGGATCCAAGCGTTCAAGAGTGTCGGGATCGGTCTGGGCGCGGAGTGCTCTAAGCGGCTCGGGTCGCAGCTCCATGATCCGATTGCGTTTGATTCGTCGCAAGCGGGGACCGCATCGCTCGGATTCACGCGATCCTCCAACAACGCGGGTGGGCTCGAGGGCGGGATGACCAATGGGCAGCCGATCGTCGTGACCGGGACCATGAAACCCATCGCGACTTTGCTGCAGGGGCTCCCGAGTATTGATCTGAACACGAAACAAGCCGAGGAATCGCAGTACGAGCGGAGTGACATCTGCGCCGTCTCCGCGGCGAGTGTGGTGATGGAGAATGTGGTCGCGTTTGAGGTCGCGGCGGCGTTCCTCGAGAAGTTCGGTGGCGACAGCGTGATCGAAACACGCGGTAACTACGACGCGTTCCTGGATGTCGCTCGAACACTCCCGCTCGATCTTCCTGAGGATGACTCAGGAACAGTGATCGCATAATCCGCGCTCTTGCGGGGAACCCCCACAAACGCAATACGAACATCGACGCAAGAACTGCTTGATTGTTCTATTGCGATGAAATTCGCTCCACCAATGGTGTGTCGATTGTGATTAGATCGTCGAACTATGTATATGCACAATATGTGACTGTGCGATGTCACGGTGCTCTCTCTCGTGCGGCATCGCCTTCGGGCTTGATGCCGTGCTCCTCATTTGCCCCCGCTTGTGAATGCAAGCGGGGGCATCTGTTTTTAAGCATTGATGCGTTCGAGCAACTGTGTGGAGACTGATTCCCATTGGTCCGGGATGATCGAGTACACCGCGGAATCCCGGTAGTGACCGTCGGGCATGATGAGGTGGTTGCGGGTCAAACCCTCGAACACTGCACCAAGCTTGAGGATCGCGGCCCGTGACTGTACGTTGCGTGCATCCGTTTTGAGTTCCACACGGATCGCGCCGAGTTCTTCGAACGCGTGCTTGAGCATGAGGTACTTCATGGATGGGTTGATCTTGGTGCCTCGCGCTGATGCGGTGATCCAAGTCGAACCGATCTCAAGCCCGTAATGCTCGGCGCGGATGTTCATGTAGCTGGTTGAACCGATTGCTCTTCCGGTGGATTGGTCAATCACAGCGTACGCGATCGTGTCGGTCCGTCGCTGCTGGAACTCGATGTATCTGCGGACTTCGCTCTTGGTGCGTACTGAAGATCGCATCGGCATGTAGTGAAAGGTTCGGTCATCGAGTGCTTCGACAAGATCATCACAGTGGGAGAAGTCGATGGGTTCAAGTCGAATAAGGCTACTTGAAAGCGTGATGGGTTGGGTTTGCATAGGTTTTGATCGGTTCATGGTTCACTCCTCGTCTGCAGAGTGAACGATATACTGGACTCATGCTGAATCTTCGTCAGAGGCAGTTTTTCGAGAGTCACGATGTGGCTTGTCCCCACTGTAGCTACAACCTTCGTGGTTTAAAGAAAGCCCGGTGCTCTGAGTGCGGCAAGAAACTGCGTTTAGGTACAGCCGATCAACTTCAAGCAGATCTTGATTCATACCTCAAGGTTGAAGATATTGAGTACGGCATGTATAAAGAGATCTCGTTCGTACTGAGTGCCGCGATCGGCATCATTGCATTGGTCGTGTTGGTTACACAGAATCAGATCCAATGGCCAAGCCGCATCGCAGTCTCGGTCGGCATCGCTGTCATTGCCGGTTTGAACTTGCTGATCCGATCTCGCTTGTACGCGAACGAAGACAGTCGTCTCCCGTTTTATAATCGGCATCAAGATCGTGTAAGAGATGGCTATGGCGCACTTTCGATGATCTTGCTTATCTTCGCGCTTGGTGTAATCGGGTTTTTGTGTATCGGCGGTCTGTAATCAATCGTTAGTGCAGAACGCGGAAGACTTCCGCTTCATCGGTCAGTCCCTGCTGAACCTTCGCCATTGCGTCAACCTTCATGGGCTCGAATCCGGAATCGACCGCGGCTTCGTAGAGCGTGACGCCGTCGGCGCGCTCGGAGGTGAGTTTGCGGAGGGTGTCGTTCATGAGCATGAGTTCGTGGGCCGCGAGTCGTCCCTTGTACCCAGTCCCGAAGCAGGTCTCGCACTTCTCGCCGTTGTGAACACCGGTACCTTGGCAAGTGGTGCAGAGTCGGCGCAGGAGGCGCTGGGCGAGCACGCCCAGCAGCGAGCTTGTCACGAGGTACGGCTCAACACCGATGTCCAGCAGACGCGGGATCGCGCTGGGCGCATCGTTGGTGTGGAGTGTTGCGAGCACGAAGTGGCCGGTGAGCGATGCTTGGATCGCGAGCTGTGCGGTTTCAGGATCGCGGATTTCACCGACGAGGATCACATCGGGGTCCTGACGGAGCAAGGAACGCAGACCGGTCGCGAAGGTGACCTGTCGTTTGGTGTTGACCTGCATCTGGGAGATGCCATCGAGGTGGTACTCGACCGGGTCTTCGATGGTCATGACATTGCGTGATGCGCGATCGATCCGACCTAGTGCCGCGTAGAGCGTTGTTGTTTTCCCTGAACCAGTCGGTCCGGTGACGAGGAGGATCCCGTTCGGACGCTCGACGCAGTCCATGAGTTTGGTCTGCATGGGTTTAGCCATACCTACAGCGTCGAGATCGAGTTCTTGGTTTGATTGATCGAGCAGACGAAGAACGATGCGTTCGCCAAAGATCGTCGGGATGACGGACAAGCGGATGTCGATCTTCTTGGACCCGATCCGGACGGTTGTCTGTCCGTCCTGCGGCGAGTGGCGGTTCGCGATGTCCAGTTCCGTCATGACCTTGAGACGCGAGGAGATCGCAGGAGCGAGCGTGAGTGGTGGGGAGAACGCGTCAACGAGCATGCCGTCGATGCGGAGACGGATCGCGAGGCGCTCTTCCATCGGGTGGACATGGACATCCGACGCACCACGGCGCAGTGCCTCGAACAGGATCATGTTCACAAGTCGGATGACGGGAGTCTGGCGCGCCTGAGCGAGCAGGTCGGTGGTCTTCCCGATCGCGCCCGCAGCGGACTCGATTGCGGATTGGTCGAGCGGGATGTCTTCGACGATCTCGGTAACGAGATCACCTCGTTGTTCGTATCCGCGGTTGATGAGGTTCGCGACCGCAGCACGCGGGCTCAGCACGATCCGGATCGGCGCGTCGAGCTCGTCTTCGAGCATCGTGAACACGCTGGGCTGCATCGGACGCGAGGTCGCGATCACGAAAGTCGGTCCATCCCGTTCGATACACGCGATCTGGACACTGCGTGCTTTGGTTGGATCGATCAGCTCGTAGAAGCGCGACGCGGAATCGGTGAGCTTCGGTTCCTGCTCGTACGCGAGACCTGTACGCTCGGAGAGCAGTTTGAGGGCGCTGGACTCATCGAGCGCCAGCGACTGGAGCATCACATCCCAAGGCTCGTCGTCGGAGCCGTCGATCGATGCGAAGACCTTGAGCTGGTCTCCTGAGAGTTTCAGTGGACCCAGGGCGCGGGCCGCGTCGTCCCACGCATCAACCACGACGGGCGCGACATCGGCGCTGCGAGCGAGCGAGCCGTCGCTGTTCTTGTTCCGCTTTGCCAATCCGTTTCGCTTGCCCATGCTTAGTCCGTGCCCTCGCTTGGATCGATCAGGACTGGCGACAAGGAAGGCGTCGCGGACTCGCGCTCAGGAGCGTCGGGGAGCCGAGAGGAGTTCATCCGGAACTGATCGTCGGACAGACGATCGTCGTCTTGGGAGAACATCGACGACGAGTTGATCTTGACCGGCTCGAGATCTGGGACGCGTGGGTCAAGATCCATCTCAGCGTACGGCCCCTCGCTCATGAGCTTGAGGTCGATGAAGTTTGGATCCGTCATGATCCGAGGCGTGAGGAAGACATAGAGCTTCGACTTGCTGTTGACTTTGGTGGTGTTCTTGAAGAGTTCACCCACCAGCGGGATGTCTCCGAGCAGCGGGACCTTGATGACGGTGTCGCGGACATTGTCAACTGTGATCCCGCCGATGACGATGGTGGCGTCCGATGGGATGGTCGCGGTGCCTTGGACGGTATTACGGTCACGGGGCGGTGGTGATCCGTCGGATCCTGATGCGGCGGTGAAGTTCGAGAGTTCGACGAAGTATTCCAGTCGGAGGAATCCGCCATCGGAGATTGATGGTGTGACGCGGAGCGTGGTCCCCGCTTCAGCGAACCCTGCGAACGCGGTGACATTGCCGCCGTCGCCCTGCGAGATTTCTTGGAACGGTTGCTCGGAGAGGGTCACGATCTCGGACTCTTGGTTGTCATTGACAAGCAGTTGAGGAGTCGAGAGGATCCGGACATCGGAGTTGGTCTGGTTCGCGTTGATGATGATCGGGATCTGATTGCTCATGATGACCGCGGCAGTGAGACCCGCGAGCCCGGTGCCCACCTCGCGCTGATCCCCGAAGCTGCCACCAGTGGGTGGGCTCGAGAGGGAACTGCCCGTGTTGACCCCGAACTGTCCCGCGTTGATCTGGGACTCGAACGCGAGCGTGAAGTTCTCTGTATCGGTGACCGACACAATCATCGCTTGCAGGAACACCTGCGGGCGGCGACGATCCAGGCGATCGATCAACTTCTCAAGGTCTTCTTGCTGCTTGATCGGTGCGCGAACAACGACCTGGTTGTTGTCGGGGTCCGCGATCACGGCGACAATGTCCGGGTCAAACGCGGCGGTGACATCGGATCCACCGCTCTGTCCAAAGACCCGCGCGAACTGCGCGGAGTTGTTCCGGTTGTTGGATGATCCGCCGGGGAGGAAGTCAGACTCGCCGGTCTGCTGCTGTCCAGTGATGATCGCGGTCATGAGTTCCGCAACGACTTCCGCGTCGGAGTGGTTGAGCACATACTCCTTGATCACGACGCGTTCATCTTCGGTTTTGAGTTCCGCCATGAGATCGGAGAGTTGTTGCTGCTGCGCGGGTGTGCCGTAGTAGATGATGTTACCCCGTGAGGTATCGACCACCATCACGGGTCCACCCGTGTTGGCGGAGGACTGCTGATTCGAGAAGTTCCCGTTCTGGTTGTTAAGACGGATATTCCCTTGCGCGAAGGGGTTCTGGCTTTCATCAGAGATCGAGATGACTTCACCCAGTCCACGATTGCGAGCGATGTCTGCGATCTGTGCTGCCGCGGATCCCGCGAAGTAGCTCTTGGGATCGAGGGTGTTGGGGACATCGATGACATCGAGGACTTCCTGCACGCGAGCGATTTCCGAGTCGGTCCCCTTGAAGATCAGCGCGTTCCCTTGCGGGTCCACAGTGATGCGATCAGCCATGTTCGAGAGCGACGCGGCGGTGAGCCCGAGTCCTCCCTGCGGGTTGTTGGGGTTCTGCGCGATGCGCTGGTTCCCGGAGCTGTTGCCGCCGACCAGTCCGGATGCACGCTCGAGCGCGACGGGAGCCGCGATGTGGCTGAGCTCGAAGCGGATGTAGCGTTGGTCCTCGTCAATTCGGAGGAGTTCATTGACCAGCAAGCGGATGCGTGAGATATCGCGTGGTGGTGCGTTGATGATCAGCACGCCGAGCTCATCGAGCGGGAGGATCGAGTTGTTCGTGTTGCTTGCCGGTTGGGTTGATCCACCGATCGCCGCGTCCAGCGCGGGCTTGATGAGCGAGGGCTTGATGTTGGGGGTCGAGATGATCTGTGTGCTGGCGCGTTCGGATCCCATCGTCGGGCGCACATCCGCGATCGGCTGGACGATCCAGAAGTCGGAGATCGGCTCGTGCGCGATCGTAAACGAGTACTGCTCGAGCATGACATCGAGCAGATCAATCAGTTGGCTCTTGGGGACACTGACCGGTGCGTTGAAACTGATCTCACCCGTTGGAGCGCCCTTGACGACGATGTTGATGTTCAGAGCAGCGCCGACGAAGTCGATCAGGGTCGCGAGTTCGATCGGTTCAGAAAAGGCGCCGAAGGACACGGTCGGCTCCTGTGGCTCGGTGTCGCGGTTGCGATCTCTAAACTTCACAACCCCACGGCTGGTTGAGGTGGTTGTCGTGGGTTGGCGCTCTGGTTCTGCTTTCTTCTCCCCCCAGTCCATAACGGGCTGGATCTCTTCGATCGGCTCGTCCTCTGGTTGCGCCAGTGCGGTCGCGTGTGCTTGGGAAGCCGTGATGGAGCTCACCCCGAGGATCAAGGCGCCGAGAAGCGCTGCGGACAATGCGGATTTCATGGATCGAAGGTGCTCTTTCACTGTCCAAGCTCCCAGTCAAGGCTTGTGTGGATCGTGCGATCTGAGACCATCAGGCTGTTCAGATCGGTCGGGGATTGATTCGAGTGTTGATGGTAGACACCCTGGGTCAAAACGCCGCGTATACCCTCTTTTCGGAGCGCAGAAGGGGCTGTCGTGAGTTTGATCATCAGTGTCCACACAATCATTGCATTCTTTCTTTGTGGCTCATTTCTGAAGGAACCATGCGGATCCTGCATTCACGCAGATTCAGCGTAGCCAGAGCGATGTGGGTTGGTGTGTTGTTGACCCTAAGGTCTTACGCATACGGCCATTAGGATTTTATTGATCGTACTGCGACCCCCGCAGAACGCAACACGGGCCGGCGGATTGCCGAGCCCGTGCGTGATTGGTTAATTTGGGAGTGTTTTGCGTTTCGAGCCGCGATTATCTGTCCTTCGAGCCCGCGTTTGGCGGGTCTTGTCTTCGATTCAGTCCGCCGCTTGGGTGCCGTCGTCGTATTCGAAGACCATCGATGAGGTTCCATCGAAGGAGATCGAGTCGATCGGGAGCCGGTCAGGGAGTTCCTTGCTGTCCTTGATGTTGCTGTCCTTAATCTCGGTCTCTGCAGGGACCTGAGTCGGGTTCTGGAGATGTGCCCACGACTGAGCGGATCGCTCGGTCATCGTGAGTTCAGGTGCCGGCGCTGGTTCATTGAGTTGCTCGAGTTTGGATTGGACCTGGTCAACGGTCCTGAGGATCTCCGCAGCAGTGATCGGCTTGTTCAGGTCGTCTTGTTGGTCATCCAGAGTTGGAGTTTCAATGGCCTTGGATTCTGTGATGATCGCTTCGTCCGAGCGCGATGACTGGTGCTCGATCTGCTGATGGGTCTGCTGGTTGGTCTGTTGGTTGGTGGGGGTGTTGGTTTCGATCTCCCGCCCGATCTGTTCGGCGCGGGTGATGAGCGATCCGAGCCAGACCCCTGCTTGCTCGACACGCTGGGTCAAACGATGGAGCGAGCCGTCGAGCAGCGCCTGGAGCTGAGAAGCTTGGTTGGTCAGTTTGTCGGTCGCGCGTTCTGCGAGGACGGAGGATGTGTTGATGGAGTCCTTGAGATCCCCCGATTGGGTGCTCAGGTGCTCGAGTTTGTTGGATGCGAGTTCGAGCTTGTCTTCGAGGTCCGGACCGATCTCACTGATCCGCATCGCGGCGTCGTTGATTGGTCCTTCGAGCAGGTCTCTTCTGGATTCGAGCTCGTCGAGTTTCTCAGCGGAATCGATGAGCCACATCCCGAACTCGCCCTTGACTCCCTCCGCTTGGCTCCGCAGGTCGTTGAGCTGACGCAGCACGCGATCGACTCCAGCGATATGGGCTTCGCCGCGTTCGACCAGTGATTCGATTTTCGAGAGCGGCGAGTCTTCAAAGCGTGGGTTCTCAGGATCCATCCCGAGCGCTCGCATCGCTTGTTCTGCAGCGTTTTGGAGGGGTGTGATGGACTGTCCGAGCACATTGACACGCTCTTCGGTTAGTCGGCTCGCGTTGAGCACGCGCTCTTCGATTTCGTTGGTGGTCGTGGTCGCACGCTCAACGACCTGCTCGATCTGATCGTTGAGTTCGTCTTGGAAGGACACCAATCGGCGATCGATCAACCCGATCGATTGTCCGGTCTGGTCCTCTGCTTCGTTGATCCGTTGCTCGATCGCGGACATGCGCATATCAAGATCTGCGTTGAGTGCTTGGAGTTTCTTAGTTTGCTCTTCAGTTTTCTCCATGGCAACACGCGCACGCTGTTCCGCGGCTTGTGCTCGGATGTCCGCGTCACGCACCATCGCATCGATCTGCGTCTGCGCGTTGTCGAGCGCGAAGTTCATCAGCGATTCGATCTGATGGTTCATCGAGTCCGCGTTGGGGAGCATCTCGCGGACCTTGTCGAGAGCCGCGTCTGTGCGATCGACGCGTTCGTCGATCATCCGCATCATCCGAACGCCCGCTTGGAGTCGCTTGTCGAGTGTGGTGGTGGATTCGCTCGCTCGGCGGATCATTTCCTCGGCGTCTGCCGAGAAGTCCTCCAGCGTGCGTCCCTGCGTGGTTGCTTGGGTGATGATCGACTTGAGCATCTCGGAGTAGCGGGCAAAGGTCCCAGCATCCATCACGCGAGGCGAGAGGAACATGTCCTCGCTGGTAGGGAGGGCTGCGTGCGGAGTCCCGGTTCGTGGTTCGACCAGGGTATCTGCTTTGGTCTCGCTGATCGGAGTTGTTGGAGCGGCTGGAGTCTGTGTTGCAGCAGTGGGGGTCGCGTGGGTATTGGTCTGCATTCCGAGTCCTTTTCGGTCGGTGTGGAATTGGATGATCAACTGGGTATGTCGGCTCGATGGACCGGATAACTCGAAAAAGAATCCGGCTTGATGAGCCGTGAGGGTGGATTTGCGGACATCCAAGGCCCAGCGGTGCGTAGACTCTGAGGTGTCCAGATCACCCAACAAACGAAGCTCATCTCAGAACCCACGCTCCTCAGGGTCGGGATCGCGACGCGCGGGCGCTCGCGTCTCCAAGGAAGTCGCGAACCTGCGCGACGCAAGCCGAGGCGAGCGTCTCCAGCGCGTGATGGCTGATGCGGGGGTCGGATCGCGCAGAGCGTGCGAGGCGCTCATCGAAGCGGGGGAGGTCACCGTCAACGGCAAGGTCGAGACTGATCTGCCGATCTGGGTGGATCCAACCGCTGATCGTATCGTCGTTCAGAACAAGGTACTCCCCCAGTCTGAGCGTCTGTTGTATGTCATGCTCAACAAGCCCCCCCGCACGCTCAGTGCCGTGAAGGATGAACCGGGGTATGACCGAAAAACCGTGACCGAACTGGTGAATCACCCCGCCGCGGCGCGGTTGTTCCCAGTGGGTCGATTGGACTACGAAACCGTCGGGCTCATCCTACTCACTAATGACGGCGAGCTCGCGAATCGGCTCACCCACCCGCGCTACGGCGTCCCCAAGACCTACCGCGTGACCGTCAAGGGCAAACTCGACGAGGAAGCGATCCAAGAACTCGAACGCGGGATCTTCCTCGCGCAGCGGAGTGAGGGTCAGACGCGCGGCGCCAAGCGCACGGCGCATGTCGAGATCAAACTGATCGCTCAGGATCAGCACAGCACCGTGATGGAACTCACGCTGCGTGAGGGACGGAATCGTCAGGTCCGGCGCATGCTCGCGGCTGTCGGATTCCCGGTCCGCAAGCTCGAGCGCGTCGCGATGGGTCCTGTTCAGCTCAAAGGGGTCGCACGAGGGGCGTGGCGCGAACTTACGCGTGATGAGATCAAGGCGCTCAAGAAATCCGCGGCGATGAAACTCACGGAACATCCCGATTCTTCGTCAAATCGGGGGGGTTCTAAGCCGAAGGTACCGTATGTCGATCCGCGTTCTGGACCCGCTCAGGGGGTCCGCAGGCGTGCGATCAAGAACGCAATCAACCGTGCTTCCCAATCAACGGATGGGCCGGTCACCGGGTCGGGTCCACGATCCGCTCCACGCAAACGACGCGAGAACACGCCGAAGGACAGACACTGAACGACGAACCGACCAACCCGACCCCGAAAGAACCCGAAGCATCGGCCGATCGGTGGAGCGAGGAATGGGCGCGTCTGGTTGCTGTGGGTCGTTTGGGGATCGGTGGGTTGTATCGCTCGCAGATCCCACGCATGGCCGCGGCGATGTCGTACCGGACGATCTTCTCGATCATCCCGGTCATGGCGATCAGTCTGTTGATCTTCGGATCGCTTGTTTCAGAAGACGAGATCGATTCGGGTGTTCGTCGCGTGCTCGACTACGCGGGCATCTCGCAGATCGCGCCGGTAATCACTGAGCCTGATTCCACAACACCGACAGAGCCACAAACGACTCCCGATACCCGTCAGCCAACTCAAGCCGATCCGGGTTCGATCGCGGATGATGATGTCCAATCAGCAGAGTTGACCGAAACTTCAGAGGATGAAGATTCTCTGGTTGCGGTGTTGCCGTATGTCGATCAGCAAGACTCAGAGTCGGCGGGCGCTGAGGGCGCCAACAACATCGAAGAACTGATCTCGAACCTGATCAATCGGGTCAATACCTCGATCCGCAATGTCCCGACGGGGTGGATCGCGATCGCTTCAATGATCGTGCTCATCTATGCCGCGATGTCGATGCTGATCGAGATCGAGAAGTCGTTCAATCAGTTGTGTGCGGCTCCGTCTGGTCGTCCATGGATGCGTCGATTGATGCTGTACTGGACGATGCTCACGCTTGGAACACTGCTGCTTGCGGCGACCTTCTTGGTCGGTGATGCGCTCGCAAACTGGATCCTCTCGATCTCGGGAGATCGCGGACGCGGAGGGGCGATCGGAGCGACGCTCGCGGGGTTCGGGGTCTCGGTTTTGATCTCGACGATGCTCCTGCTCACGGCGTATCTCACCATTCCGAACACCAAGATCAAGATCCGTCCAGCGCTCGCGGGTGCGTTCATGGCCGCGATCTTGTGGGAACTCGGGAAAGCGGGATTCACGATGTACCTCAAATCTGCGACGGGCTACACCAAGTTCTACGGCTCGCTCGCGATCCTCCCCCTCTTCATGCTTTGGGTGTATGTGACCTGGGTGATCGTACTATTGGGTATGCAAGCGACCTTCGCGCTCCAGAACTTCACGCGCTTGGTCAGCACAGGACTCGCGGCTCTGAGCGGTGAATCCGAGCAGTCCAGACCGATCCTGCTCGATCCGCTTGTCATGATCGCGGCGGGTGGACACATCGGCCAACGGTTTGCAAAGGGCAAATCCACGACAGCGGATCAGCTCGCGGACGGATTGGATATTGATTCCTCGCTCGCGTCGAGTCTGCTGGGGGCGCTCCAGCAAGCCGGGATCCTGAACCTGATTGCTCAAGGCGAGGATGCCGACGACGCGTTCACGCTCGCGCGCCCGAGTGATCAGATCGGATTGATTGAGTTGCTGGATGCGGGCTCGAATCTGGATCGGTTGCGAGACCAGACCAAAGCGAAGATCCCCGACTCCATTTTGTCTGCTGCTCGTCAGTCGATGCAGGGGCAAACATTATCCGAACTTGTTGAGTGAATCAGTTTCCGAACTGCAGAACCTGTGGGTGGCCCGGGTGGTATAGATATGCCCGGCTTTGTGTCTTTATCCTCGTTTAACGGGAATGGAGCCGGGTTTGTGCCTAGAATCAAGGTTCCTATGCAAAGAATACAGATGTCCGAATTCTCCGTGTATCTTCAGCAACGCCCAGGCGAACTCGCCGGCGTGCTCGATGCCGCTAAGGCAGCGGGTGTGCAGATCACTTCTATTTCCACCACCGAGTATCAGGATCGCGGATGCGTCCGTTTGATCGGGACTCCGGAGCACTCACTGCGAGCGATGTGCGAGTCGCTGGTCGATGCCGGGATCGGTCCGATCGTCGAGGGGCCGGTCGTCGGCGTGAGTGTCGAGAATCGTCCCGGGATGATCCGAGATCTCTCTGTCCTCATGGCGGATCACCGGATCAATATCCGGTACTGCTACCTCGTCCCGGAAGCCGAGGGGCTTGATGGACCGGTGTGTGTCTTCCGGTTTGATGAGCACGATCGAGCGATGGATATCATCGACAGCACGGACTGGCCCAAGGCGGAATTGTCCGGCGAATCCGCAGCTTAACGCTGCGTCTGTCCCCAGTTGAGTGCCGAAGACGCGTATACTGTGCGAGTCCGTTCCAAACGGTATCGTTTGTCTGAAAGGGTGTATCCATGGGTATTGAAGCCGCGATTCCAACCGATAACTTCCTGACCACCCAGCTGCGTCACATCGTGAACTGGGGGCGCCGGTCGAGTCTTTGGCCGATGCCCTTCGCGACGGCGTGTTGCGGGATCGAACTTATGGCCACCGCGTCCTCACGCTACGACATCGCTCGCTTCGGGATGGAACGCATGGCGTTCTCTCCAAGACAAGCGGATCTGCTGATCGTCGCGGGTCGGATCTCGGTCAAGATGCTCCCTGTGCTCCAACGGATCTACGAGCAGATGCCCGAACCGAAATGGGTGATCTCGATGGGCGCGTGTGCATCAACTGGGGGGGTGTTTGATAGCTACGCAACGGTGCAGGGCGTGGACCAGTTCTTGCCGGTCGATGTGTATGTACCTGGGTGTCCGCCGCGTCCAGAGATGCTGCTCGAAGGGGTGATGGCGATCCAGCGTCACATTGATACTGAGGGGATGCCTCCGAAGGGCGGGAAGCGTCAGCCGCTTGGGGTGGTGGTCGAGCCAACCCACGGCGTGCAACCACAACCGGTTGGATTGACGCAGTCTTAAACGCAATACACTCTGAATGATCAAGAACGCCTCGGGGCGTTCTTTTTGTATGGAGATGCGAGCTTGAGTGATTGGTGATCAGGGCAAAAAAGAACAGGGCCTCGACGAGTAGTCGAGGCCCTGAGTGTGTTCGTTTTTTCGAACCCTCGGTATACGACCGAGTGGGTCAGGTTCGAGGAAACAAAGTGGTGCGATTTGGGTCGCACCAATCACCGATTACCGGCGACGACGACCAGCGACGAGACCGCCGAGGCCGAGCATTGCGACAGCACCTGGTGCTGGAACAACGTACTGGATCTGAAGGCTTGAGCCCTGGCCGAAGGTTGCGTCGATTTCGTCAGCGACGTCGTCGAATGACTCGAAGAACTCGATGTCCAGGATGCCGTCAGCACCGAGGAAGAAGTCGAGTGGAGTGGTGAGTGCGGTGAGGTCGAGGATGCCACCTGAGCTGTAGGAAGCGGTTCCTGCGAAGTCGTCACCGATACCGACGGTGAGGAAGAGCGCGTCTTCGAAGTTCATGGTTGCTTCTGAGAGCCATGAAGCGCCGACGGTTGCGAGGTTGACGTCCCAACCGATACCAACGATGTTTGCGTTCGCGAGGACGCTCTGCATGAGGACTTCGTTGTCTGCGTCGAGTTGGAGGTCCCAGCTGTTGACGCCGGAGATGTCGATGGTCAGCGTAGCGAGAGCGCCAGCTGGTGCTGAGGAAACGCTTTGAGCGTTGCCTGCAGTGAAGTAAGGCGAAGCGGTTGCTGCGCCAGCGAATGCTGCGATAGCTGTGATTGCAATCTTCATTTCTATTCTCTCTTTCGTTTGAATCAAACACACTTGCAAGAATCTGGTAACACACCAGATCTTGTCACAAACCCATAGGGGGCGCCCCCTCACGAGGACTGCACGACAAGTTGTTCGCGGTTCTCTCTTCTCTCTTGAACACACAGAACGGATGTTGTGCGACTCTGTATTGGGTTACCGAGATACAGGGCCGTACATAGAATAAGCGATATTTGAACGCTGTCAATGGGTCTGCACGGAATTGCGCGATCAATTCCAGAGAATTTCGCAAGTGACTGTGTCCAAATAACTTTGGGTTTGGATCCAAGGTTTGCCTAAATTCACAGCGACCCCCGCAGATCGTTCAAAAAAGGGGAAAATGCCCAGTCGGATCTCAGTGGATCTGTGAGGGCAGCGGGATTCAAAAAATCACCAAGTTGGTCACTGATTTTTGATTCTCGGTCCAGAGCTTGATCGCTGAGGACTTGGAGTTTGAGATTCGGGATGAAAAAACCCCGAGGATCTCGGGGTTCATGAACTCGATGTGTTGGGGGCATACCTATGTAGATCGACTAGCGATCACCTTTGGGTACGCGGATTGAGACTTATTTACAGCCAACCTTGCGACCGATGCGGCGACGACCGTTGATGATCTTTCGGCCACTCTTGGTCTTCATACGGGCACGAAATCCAACCGTGCGGCGTCGTTTGATGTTGCTGACTCGTCGTGGGTAGTGAATGGCCATTCCTAAATCTCCAAAGAACCGACCTCATTTGGTGGATCGGGCTCCGACTGTAGACCCAGTCATTCCAAAGGTCTAGCGCGAGATCATGAACCAATGGACAATTTGAACCCACGACTGGAAATGCGACTCAGAATCGATCATACTACTCATTAGCAACCCTGCATCTTCACTGCGGGTGCCCGTTCGTCGTCCCACGCTCCGATG
The DNA here is from genome assembly GCA_017640485.1 of Phycisphaerales bacterium. Classification (GTDB taxonomy): domain Bacteria; phylum Planctomycetota; class Phycisphaerae; order Phycisphaerales; family UBA1924; genus UBA1924. The sequence continues at coordinate 30,142 of JAEPQP010000003.1, read as the reverse complement.
CGTATCCCTCTATACACATTGGACATGGACGCTGAGCGAATGATCGCAGGAGCATTTGGGTGGGGTTGTGTGATCGGTTTTTGTTTGCATTCGGTGGTATCCGTCTGTTCAGAGCCGATCGACAACGGAGCTCGATGATGCTGAACCAAGATCAGTTGGATACTGCGCAGGAAATTCTTAAACACCGATTTCAGGACCAGGATCTGCTCCAGAGAGCGTTCGTCCATGCATCGGTGACCGACTCGAGACTCTCGTCCAACGAACGGCTCGAGTTTCTCGGCGATGCGATCCTCGGCATGATTGTCTGCGAACGGATCTTTTCTCGCTATCCGAGTTATCTCGAAGGGGAGATGACCAAGATCAAATCACACGCCGTATCACGAGCGACCTGTGCGAAACTCGCGATTGATCTGGGATTGGATCAGCTCATCCGTGTTGGGAAGGGGATGAAGAATCAGACGGCGCTCCCCTCGTCACTCGCGGCCGCGATCACGGAAGCGGTCATCGCAGCGTTGTATATCGACGGAGGGATGGACGCGGTGCGGAACTTCCTGGAGCCATTGATCGATCCGTTGATCGATGCTGCTGTAGATTCTGGTCATCAGCATAACTTCAAGAGTGTCCTCCAGCAGCACATCCAGAAACTCCATGGCGTCTCACCGACCTACCAGATCCTGAGCGAGAAGGGTCCCGATCACGATAAGTCGTTCCAGATCGGGGTGCAGATTATGGATCAGCAGTTTGAGCCCAGCTGGGGGCAGTCCAAGAAACAAGCCGAGCAACAAGCCGCGATGAACGCGTTGCATGCGTTGGGGGTGGTCGAGTTCGATAACGAAGGGGTCGTTCAGATGGCGGAGTGATCCGCTCCGGACTGTTCACGCTCGTCTGCGGCGAGAGATGAAGAGTCCAGCGATCGCGAGAGCGCCCGCGGTCCCGGGGGTTGGTGGGGTGAGCACCGTTTGGACATAGAGCACGGAGCCTTGTCCAAAGACCGCGTCGATCTCGTCGTTGACATCATCGAATGATTCGAAGATCTCGATATCGAGAGAAAATCCATCGACGAAAAACGCGAGATCGAGATCCACGAGATCAATCAAACCTCCGGAGCTGTATGAACTGGTTCCGGCGAAGTCGTCTCCGATGCCAGGGGTGAGGAACAGTTCATCTTCGATACCGATCGTGACCTCTGAGAGCCACGAAGCGCCGACTGTTTGGATTTGAACATCCCATCCGATCGCGGTGACAAATCCACCACTCAAAAAGAGGCTCGTGAACTCGTTGCTCAGATCGCCTTGCAGGTCCCAGCTGTTCATGCCAGAGAGATCAATCGTCATGCTTGGGCCTTCGAACCCTGCTTGGTCGAGCGAAGAGTTGAGGAACTCCGCTCGATGATCCAGAGCGAGTGAGGCGATGGCTGATCCAGCGAGCGAACAGAGCACAATGAGCGAAGGGGTGACGTGGCGCATGATATCCTCCAGTGTATTCATATGAATCCTGAATAGTGCATATACCGTACTGGCGACCGCTCTTTGGATCAATGATATTTTCACATCAGCGATTACTGGATCGGCACCAGATCCGCGACAATGGGGAGGTGATCAGATGACCGTGAATCTTCTCGCATGAGACCGGTCGCTTCCAGAACATGTTCGCTGAGTTCCTCGGTATCCAGACTCCATGATCGGATCGGTTTCCACGCATGGTCATCGACCACGATCCAGTCGAGCCGACCCGGGGTGTAGGAGCTGCTCGCTTGGGTCCATGTGAGCATGGATTGCGTCCCGATGACGCGGGTCGGGAGCGGGACGAGGTCTTGTTCATCGACCCCGATGCCTTGGATCATCATCTCAAGGGGCTCGCGCGAACCCACGAGGTTGAAGTCACCTCCGATGACAACACCCGCATGCGGGTAGTCCTCGCGGAGTTCGTGGATGAGTCCTCGGATCTGGTGGGCTTGTGCGATCCGCTTTGCGTCCTCGTCGGAACCCGCTCCGCCGCAGCACTTGAGGTGGATCGAGAGCACGATGAGTTGGTCTTGCGAGTGTGATTCGACGATCGCCGCGACGACCCGGCTGGGTCGATCACTCCGGTGCGCAACCAGTGGCTTGGAAACCGTTTCGACGACTTTGAGTTTCGTCGCGATCGCGACCCCGGATCGCTCGTCGGGCATGATGAGCCTCCATCCGTCTCCGAGTTGTTCCTCGACCCAATCGTTGACATCGTCGCGCGTGGTCTTGAACCACTCTTGGTACAGCACGACATCGGGGTCCAGCGCGTTGTGGATCCGGGTGAACGGATCAGGGTCTTTGAGCGGCGATGAATACAGCACATTGGTGCTCATCACACGCACGCCCTGTGTTGGCTTTGGAGTGATGGGTTCGTTGGAATCCGGATCGGGTCGATAGGTCGGGAGGGTTGTCGAGAATGATTGGGTCTTGAGGACATCACCTCCGATCGCGAGGTGTTCGATGACGATCGAGACGGGACCATCGTGCTGGAGCATCGGGAGTTTGGATCGATCGATCCGAGCTTCGTACTTCGGCGCGTTGTGGGTCGGGAGGAAGTAGAACCCCGCGTCCGCGTGCCCGATGGTGGTGAACTTGCCCGATTCGATTGAGGTGAGTTTGGCGCCGCCTCGGAGTTCACCCCATTCTCTCCCGGCCGGGGAGATATCAATGCGGAGATCCACGCCTTGCGAGAGCATGATTTTCGAGTCGTGCTCTGGATTGGTCATTTGATACATCTGACGATCGCCGGTCGATCGATCATCGTCGGCGTCAATCCGAATCCGGGTCGTGAAGTTCGCGGCTTGGATCGCTTGCGCAGGATCAAAGGACTCGAAACAGATAAACACCTCGTCTTGATCGGCGCGGATCCCGGTCTGTCCATACCAGTCATCGAGCTCGCCGTCGAGGACGATTTGGACCGGTGGCGGGAGCGGGTCAGACAGCGTTGGGGTTGCTGGTTGGGAGCTATTGGCGCTGAGTTGGGTCGCCGCACATCCTGAGAGGAGGGTCAGGAGCGAGAGTGTGAGTTTGATGATCATGCAGCAAGCGTAGCCGAGAATGCGGGGTTGCTGTGGTGATTTCTGGGATGAGGATTCTGTCAAATCATGAAATAGTCGGGGAATGAGTCCAGTTCTGCTATCCTCTCGAATCTGACAGCCCACACATTTGCACATCACAAGCCGATCCAGGCATACAGGAGACCCACACATGAAACGCACCAAGACCCTCATCGCTTCCGGAATCGCACTGACCGCCCTCGCTGGTCTTGCCGGATTCGGACTCCAGACCAACACCATCCCAGCCAATGCGTTGGGAGTTTCCTCGATGACCGCTCTGGAATCGAGCGCTCTCGAGTCGTCCAGAGCCACGACGACCTACACCGCTGACGCGGTCCACTCGAATGTGCTCTTCAAGATCCGCCACGGATCGGTGGCGAATTTCTATGGGCGATTCAATGAGATCAAGGGCACCATCGAGTTTGATGAGAGCGATGTGACCAACTCCTCGATGGAGTTTGTGATCCCGGCTGCTTCGGTCGATACCAACAACAGCTCACGCGACGATCACATCCGCGATGCGGAGTTCTTCAACGCGCGTCAGTTCAAGAACATCTCCTTCGAGTCCACCTCGATCACCGAGAAGACCGACGGCGTCTACACACTCACCGGTAACCTGACACTCCACGGCGTGACCAGAGAGATCGACGCGACGCTCGCGGAAGTCCGTACCGGGAGTTTCCGTGGGAAGCCGGTCATCGGATTCGAAGCACGGTTCTCGATCCAACGCTCCGACTACGACATCATGAAGTACCTTGCGGAGGATCTCTCAGACAACGGCCCGCTGGGGAACACCGTTGAGATCATCGTCGCGATCGAAGCAGGGATCAAATAATCAATCGCTTCTACGATGTGATAGAAATCATCTGAGCAGGCACTGAAAGCAACACACTGAAAGCCAAGCGCTGAAAGAGGGTATCGCATGGATCCGCAAGTCCAGCATCAACTCATGATCTGGGGAGGCGCGTTCCCGGCGGGACTCGCGATCGTCCTGCTCCTGATTTTCTGGTCGATCCACACGCGCCGAGCGATGTGGGCCGAGGGCGAATCGGAAGATTCGCCTCAGGAGGATTCGGGCAAGATTGGTCCGGTTTGGCTGCTGCCGATCCTGATTGCGGTCGGATTCATCGGTGCGGTCAGCGCGCAGGTCGCGTCGTTTCAGTGGTGGCCCAATGCCAACTCGTATCGACTGCCGCACGCGATGGTGCTGCTCGCACTGCTCGGGGTGATCGAGGGATTCTTCCGATTCCCGGCACTTGTGCAGTTCGTGCTCCGCGTGGTGGTGTACGCCGGGGTGTTCTGGATCCTCGCGTCGGGATATCGCGGCAGCGAGGTGGTGTTCGCAGACGACTGGGCGTACTTTGGGTGGTGGGGGGTCGCGGCGTTCATCCCCGCGCTCCTCGCGGCGCTCCACAACCAGACCTCCAAGACCGTCCCCGGCTGGATCGACGCGGGGTGCTGGATGCTGGTGCTGGGTGGGATGATGCCCTCGCTGTTCTTCAATGGATACGCGACGGGCGCGACTGTCCTCCCAGGCGTACTCGCGGTGCTTGGTCCCGCGGCGGTGGTGGGGTTGATCTGTAAGCCATTGACGCTCCAGCGCGGCGCGATCAGCGTGCTGATGGGCGTGGTCCTGATGATGATGATCGGCGCGAGCGTGCATTCAGAACTCAGAGGACTCCCCGCGGCGGTGCTGCTGGTCGGCGCGGCCATGACCGGGATCCTCAGGATGGAGGGGGGATCCGCGTTCAAGTACCTCCTCATTCGCGCGGGGATCGCAGCGGTGCTGCTCGGAGGCGCCGCGATGCTCGCGCACCATGAGCACGCAGCTCTTGAGAGCAACGACTCGAGCGAGTACGATCCCTACGCGGACTACGAATAGTCCATACACTCCCAGAGTGTCCGAGATCATCCCGCCTATCCCAGTCATGATCGGGCAGCGCGTGCTGCTGCGCCATCCGTGCATCGCGGATCGCGACGAGTTCGTGGAGCTGCGCGTCTCTTCGCGCGAGCACTTGGAACGCTGGGAACCCATCCCGCCTTCTGGACTGGACCTCTACAGCAACGAAGCGTTCGATCGCGAGCTCGAAACCCACAACACCCCCGAATCCCAGCGATGGCTCGTGTGCATGAAAGACACCGGCGCGATCGCGGGACGCATCGCGCTGGGCAACATCGAACGCGGCCCGTTCCAGAACGGACGCTTCGGGTACTGGATCGGATCAAAGTACGCAAGGCAGGGATTGATGAGCGAAGCGCTCTCACTCACGGTCGCGCATGCTTTTGCACCCAGTGATGAGGGTGGATTGGGGTTGCATCGCGTGTGCGCCAACATCATGCCGAGCAATGGTGCGTCGCGAAGGGTGCTGGAAAAGGTGGGGTTTGTGCAGGAGGGTTTCTCGGAAAAGTACCTGCAGATCCAGGGCGTGTGGGAGGATCATGAGCGGTGGGGGATGACTGCGGAGGTCAACTTGTGATCGATGTGCAAGAAAAACTAACGAGTTCTCTGCCATATGCCTTAGCACCCTCAGACATATCGAAAGATCGAGTTTGTTACACCCAACGAGTGAGCCAATATCAAGCTCGTGTAGCTTTGATTCTGCTTCTGATATTCACTCCGGTACTTGTGTGGCTCATTTACGCGGCAAGTGTCTTAGGATGGTGGTTTCAAACAGGATACAAAGGGCTTCCTGTCGGAGTAGGTGTCATATCTACCTGCGTGGTTCTAGTGATGCTTGTGTTGCAACTGATACGTTACAGCAAGAAGGTACAGGTTGAAGTTGATAACTCTGGTCAGCTCACTTTTTCAAATCAGAAGGAGCCCGCAGTCAAGGATGGTGTCGGAGTCATCAAACTGGCTGCAGCTGAAATTAGCTGGCCAAACGATAACTGGTCAAAAGGATTTGGACGCGCATATGCGGTCATCTTGAGCGGGGACACAAAAGGTATGGTGCTTGGAGTCTTTGTTACTCATGAGTTTGCAGAACGATTTGCATCAGTGATCCAAAGCGAAACGAGTTTGCCTGTCTTGGATGAGTCGCAAACCGAAACATTCGAACTGCATGGTAGAAAACACTTCATGAAGAACGACCAGAAGGCACTTGAGAATCGGATTCGAGTTGAGCGAATTCGAACAGGTTCATGATCACTCCCACTCAATCGTCGCCGGCGGTTTGCTTGAGATGTCGTAGACCACACGATTCACGCCTCGGACTTCGTTGATGATCCGGGTCGAGATCCGTGCGAGGACATCGAACGGGATCCGCGCCCAGTCGGCCGTCATGAAGTCTTGGGTTTCGACTGCTCGGAGTGCGATCACACGCTCGTAGGTCCGCCCGTCCCCCATCACTCCAACCGATTGGATCGGGAGCAGTACCGCGAAGACCTGGCTGGTCTTTCGGTACAGCCCGGCCGCGACGATTTCTTCGAGCAGAATCTCGTCGGCGTTGCGGACGATGTCGAGCTTGTCTTCCGTGATGTCCCCAAGCACACGCACGGCGAGTCCGGGTCCCGGGAACGGGTGGCGCCAGACGATCGCGTCTGGAACGCCGAGGACGGTCCCGAGCGCTCGGACCTCGTCCTTGAAGAGCTCTCGCACGGGTTCGAGGAGATCGAATCCGAGTTCTTCAGGGAGTCCGCCGACATTGTGGTGGAGTTTGATGTTGGCGCTGTTCCCGGAATGGCCGTGTCCGGATTCGATGACATCGGGGTAGAGCGTTCCCTGCGCGAGGAAGTCCGCGTCCTCGATATCGTGCGCCGCTTCCTTGAACACTTCAATAAAGCGATGTCCGATCAGTTTCCGCTTCTTCTGCGGGTCCTCGACTCCTGCAAGATCGTCGAGGAACTCTTTCGAGGCATCGACAACACGCAGATCGATGTTGAAGTGGTCCTTGAAGGTGTGCTCGACGAGATCGCGTTCTTTCTTACGGAGGAGTCCGTTGTCGACGAATACACAAGTCAGTTGGTCGCCGATCGCTTTGTGGATGAGGGCCGCGACGACGGAGGAGTCAACGCCTCCAGACAAGCCGCAGATGACGCGTTTGTCGCCGACCTGTTCTCTGATCTGCTTCGCGGCTTCCTCAGCAAAGTCAGCCATCTTCCAGAGTCCTGAGCAGTGGCAGATTTCATAGAGGAAGTTGCGGAAAATATCTGGGCCGTGGAGCGTGTGGGTGACTTCGGGATGGAACTGCACCCCGACGAAGTTGTGGTCTGGATTGGTCGAACGGACCGCGGCGTTGGGACAGGTTTCGGTAGACGCGATCGCTTCGAGCTGCGCGTTCCCGAGATCGGAGATCTGATCGCCGTGGGACATCCAGACCTGTGTGGATTCAGGGATCGAGGTGAATGCACCCGAGTTTGTCTGGTTGATGCTCAGCATCGCGCGTCCGAACTCACGATGATCTGCTTTCGTGACCGTCGCGCCCAGGAGCTTACAGCTCAGCTGCATGCCGTAGCAGATGCCGAGGATCGGGATACCGAGCTCGAAGATCTCGGGATCCATCGTCGGGGCGCCGTCGTCATCGACGGAAGAGGGACCACCCGAGAGAATGATGCCCTTGGGGTTCATCGCTTTGAGTTCGTCTGCGGTGATGGTCGGCGCCACGAGAATCGAGTGGACCCCCGCATCGCGGACACGGCGGCAGATCAGCTGCGCGGTCTGGGATCCGAAATCAAGAACAGGGACGGTTTCATCGTGGATGTGATGACTGGACATGCTCCGGCTCCGTGCGGTTATTGATGCTTGAGTCCGATAAGAACGGATAAATGGACACTGTTTTCGGGATCGGTTCGGCGGCCTAGCGTGAAAATCAATCGCTAGGGGACAGTCTAGGCGCGATTCTGATCAGCGCGATGGCTCTGAGAGTACGCTTCGCAGAGCGGGAACTGCGAGCGCGCCTGTGTCGAATAGGTAGATCGGGCCTGTCACGCTCCCAAAGGCATAGCATTCAGTATGTTGAATACTGATCGTGGGATGTTTCGGACAGGTTGGAAATACACGCACTGGATCAAGCCGATCGCATCGGCCGGATTCTTGAGCGTTGGAATGATACTGGGTGGATGCCCGAATCCGAAGGTCGGATTCGATTCCCCGGCTCCGAACAAGCGCGTGGACGCGATCGTGCTCGCCGCGGATCAGGACGATCGCGAATCGCTCGTGATGCTCATCGAGAAGCTCGAGTCCACCGACTCCGTCGAACGGATGATGGCCATCCGCTCGCTCGAGAAAAGAGAAGGGCAGACCTTCGGGTATGAACACGCGGCTCCGCAGCCCGATCGCATGGAAGCGGTCGCACAATGGCGTCAGTACGCGGGTTTATCGGACGATCATGCGGATCATGAGGATTCGCCGATGACTTCTGAGACAGAGGACTCAGAAACCAGCAATGAGGATGGCTGAACACCGAACCATATTTGACAGTATTCGATAGTGAGCACTCTCATGAAGAAATCATCGCGTGACGCAGAACTCAAGCCTCAGGATCCCAAGCCGATCAAGATCGAGCTGGTGTCGGACCCGATGTACCTCTGCGGCGCGCGTGAACTGGTTTCGAGCATCGCACATCGGGTCGGGTTTGGGGATATGGAATGCTCCAAAATCTCGCTCGCGCTCGATGAAGCACTCTGTAATGTCATCCGTCACGGATACGACAAAGCAACCGATCAACCGATCTGGCTCACGATCTACCCGAAGCGCCCGACCGATACCAGCTACGGCGGGATCGAGATCATCATCGAGGATGAAGCGAAGCAGATCAATCCAGACACCATCTGCGGGCGAGATCTCCAGGACATCCGTCCCGGCGGGCTGGGTGTCCACATCATGCGAGAAGTGATGGATGAGGTCCAGTTCGAGAAGCGTGCCAAGAAGGGCATGCGTCTGAGGATGAGCAAATCCGCTCCGAGACCCGACCAGGCACCCCGGATCGGTCAAAGATCGTCGAGCACAAACCCTGCTCAGCGTCAAGTTTCCTGATACCATACCGACTACACCCCGATCATCGGCCGCGTGGAAGCTCGATCGGTCTCTTGAGGTGTCCGATGTGTTTTTACATCGGGCTTCTCGGGTGGTGTGCCGTGTGTAAAGGGACATGATGGCTGGATCAGAAAACGATTTCGTGCAGGTAGAATCGCCCTCTTCTGGGGTCTCGGTGATTGTTCCCACTGAGGATATCGATATGAGCCGATCTCCTGTGCTCCGCTCGGCGATCAAGGAAGAGCTCAAGCCCGGGCTCGACCGGATGGTGATCGATCTCTCGCAGGTCCAGTACATGGATTCATCCGGACTCGCGACGCTCGTCGAAGCGATGCGGCTCGCAAAGACCAGCAATGTGGGTCTGCACCTATGCGCGATGACCGCAAAGGTCCGCGCGATCTTCGAGATCGCGCGTCTCGATGCGTTCTTCAGCATCAAAGACACCCGCGAAGACGCGCTGAGCGCCTGAGCAGATCGATCTGCTCTGAGCACACCTGATTTTGGTGTGATTGGACAAATTGAGCCGATCATGCGACACTACTGACTATGACCAGTTCACCGGAAGAATCCCAGACGAAGATCCCGCTGCTGGCGCTGGTTTTTCTCTATCCAGTTGCCGTCATCGGTCGCCGAGCATTGGGGATCGTTTCGCATACTGGAGAAGTCTTCTCGCTGCTGATGACCTCTTTCCGCTGGGTCTATAGGGGGTTGACGCAGAAGCGGTATCGGCTGGGACGCAGCGCGATCATCTCGCAGATCGTCCGCATCGGTGTCCGCTCGATCTTTATTGTGGTGATTGTTTCCGGAGCGGTCGGGCTGATCTTGGCGCTCCAGCTCGCTCCGCCGCTTGATGAGTTTGGTTCCAAAGACAAGGTCGCGAACATCATCGCCGTCGCTGTGCTCCGTGAGCTCGGGCCTCTGATCGGCGCGATCGTGCTGACGGGGTTTGCTGGCGCATCGATCGCCGCAGAGATCGGGACGATGGTGGTCTCTGAAGAGATCGAGGCGCTCGAGGCGCACGCGTTGAACCCGGTCCGGTTCCTCGTTGTCCCGCGCGTCATCGCATCAACCGTTTCGATGACCACGCTCGGTGTGATGTCCAGCTTCGCGGCGATCCTCGCTTCAATGGCGATCGCGATCACCGTGCTCGGGATCCCCTACGAGACCTACATGGACAACATGCTCGCGCAAGCGAAGATGGTGGACTTCTGGACAGGGGTCGCGAAGGGCGGGGTCTTCGGTGCGTTGATCGGGATCATCGCGTGCACCAACGGGCTCCGTGTTTCGGGCGGAGCCGCGGGCGTGGGACGCGCCACGACCTACACCGTCGTCGAGTGCATCGTCGCGATCGTCGTCGCGGACTTGGTATTCACGGCGATCTTCTTCGCACTCGAGCTGTTCTAAACGAACCGAGTTACAAGCGATATCCAACCGGCTGCTCGATGAGATCGTACAGCTCACGCAGGACGGTCATCGAGAGGAACCCGACGGCGCTGAGCCCACCCATAAGCCACGCTTCTTTGTGGTGTCCTGCTCCCAGCAGCCAAGCGCAGCCGTAGAGGGTTGGCCAGATCGCGCCGTAGCGTGAGATGCGTTCACCGAGTTTGGTCCCGGTGCCGTATCTTCTGATTCTCCGGATGATGAATATCGCAAAGAGGAAGACACATGCCGCTGGATAGATGAGTGCCGTCATCGGGACGACATTCGGCCAGAGCCCATCGGTTCCTTGACGCTCCCAAGCGAGCGACAGGAGCATCAGCGAGCAGATCCCCCATCCAGTCCCGGCAAAGATCGCGGCTCGTCTCGACAACGGTGGCGATCGTCTCCCCAGATACTGCGACAGTGCGAGCACAACCATCGCGTGCGTCATGACGAGCCAAACGGGCAGGAGGAAACGCATCCACACATTGGGGATCAGCATGTGACCGGCGTAGATCAGACTCAGCAGGACCATCCCGAGTCCCGGGACATACTTCCCGAGTGCGTTGAAGATCAGGATCGCGATCGAGAGCAGGAGCGTCAGGAGGATGGCTCCGGTTCCGAAGAAGGTCGCGCCGAGGATCGCCATCATCAATGATCCAGCGACGGCACACACCGCGAGTTCGAGTGATGCGGATCCATCAACGATCGGGTGTCCGGGTGTACCCAGAGCCCGATCCCGATGCAGATCGAGCAGGTCATTGAGCGCCGCTCCAAAGGCATACAGCCCCAGACCCACAAGCAGACCACCGGTCAATGCGGCCCAGAGCGGTTCCTCGTTGAGAATGGGGGGGAGGTACTCGCCTTGCGTGGTTCTGGACCACAGGATCACAAACCAGAGGTTCCCGACCGCTCCGAAACCGGTGGTGACTCGGGTCAGCTTGAGCATCGGTGCGGCTTTGCGGATCCAGTTGAGCATCGTGGTATCCTAGCAATTCACTTCGGATCACAATTCCTCGATCGTCAAATACAGCGATCACCAAATTCAGCTTGGAAGGTCTACCATTCCCCTCGATGAAGACCGATCCCTCTCCGCAATCCTCGGCAATGAGTTCCCGATCTCCTGGTCCCAGCGCGATCGTGGTCTCGAAGTACAACGACTCGATCACTTCGGTCATGCTCGAGGGTGCGGTCGATGCATACACATCAGCGGGTGGAAGCGTTGATTCGCTCGCGATTCTCGAGGCTCCCGGAGCGTTCGAGTTGGTCTCGATCGCGGGCGCTGCCGCGGATTCTGGGATGTATGAATCGGTCGTGTGCTTGGGGTGTGTGATCAAGGGCGAGACTTCGCATGATGTGCACATTTCCAATGCGGTCGCCGTGGGAATCGCGGAGATCTCGATCAAGACCGGCGTCCCGGTCGCATTCGGGGTCCTCACGACCAACACCATCGAGCAGGCACGCGCCAGAGCGGGTGGCGAGGTTGGCAATAAAGGCGCCGAAGCAATGAACGCGGTCCTGGGCGCAGCGGGTGCGATCTCGGCGATCAACACTGCCAAAGCGCAGAACTCTCCCGGAGTTCACTACACTCCGGGGTTCGAGGTTCCCGACAAAGCGGTATCACGATCAGCGATCGCAAGCGAGGGTATGTAAAGGTATGGGTTCACCACGAGACATCCGCAGACTCGCGCTGATGGCGCTCTACCAGCTCGACGCTCGCGCGGGCGATGACACCGATCTGATCCGAGGCTCACTCGACGATACCGATTCGTTCCTCAGCGAGGGATTGAGCTTTGCGGATCCGTCTTCGAAGCTCAGCGAGAAGGATCGGGATCTTGCCTTCTCGATCGCTCAGGGTGCGTTCGCGAATATCGAAGCCGCGGACGCTGAGTTCAACGAGCTCTCAACCGAATGGGCCGTGCATCGCATGCCGGCGATCGATCGTGCGATCCTGCGGCTAGCACACTACGAGATGACCATGATCAAGGATCCCAAGCCCAAAGCGAGCGTCAACGAAGCAGTCGAACTCGCGAAGCAGTTCTCGACTGCGGAGTCTCCTGGGTTTGTCAACGGCTTGCTCGACAAGATCCTCAAACGCGTGCTCGCACAGAGCGATCAACGCAACGCGGAAGCCGCGGAACCGATTGATCATTGAGGAGCGTTGAACGATGGCAATCTTCCGTAAAACCCTCGACAAACTCAAAGCGGGTCTGGGCAAGACACGCGAGACTTTCCTGTCTTCGCTCCGATCGATGCTCTCGGGGAAGCAGCTCGATGATGAGTTGATCCGCGAGATCGAGAAACGACTGATCGAATCAGATGTTGGTGTTCAAGCAACTAGCAAACTCATCGAGGGCATCAAAGCGGACTACAAAGCGGGGACGCTCACTAAGGGTGAGGATGTCATCGAGTACCTGAAATCTGAGCTCAAAGCGATGTGGCCCGAGCAAGACCGCACGCTTAACAGCGTCGAGACGAAACCCATGGTCATCCTGATGACCGGGGTCAACGGGGTCGGCAAGACGACCTCGATCTCGAAACTATGCAAACAGCTGACTTCAGAAGGGCAGACTGTGTTGCTCGGTGCGTGCGACACTTTCCGCGCCGGAGCCGTGCGCCAGCTCGAGATCTGGGGTGAGCGTTTGGGAGTTGAAGTGGTCAAGGGGCAGCAGGGTGGTGATCCCGCGGCCGTCGCATTCGATGCGTGCAGCGCCGCAGTCGCGCGGGGGGTCGATGTCCTGATCTTGGATACCGCGGGTCGACTCCACACGCAAGCGGGACTCATGGATCAGCTCTCCAAAATCCGGCGCGTCATCGACAAACAAATCCCCGGCGGGCCGCACGAAACGCTGCTTGTGCTCGATGCGACGAGCGGTCAGAACGCGCTGCGTCAAGCCGAGGAGTTCAACGCCGCGGCCGGGGTGACGGGTATCTTCCTGAGCAAACTCGACGGCACCGCTCGCGGCGGGATCGTGGTCGCGATCCGAGAAGCGACCAGCATCCCCGTCAAGTTCATCGGGTTGGGTGAGACGCCGGACGATGTCGAACCGTTTGATCCGGAGCGGTTCGTGGAAGCAATGTTTGCTGAATGACGCAGAGTTGAGTTTTTATTGACACCTTCCAAAATACGAAAATAGCAAAAGCCCAGTCAATTTGGGATTTTTTCTATGTAGAACTTTGATTCTTGGGTAATATACCCCTTCGGCTCCGTATGGCCGTAAGTAGAGAGAAACCAGTTCTTTGGAGAGAGAACAATGAACACAATCATCGCAAGTGCTGCATTGGCAGCAACGACTATGGCCGCGTCGGCAGGCGGACTCCTCATCGGGGAGTTCAAGCTCGGCGATCACCCAGACGGCAACCAGAACCCACCACCCTACGGGCTGCGTCTTGACAATGTCATGGGACCTGGAGTTGCTACCTTTAGCATCGGTCATCACAATGACACCATCCTCAGTGTCTACGACGACGGTGGTGTGATCTCGATCAACATCAAGGGCACCCTCTTCGGCGGTCTGATCAATGATGTCGGCGGGTACGTCTCAGCTGATGACTACACGATCGACTTCACCTACAACCTGAACGTTACTGACGAAGGGAACGGCTGGGAAGTCAACACCTTTGACGCTGCCAACGCGGGCACCATGGTCAATATGACCACGCTCGAATCCACCACCCTCTACGGCAAGGACAATGCAGCAGGACTGGTGTTCTCATTCCTTGCTGATGGTCACCGTCTTGACGGCGACAACTCAAGCTGGGTTGGTCGCGGTTGGGTTACTGATAACGCAGACGGCTCAGCAGCAGGATCCGGTTCACAGGACTGGCTCTTCACCGCGACCACAATCCCAGCTCCGGGTGCTCTCGCACTGCTCGGTCTCGGCGGTATGGTCTCGGTTCGCCGTCGCCGCTAATCCGCAATGGATTCTCGGGATGGTCACCTGATCATCTCATCTCGTATACAGATCACAGCACCCCCTCTCGCAGGGGGTGCTGTGTTTTTGTGGGTGATTGTTTAATCTTGGAGTATGCCGAGCCAACTCCAGTAAGACGCGGACTGCTGAGATGCCGGGTCGGACACTGTGGTTGTGATCGAGTTGTATCGAGCGCGATCCCTGAACTCCGATTCGGTCATCGGCGGATCGAGCAGGTTGGCCATGAGCAGTTGGATCAATGATCGCTGCTGATCATCCGCATCCGCGAGCGCATCTCGCAGGATCGGGAGGATCGGGGGACCAAACCCACCCAATGCGTAAACAGCCCATTTCGCGTCCTCGGGGATGTCGTTGTCGCGCAGATGGGGGAGCAGTATCTCGCACGCTTTCCCGATACTCTGATCCACGCCGGCGCGACCCAAGATGTACGCGGCGAGGAATCGCTGCTGTGGATCATCGGAGTACATCGCCCGCTCGATGTGGTGTCTCCACTCGTGGGCGATCGGGATGAGTTTGGAGACGCCGAAGGAGGCATTGAAATAGACCAGTCCCCGCCTGCGTGCGTGATCGATCGGGGTCGTGTCGTCTTTGAGCCCTTCGATCGTGACCGAGATGAGCTCGGGGGTAATCTCATAGCGTGGGTCAGCGTCAACGGACTCCCAGTGTCCACCGTTCCATTTGCCGTCCTTCAAAGGAGCCGCGATGAAGATACGGCGGTCCTCTGCGGATTCCCAGATGATTTGGCAGACGACCTGACGGACCTGCCAATCTTCATGGCTTAGGGCGTCATAGAGAATCTCAGGGGTCAAGTCCGGGTGTGTGAGCAGGGCGCTCTTCGCGCTGATGAGATTCCGGCGGATGTCGTCATCGCGGAGTTGCTCGATCAGCTCCGCAGGTGTGTAGGAATGGTCGTAGTCGATCATATTATTGATCGGGGTTGGTGGTGGGGTTCGGTTTTGTGCGAGTGCGCATGCTTGAGAGAGTGCAATCAGGATGATTGGCAAGGCGGTGCGCATGAGAGCATACTTCGGCAATTGTTGGACCGTACGTCCAGAGGGCGGGGTCGAGGCTCCTCAGCCGTCGCCTCGCGCTTCGTACTCAGAGTCAAACTCTTGTGCAAAGGTGACCGGGCCGGGGAGCTGCTCTTTCCAAGGCTGATTGCTGGTCAGCTCGCGAGCGACCTTGCGTCCTTCAAGAACCGATCGGCGCTCTGAATCGGTATCGGGGACTTCCGCAGGGTTGTGCTGTGCTGCAGGGTCGAGCTGAGCAACATGGAGGGTCTGGGTCGGGAACGCGAACTCGACGCCGAGACGATCCGCGAGGCGCACGACATCGAGCATGAACCGGTGCTTCTCACGGAGCTCGATCGACCAGTCGGGACACTCAAAGAAGATGTAGACGAGGATGTCGAGCGAGTGGGCGCCGAAGCTGTTAAGCCAGACATGGTAATAGTCTTTGCGGGTGTAGGGGTGGAGCTTAACGATCTCGCGGATCCCAGAACAGAACGCTTCGATCTTGTCCGGGCTGGTGTCGTAGGTGACATTGAGTTTGGTGCTGAATCGTCGGTATTTGCGCCGGCCATAGTTGTCAACTGTCGCGCGGACAAGTGTCGCGTTGGGGACAGTCACGAGGGAGTTGTAGAAGGTGCGGATGCGCGTCGAGCGTAGACCGAGGTCCTCGACAGTGCCCTCGACGCCATCGACCTCGATCCAGTCTCCGATTTCAAACGGTCGATCGACGATCACGGCGATGGACCCGAACAGGTTCTCGATCGTGTCCTTCGCAGCGAACGCGAACGCAAGACCACCGATCCCCAGACCCGTCAACAGCGGAAGGATCTCGATCTGGAACGCGCTGGCGATGTAGATCAGCCCGATCGCGGAAATGAACAACTTGACGGTCCGTTTGACGATCGGGACGAGCAGATCGTCGTATTTGGTCTCGGTTTTCGCGGCTTGTCCAGAGAGCCAATCCCCGATCAGGTCGGTGAGCCTGAACGCGGCCCAGACCATCGAGATCATCAGGAACAAGCGGATCGCGACGAGCAGGATGCTGGTCGCGGTGGGGGGGAGGAGACCAAGATCAATCGCGGCGTACCAGACCCCGGCTGCCGCGAGCATCCCGAACGGACGCACGGCACGGTTGAGTGAGTCGGCTTCGACCTCCCGGCCGCGCTGGGTTTCGAACCGGTGCCAAGCGTTCCGGAAGATGGTGCGGGTGATGAAGTCCGCGATCATCCCAATGAAGATGACCACAAGAATGCCGGCCCATTGCCAGGCCTCGAGGCCGACAAATAGGGTGCCCTTGAGCGTTGATGGGACGGCGTGACGGATCCGCTGGATCAGGGTCTGCTCAGTGGAGGACTCAACCAGCGGGCGTTCGCCCTCGGTCGCGATCCACAGCGCGTGGATGGATTCTGCGGTCTCACGCGAGAACCTCCACGATCCGTTCTCGTCGGTGGTCATCTCGATGGATTGATCGCCGTATTTGTTGGACCACGCGAGATGGCGTAGTGAGCGGGTGGTGTTGGGGTAGAGGAGGTACGAATCTTTGGTATACGAGCGTCCGGGATGATCCGAGTAGTTGATGTATTCGAGTCGGTTGAGAACCTCATAGAGTTCGGAGGCGGTGGCGCGTTTGGCTGAATCCAGCAGGCCGGGTGGGAACTTGATGCAGCGGATCGCCTGCTCGACCCCCTCGCGTTTGTTCTCGTTGGTGATTCCTTTCAGGAAGGTCTGGAGGGTGTCACGAGGAGATTCGAGCCCGGATATGGGATCTCGCTGCTCCTGTGTGGTCTGAGAGGAATCTGTCTGGGATTCCTGTCCCAGAGCGGGGGTCACGCCTCCGATCCAGGGCCCGAGGGCGGCGATCAGAATCAGGATTCTGGTCATCGTGGAGAGCCGGGAAAAACGGGTGCGAATTGAGTGGGTTTTTTTGATCATCACGCCTCCATGCTAGGCAATCGCGGATCGGTTGCCCTATCGTTGAGGCCCACCCGATGGCATGTGGAATGTCTTCGGATAACGCGATTTCACCGAAAGGAAGCGCTATGGCAGCTGGAACCAAAGGCACCATCACGCAGGTCATCGGATCAACATTCGATGCACAGTTCCCCGAGGGCGACCTGCCCGATATCTACAACGCGATCTCCATCGAGTTCGAGCTGGGTGGCAACACCGTGAAGCTCACCGGTGAGGTCCAGCAGCACCTCGGCGGCGGACGCGTGCGTGCGGTTGCGCTCGGGACCACCGATGGTCTGAGCCGCGGAATGACCATCACCGACCTCGGCGCACCGGTTTCGGTCCCTGTCGGTGAGAGCGTGCTCGGCCGCGTGTTCAACCTGCTCGGCGACCCGATCGACAACAAGCCAGAACTCGACGGCGTCAAGCGGATGCCGATCCACCGTGATCCACCTGAGTTCTCGTCACTCAACCCACGCACCGAGATCCTCCCGACCGGTATTAAGGTCGTTGACCTCCTCTGCCCGTTTGTGCGTGGTGGTAAGATTGGTCTCTTCGGGGGTGCGGGTGTCGGGAAGACCGTTATTATCCAGGAAATGATCGCTCGTGTTGCTCGCGAGTTCGGTGGATACTCCGTCTTCTGTGGTGTTGGAGAGCGGACCCGCGAAGGGAACGACCTCTGGCGCGAAATGTCCGAAGCAGAGTTCACCGATGAAAACGGCAACACTGCATATGTTATCGACAAGGTCGCGATGGTCTTCGGTCAGATGAACGAGCCTCCGGGATCGCGTCTGCGTGTTGCTCTCTCCGGCCTGACCATGGCGGAAGACTTCCGTGACGAATCCGGTAAAGAAACCATGATGTTCGTGGACAACATCTTCCGCTTTACCCAAGCGGGTTCGGAAGTGTCCGCGCTGCTCGGGCGTATGCCTTCAGCGGTGGGTTACCAGCCAACCCTTTCCACTGAAATGGGTCAGCTCCAAGAACGCATTACCTCGACCGCGAAGGGTGCGATCACCTCTGTGCAGGCGATCTATGTTCCTGCGGACGACCTGACCGACCCGGCTCCTGCGACCGCGTTTGCTCACCTCGATGCGTTCGTGGTTCTCGAGCGTTCGATCGCTGAAAAGGGGATCTTCCCTGCGGTCGACCCGCTCGCATCCACCTCGCGTATCCTCGATCCGGGTGTGATCGGCGAGCGTCACTACGCCGTCGCTCAGCGCGTCCAGAAGATTCTTCAGCGTTACAAAGACCTCCAGGACATCATCGCGATTCTTGGTGTGGACGAGCTTTCTGACGAGGACAAGCAGATCGTGGGCCGCGCCCGTCGTATCGAGCGCTTCCTCTCGCAGCCGTTCTATGTCGCTGAAGTGTTCACCGGCTTCCCCGGGATCTACACCTCGCTGGAAGAGTCGATCGATTCGTTCGAGCGTCTTTGCAACGGCGAAGGCGACGATCTCCCAGAATCGGCGTTCATGTATGTCGGTACCATCGACGACGCACGCAAGAAGGCTGAAGCCGCTGCAGCTGCGGCCGGCTGATTGAATGAGTATTTGCATTCGCAAGACGGCAACAGTCACTTCGGCTGTTGCCGCTTTTATTTTTGTGACTGTCATGAGCGGTTGTGGCCCAAGCGGCGGCGGCTCTTCTCAAAGCGGTTCTCAAGCATCGGGCTCCCTACAAGAAGTTTTGGTATTAACAGGTGAGTCTGTTCATACATATGACCCCTTCAGTGAGATCGAGCTTGAAGCCAAACTGATGTGGCCTACAGACAAAGAGCTTGATCTGCGATCTAAGGGGCCAACAGTACTCGCAGGCCGTTTTCTAACGGATCCTCCAGCGTGGGGGACATACTCTGGCGTCAGCCAGTCTTCTATTGAGGATGAGAATGGTGTTCGGCTGTATAACGAGATTCATCTGGTGATCACATCTCCCGCAGCCATTGAAGATCTCAAGCAATACGCTGTTGACCACAAATACCGCGAAGCGATCATTGTGGTTTGCACAGAGGTAGACTTTGATTCCGAGATTGGTGAGGCATTCTTCCTTGGTTATGAAGATGCGCGGGCCATACTGGATGGGGATCAAGATCCTTAGACATTGCAGGGGCGGATCACACTACAAGACAATATATAAAAAGAAAGGCACCCGCACGAGACGGGTGCCTTTGATCTGTACTCAATGATTCGATGAGTTTGTTAGCGACGGCGGGAACTTGCGAATGCTGCGCCCAATCCGAGCAGTGTGAGTGATGCTGGTGCAGGGACAATAAGCGTGAAGTTGTCAACGCCCGCTTCGCGATCCGGACCGATCCCGTTGTCGCCGCTGA
Source organism: Phycisphaerales bacterium (assembly GCA_017640485.1). Lineage (GTDB taxonomy): Bacteria > Planctomycetota > Phycisphaerae > Phycisphaerales > UBA1924 > UBA1924. Next base: position 10,461 of record JAEPQP010000003.1, on the reverse strand, counting down.
TGCCGACTGCGGTGACATTCTGGAGAAGATCATTCCAGTTCCCGGAAACGACATCCCATGATGATTCTTCCAGTGCGATAAAGAAGCTATCCCATCCAGTAGAGTTCACGCCTGCGCCAAATCCGATGGCTTCTTCGCCGTTGGCGCCGAAGAGGTGGATGACTGGAGGCAGAATCGGATCAAAGTCGTCGGATTCCCAGATCGCGTCATATGAGAAGCCCGCGCCTGGACCGAATCCTGTGTAATCACCAAGGTACTGGCCAGGTGCAAAGAGGAACACTGGGTTGGTCGAACCATCTGGACCGTCAAAGTAGCTGACATATCCATCTGGATTCCCGCCGGTTGGGAAGACATCCCAGTTCCCCGCAGCCGGGCTCGGGCTGGAGGTCCATCCCTCGAAGGTGCCGGAATCCCAAGTGGTCGTGAAATCTGCTTGAGCGGTGAATGCGGCTCCGCAGAGTGCAGAAATGGTTGCGATGTGTGTGATTCTCATATTGACTTCCTCTCTTCAGTTGGTCGTCGTTGTCAGAAAACAGTGCACGGAATGTGCTGTTTGATAAGAAACCCAGAATTGGTTTCTTGATCTCGTCTCACAGAACTATTCGCATGAGAACAGTAGAGAGATGTCACACTGGGCGAAGTTTGTTGCAGGGTGGGGCAAAATGTGGACAAAAAGTGGGTAAATGAGTCAGATCGGAGTCGATTCTTGCTCAATCGTCCAGCTCAGTTCATCACCGCGGCAATCGATGTGGATGCAGAAAAACCCCGGTCCGCCGTCGGATCCTGTGTTTTCGTGCTTGTTGACCATCGGCCAGATGATTTCTCGATCGGTGTTCGGGACGGGGAGCGAGTCGAGTTCTGAGAGTTCGTGCCAGACCAGTTCACCCTCGTTCATGTGCCCATCGACGACCTCGACCGGGACCATGACGCGGTAGTAGAACAGCAGCCAGTGCGTCTTTCCTTCAAATGCGGTCTCCGCGATGAGACCCACCAGACGGATATCGTCGAGTTCCACATGGATCCCGGCTTCTTCCATGATCTCGCGCTGAGCGCACTGAGCGGGGGATTCACCGAGATGCATCTCGAGCTTGCCCCCGATCGGGGAGCACAGACCCTTGTTGGGTGCCTTGATCCGATGCAGCAAGAGGATGCGGCCATCTTTATCGCGCAGATCACACAGACATGCGAGTTTGTACGGCAGCGCCGAGTTCTTGGGATCCTCGGTCATGCCCGGCAAGATATTCGCAGCATCGCTCATACGCTACGGTAGGCACACGAGCCCGAAAAACACGGTTTACCCGCGATCTGGAACTTCACATGCATACGCCGCGAGGATACCGCCGGACTCGACGGCGGGATCAAAGTGCTGGGCGCGGACCGCTTTGTAGTCCTCGTTGGAAAAGAACCGCTCCATCGTCGATTGATCCGGGAAAGAGAGCACGAAGACTCGGTTGTGCGGCTCGTCCGCATTGCCTTGGAGCATCGTGTCGATGGTGTAGTCGTAGCGGAAGTACCCGCCGTGGTCCTTGAGTATCGGGGTCATCCCGGAACGGTAGTTGGTGTAGTGCTCTTGATCGCTGACATGGAGTCCGACGAGAATTTCGTATCGTTGGGTGGTGCTTGGCTGGGTCATTGAGGATCCTGTTCCTTTGGTCCATTCCTGCAGATTGCAATGGTACGGAACATGCGACCAGCGGGTTCATTCTGAATCAGGCTTGATTGCTGGTTGGATCTTTTCTCGATCCCGCGTAGAGCTCGTAGCTGAGCAGTCGGCATTCGATCTGCGCGTTGTAGAAAACATGACGCGCCGAGGTTTTCAGTCTGATCTCGTGCGACAGTGCTCGGCTTCCTGTGAAGACATGCCCGCTCCATCCCTTGCACTGTGTTTTAAAGAAGTCACCGATCCCGGCGTAGGTCGATCTGAGTTCGTCGGTCTCACCGAGCCTTAACCCGTATTCGGGGTTGAGGACCACATGACCCGGTTCATCGGGGATGTAAGTTTCCGAGAAGTCGCAGCATTCAAAGTCGATCAGATGCTCGACTCCCGCGGTCATCGCGTTCTTGCGTGCTGCTTCGATCGCGCGTGGGTCGTGGTCGGTTGCGATGATCGGCTTGGTTTCCCCGTTCGGGTTGGATGGGGTGGACTTCTTGGCTTCTTGGCGCATCGCGACATACAGATCATCGATGTCCAGCGCGGTGTGGAGACAGCTCGCGTTATTGCGGAGGAGTCCGGGTGCTCGTCCCGCGGCGATGAGCGCCGCTTCGATCGCGAGAGTTCCTGAGCCGCACATCGGGTTGACGAAGGGTGTGGTCCCGTCGTATCCAGCCGCGAGAACGACCGCGGCGGCGAGTGTTTCCCGCATCGGTGCGTCGTGGGGCATCTTGCGGTATCCGCGATCCGAGAGACGCACGCCGTTGGTGTTGAGGTAGATCCAGGCGCGGTCGTGCTTCCAGACGAGGTGGATGACCACCTGCGATCGGTCGGGTCCGGTGTCCGGGCGTTCACCGGTTTTCTCTTTGATCCGATCAACGATCTGGTCTTTGAGCAGCAGGTTGGGGTACATCGAGTTGTCCACGCTGTGGTGGTCGATGTTGGAGGTGATCGTGAAGTACGAGTCGTTTTCGATGAGGTCTTCCCAGGGGAAGGCCTTGGCGTGTTTCGCGAGAGCGTTGAGCGATGGGCAACGGAAGCGAGTCAGCAACCAGAAGGTATGATCCGCGGTGCGGAGGTGGAGGTTGAGTCGCATGCAGTCTTCAAGATTGGCGCCGATGTGGACCGCGACATGATCCTCTTCTTGGATCTCGTATCCGAGGTCCTGCACCTCGTTCTTGAGGTGCGGGGTCACATGCTCGGCGCAGGTGATCCGGGTGAGCCGGCGTTTCATTGGATCGATCTGGGACATCGGTTACTCGCACTCGCTGGGGTACAGATCGTAGACCCGATCCAGCGTCATGCAAAAAAGAACCCCACCCGATATCGGGTGGGATCCATGAAGGGTTCGGATTGATCGGGTCGGTAATGGGTTATGGGCATCCGGAGCTGAAGATGGTCAGGAACGCGGAGATGTCGAAGAAGTCGAGGATGCCGTCATCGTTGAGGTCCGCTTGACACGCAGGAGCGTTTGATGGCTGGTACTCATACGCGCCCAGATCAACGCAGAGTTCCCAGGTTGAGATACCCGTGTTGGGAGTGTCCTGGTCATCGAGGTTGCGGACATCGTCGTTGAGATCGGTCATGATGTCGAGGACATTGATCCCGCCGTGCCCGCCGCGTGAGTTCCCGGCGTCGATCGCGGGTGATCCTGCGGCGAGGGTGTAGTCGTTCATCAGTGCATCAGTGAACATCGGATCCGCGTTGAAGTTGCCGTTGGAATCCGGAGTCCCGCTCGGTGCTTCTGGGAGCAGGGAGTAAGTGGGGAGGTAGTCCCCGATGCTGAAGTGCGAGTCTGCGGATTCGTTGACGACGATGCAGTTGAGCAGGATCGTGTTCGCGTCTGAGCGGATGGTGCTGAAAGTGTCGCCGCGTCCTTCGGTATCGACTTCGTTGTTGACCATCGTGCAGTTGATCAGATCGACGATCTGCTCGTTGCGGATGGCGCCGCCGTCATCGCCGGCGGAGTTCTCGATGAAGATGGTGTTGAACGCGCGGAAGATATCACGATCGGAGACCCAGACCGCGCCCCCGGCGGTGTCGGCTCTGTTGCTGAGGAACCGGCAGTTCTCCGCTTCGACAACCCCCGCTGAGGAACTCCCGCCGAGGACCGTGATCGCGCCACCCCGGTTAGTTGCGGTGTTGTCCTTGAAGGTGCATCCGATGATGTCGATGATGTCACCCGAGGCGTCGTAGGCGAGACCGCCGCCCTCGACTCCGGTGTTGTTTTCGATGGTGCAATCGATGAAGTTTTTCTGGAGCGATCCGATGAGGTAGATCCCGCCACCATTCCCCACGGCTTGGTTGTCTCGGATGATGGTCCGGGTGATGGTGCCTCCGCCGGACATGTAGAGTCCGCCACCGACACCGGTGTTCATGCTGTTCTCGATGATGCAGTCGGTGATGTCGGCGCGGGCGCCGCCTTCGATTGAGACTCCCGCGCCAGCGGTGGTCGAGAATCCTCTGGTGAAGGTGATCCCTTCAACAAATGCATCGGTGGAACCACCGGTGATCACCAGGCACTTGCCAAGATCCTGACCGAACACCGTGACGGTGCCGCCGCCCGCGTTCCGGAGTGTGAGGTCCTTGCTGGAGATGGAGAGGTTCTCAGGGTAGAGACCCGGAGCGATCTCGATGACATCGCCGTCGACCGCAGCGCTGATCGCGGCGGTGATGGTGATGTAGTCAAAGTCTGTCAGGCTCGGCCCGACGGTGATGGTGGCTGCTCCTGCTGTGCTTGCCAGAGCAGAAGCGGCGAATGCCGTGAGCAGTGATCGTTTGGAGGCTTTCATGTGTGATTCCCTTCGAATCAGGGGGTGTGTGGAATGGCGATGTACAAGGCATCCAGAGATGCACACCAGATTCAGCGTGAATGGCGTGAACTGCGCCCGATAGAAGATAGAAATTGCGGCAATTCAGTCTTCCGGGCGGATCGAATCTGGTGATTGGAGCGAATTTTCGTACAATGGACGGCATGTACTCTGACTCAGAATCGAGGGACCACGCGACGAGATTGCTCTCGGATTGGTCCAGTTCTGGACTCTCAGAGCGGGCGTTCTTCGGGCTCGATTCGACCGGATCAGAGGGGATTGATGCCTCTGAACTCTCTGTAATGATGTACGACGAGATGCGTCAGCTCGCTCGCTCGATGATGAACAATGAGCGCCAGAACCACACCCTCCAGCCAACCGCGTTGGTGCACGAAGCGTTTCTCAGACTGATCAACACCGATGGGCTCGATGTCCGCTCGCAGGATCATTTCTTTCTGCTCGCGTCGAGAGTGATGCGCCGTATCCTCATCGATCATGCACGAACCAAGAACAGACTCAAGCGTGGCGGGGAGTGGTGCATGATCACGATGTCCATCGCAGAAGCAGAAGCACAGAGCCCGTTTGATCCATCGGAGCTGCTCGCGATCGATGAGGCGCTCGAGAAACTCCGGAAGCTCGATGAGCGGAAGGCGAAGGTGGTCGAGCTCCGATTCTTCGGGGGTCTCGACGAAGAAACCGCTGCGAGGATCCTCGGGATCGCTCGATCGACCGCGTCGAGCGATTGGAGATTCGCTCGTGCGTGGCTGATGGACCAGCTCAAATCGACCCGAGAGCCGAGCAGCGATGGATGACTTTGAGACCAATGAACTGAATCGATTCAGAGAGATCGAGCGCATCTTTCAAGCGGTGTGTGATCTTGATGCAGATGATCGGATTCGAGAACTTGATCGACTCTGCGATGGGGACAGCGAACTCAGATCCAGTGTGTTGTCCATGCTCGACGCGGATGACGAGACGAATGCGATGATCGATTCTGACGGGCCGTTGATCGGGGGCGAGGAGTTTGCAGAGGTCCTTGGAGAAGGAGCTTCAGCGGAGGATGAGGATCCAATCCCAGAACGGATCGGCGAGTTCAAGATTCTGGGTGTGCTGGGAGAAGGGGGCATGGGGGTCGTCTACGAGGCGCTTCAAGATTCACCAAAGCGTCATGTCGCGCTGAAGGTGATCCGTCAGCGATCATTGCACTCGAAGATCCGCAAGCGATTCCAGCGTGAGGCGGACATTCTCGCGCGCTTGAATCATCCATCGATCGCGACGATCTATGAGTCTGGTATTGCTCAGGAGGGGGACCGGTCTACGCCGTATGTGTCGATGGAGTTGGTGGTGGGGGAGTCGATCACTTCATACTGCAAGCAGAACACGCTGGATACGGACTCCAAGATCAAGCTGATGCGGGATGTGTGCCGAGGCGTCGAGTATGCGCACGATCTCGGGATCGTCCATCGCGATCTCAAGCCGAGCAATATTTTGGTGGACCAGGAGGGGCGCGTGCGTGTGCTGGATTTTGGGATCGCGTTCGATCTTGAGATCGAGCAGCGGACGCAGATGACGCAAACCGGTCAGCTCCTGGGCACTCTCCAGTACATGGCGCCGGAGCAGGTCGATCAGCGGGCGCACTCGACGAGCAAACAGACGGATGTGTATGCGCTGGGGTTGATCTGTTACGAGCTGCTGATTGGCTCGAGCCCGCTGGATCGGCACAGCTCGAATATGTACGAGATGGTCCGCGCGATCCGGGATCTGGAGCACGGGATGCTCGGCACAATCGATCGGACCTACCGGGGAGACATCGAGACGATTGTTGCCAAAGCAATCTCGAAGGAGATCGACCAGCGGTACATCGATGCGGGAGCGATGGCGGATGATCTGGATCGGTTCTTGAGTCACAAACCGATCGCGGCGCGTCGTCCGAGCGGGTGGTACCAGCTCCGCAAGTTTAGTGAGCGGAATCCCGCGATCGTGGGTTCTTTCGTGGTCATCATGCTGGTGCTGGTTGTCGCGTTGCTCCTGATCGGCAATGCGCTGCGCATCGCGAACAGAGAGCGTGGGATCGCCCTTCATGAACAAGAGGTACAGGAACTCATCAACGCGTTTGTAACCGATGATCTGTTCGCTTCGGGGAATCCGAACTTCGGGGGTGATCCCGACATCCTCCTGCTCGATGCGATGCGCGAATCTTCTGAAGGGATCTCCGAACGGTTCGCCGGGGCACCTGATGCGGAAGCGTCAATCCGGATCACGATGGGCGAGCAGTTCCGACTCATGAACGATTATGAGCACGCGCTCGAGCAAATCTCCAAGAGCGTCGAGATTACACAGCGAGAAGGACTCGGGATCGAACTCCTCATCGATCGGCTCAACTCACTGTCGGATGTGTATATGGACATGGATGACCTCGATCGCTCACTGGAGGTTGTTCAGCGCGCCAATGCGCTTGTGGATGAGAACCCATCGACTCCGACCGATCTGAAGCTCGACACCCTCATCCAACACGCGAGTTTGTTCTATCACAAGGGTGACTCAACAAGCGCGGCTCCGATCTTTGAGCACGCCGTGGAGATCGGGCGAGCGGAAGATCCCGAGTCAGACGAGACCATGTCCGCGATCGGGGCGCTCGCGATCGTGTACACACGCTTGGGGCGCTTCGAGGAAGCGGAGAAGCTGCACATCGAGGGGGTCGAGATGCAGATCCGGATCGATGGTCCGGAGCACCCCTCGACTCTGACCTCGCGAGACAACTTTGGGATGTTCTACACGCAGATCGGGGAGTACGCACAGGCGGAAGCAACCTTTCGGGAAGTCCTGGAGATCCGCAGGCGTGTGTTCGGTGAGGACCATGTGAAGACGCTGCTCACGAAATCGACCCTCGGGCGCAGCATCTCGTATCTTGAGCGATACGAGGAGGCGGAAGCACTGATGCTCCCGGTCTATGCACGCATGATCGAAGTGCTCGGTGAGCGACACCGCTACACGATCGTCACGAGATCGTTCATTCGGGATATGTATATGCGTTGGGGGATGGACTCGAAAGCTGAGGTATACGCTCCTCTAGACTCTCCATCTGATCCCTGACGCAGACACACACGGGCCCGAGTCGGGCTCTCGCTGGTTCCGAGACTCTTGTCGCTGCATGATGACGGATTGGATCAGCAATTTCTGCCGGTTTTTAGGGATCTTCCCTGACTCCTAGGCGTCTTTGGTTTATGGGATCTTTGGTTCTATTGGACGGATAGCGTTGGAGGGCTGTTCTTGGGTGGTCGATATATGGACTGAGAAATGCGGATCAGACGCTCGATCGGATTCTCCGTTACTTTGATCTTCTAGAAAGGGCTCGCATGTTGAATCGACGGGAAATGCTCAAGAGTACCGCGGCACTCGGTGTAGCGGCCGTCGCGTTCCCTTCGTATGGACAACGAACAGGGAGAAGAAAGCCGATCACACTCCAGGTCACAGGAACGCATGTGACGCTCCAAGAGCAGATCCGACTTGCTGCTGAAGCGGATCTCGGGATCAAGATCGAGTTTTCTCCGGGTGGGAGTGCCGCGGTGTTGCAGAAAGCATCGACGCGCCCTGAGTCATTCCATGTCTACGAGCAGTGGTCCAACAGCATCCCGATCCTCTGGCAGTCACGCGCTATTCAACCGATCGACACGAATCGGATCGAGCACTGGTCGAGTATTAATCCGCTCTCAAAGACCGGCCGATTGACCCCGCAATCCTCGGCTGGTCGCGGCGACACGCCAAACTCGATTCTGTATATCCAGAACGACAGCACCCTCGGATCCGATCAGTCTGGACAGGTGAGTTACCTGCCCTATGTCCACAATGTGGATTCATTCGGGTATGACACCCGCGTGATCCCGGCCGGTGAAGCGTACACAGAGGAGAGCTGGAGTTGGTTGCTCGATGAGCGATGGAAAGGAAAGGTCGCGGTGGTCAATGAGCCGACGATCGGGCTGTTCGATCTTGCACTCGCGGCACAAGCGAAGGGTGTGATGGAGTTCGATGATATCGGGGATATGACACTCAGCGAGATCGATACCCTGTTTGATTATCTGGTGGAACTCCAGAAGACCGGGCACTTCAGCGGAGTATGGGGATCGGTCCCTGAGTCGGTTTCGTTTATGGAGTCCGGACGCGTGGTCATCGAGAGCATGTTCTCGCCGGGCGCTTCGGCGCTGCGATCGAGGGGTGTTCCGGTTCGCTACGCGGCTCCGAAGGAAGGGTATCGTGCATGGCACGGGGTGATGTGCCTGTCCTCGGCGTGTAATGAGGAAGAGGCCGACGCGGCATACCGATATATGAACTGGTGGCTCTCGGGGAGAGCGGGAGCGATCATGGCGCGTCAGGGGTACTACATCTCAATCGCTGATAAGGCGCGTGAGTACCTTGATACGAATGAATGGGGATACTGGTACGATGGCAAGGCCGCTCAGGGACCAATTCTTGGAACCGACGGGCGTGTGGTCGCGACCGAAGGACAGTTCCGCAACGGCGGCTCGTACGAGGAGCGATTCAAGCGGATCGCGGTCTGGAATACAGTGATGACGAACTACGAGCACACGCTGACGCGTTGGGGCGAGTTCCTATCGACTCAGGTCTCAGAGAGAGGATAAAGCTTCTATGCGTGTACGAACAAGTATCCATGTCGCACTCGGGACCGTTCTGGTGCTGCATATCTTCACGGCCATCATGGGGCATGCTGGTCTTGAGCGATCCAAGCAGAATCTTGCGGTCTATGAGAGCGTGAACTCTGATACGATGAGCGTCTTGCTGATCGATCAGGAGATTACGGAACTCCAGCGGAGTGTTTCGAACTTTATACTGACTGGGCACGAGAGTTCTGCCGAGCGCGTGCGAGAACTGATTGTCATGCTGCAGTCGGATCTGCAGTCGATTTCACAAGAGACCGAGCAAGACGCGGTCGGAGAAGAAATTCTGCTGATGTTCGATCGGTTGAAATCCTTCGAGAGCGACTTTGAAAAGGTGATCGTAGATCGTCAACTGAAGAATGATCTGGTCTACAACAGTCTGATCCCGATCAAAGACCAGTTGCTCTCTGAGGTTGATCAGATCGAGACTGATTCAAAGGTTGAGATCAAGCTCGTCCGCGAGAGTATCCACCAAGCGGAGAGTTCGGCGCTCCGGTACTTTGATACGCCCAACAGAACCCGCGTCGATGAGTGTATCTCAAGCCTCTCAAATGCAAGGGGTGTGTTGGTCGATGTGGAGGCGCAAGAGGAGCTGCTTCGCACCATTGATTCTCTGCTGATTGAGTACCAGCAAGTCTTCCTGGAAGCGGTGCAGGCAACCCAGGGATACTTGCATCTGGTGAATGTGGTGCTCGCGGGGGATACTTCAGAACTTCACAATCAATCATCGAAGATCCGGAGTAAATCGCTTGCATTGCGTGAAGACATCGGACAGCAGATGCGAGCAGCGGTTCACAACTTTCAAGTATGGAACGATATCGTTGCGGTGCTCACTGTCCTCGCGGGGATCTTTACCGCATGGATCATGACCCGCACCATGCTTTCACCGATTCTGAATATGACCCATACATTCGAGAGTTTGACCACCGGTCAGGACCATGCCGAGATTCCATATCTGGGTCGTCATGATGAGATCGGGATGATGGCCAACGCGGCGCAGGTCTTCAAGCTCAAGAACGATCAGACGGAATCGCTTCTCCACGAGTCGAGATTGATGCAGGAGGATCTCGAGAAGCGGAACAGCGAGATGACCGAGTTTGTGTACACCGTTTCCCACGACCTCAAATCGCCTTTGGTGACTATCCAGGGATTCACGGGTGTGCTCGAGCACGCGGTCCAGAATGAAAACTACAACGAGATCCAAGCGATGGTTTCTCGAATCCAAGCGGCTTCGCATCGTCTGTCCAAAACAGTCGATGACCTCCTCGAGCTCAGCCGAATCGGGATGATGGTCAACGAGTTCGCGGAGTTCCGGTTCGAGAACTGT
>JAEPQP010000230.1 GCA_017640485.1 Phycisphaerales bacterium | reverse complement strand
ATCATTCTCTCCTTCATGCTCGGAGTCATCATCGGCGCACTCACCGCCGCAGCCGTGGCGCGCGTCACCGTCAAGCGAGCCGCCAAGCGAGCCCGCCTCTCCCAGCAGCGAGCCCGCTCCGCTCAGCGTCTCGCCGAGATCGGATCCATGACCTCGGGTCTTGCCCACGAAATCAAAAACCCACTCTCCACCATCGGACTCAACGCCCAACTCCTCGGCGAAGCCATCGAAGACCTCGACATTGATGAGCAAGACAAGGGACGAATGACCCGCCGCATCACAGCGCTCCGCAATGAAACCGACCGACTCAAAGGAATCCTCGAGGACTTCCTCGAATACGCCGGAGAACTCCGTCTCGATAAACGCCCGACCGACCTCAACGATCTCATCGAGCAGCTCTCCGATTTCTTCCATGTCCAAGCCCAGTCCAAAGGGGTCCAGCTCCGAATCATCCCCTCCGAATCACCAATCATCATCAGCATCGACCCCAACCACATCAAGCAAGCCGTCCTCAACCTCATGATCAACGCCGTCAACGCGATGCAGGACACCGATCCACCCAACGAGCTCATCCTCCGAGTCACGCTGAGCACCGAGCACTCAGAAACCGAACCAACCGCCGCGATCCATGTCATCGACACCGGACCGGGGATCGACCCCAATGTCCAAGAACAAATCTTCCATCCCTATTTTACAACCACCGCCGCCGGGACCGGGCTCGGCCTCCCAACCGCACGCCGCATCGCAGACGCCCACTCAGGAACCCTCGAACTCCACTCCGAACCCGGAAAGGGATCCGACTTCTCCATCATCCTCCCGATCACCGATTCCACGCTGGAATAGCCCCGAAACCCACTCCCACTGTCGATCAATCCCGATTTAGACGATACACTCCTGAGCACCAAGCTCACCAGAGCGACACATCAAGGACGAACCAATGAAGATCGCCTACTCAACCACCGTCTGCCCAGGATGGACCCTCGACCAAGCCGTCAACACCGCATCCGATCTCGGATACCTCGGCGTGGAAATGCGATCATTCCTCGATGCCGAGCCCGCCATGCTCTGCGACCCCATGCGCATGACCCCCGAAGCCGTCGACGACATCTTCGACCACGCCGGGATCACCCCAGTCGCCCTCGCGACCGGGATCCGCTACGACAAACCCATCTTCCCGCCCGTCGTCGGACACATCATGCGAAACACCGAGGAAGGCGTTCAAGAAACCAAGAAGTTCGTCGAGTTCGCCGCACGCTCACAAACCAAATATGTCCGCGTCTACGGCTACGAACTCCCCGCCGCAGAACCCCGCGCCTGGGGAATCCGCAGAGTCGCCGAACGACTCATGCT
>JAEPQP010000033.1 GCA_017640485.1 Phycisphaerales bacterium | reverse complement strand
TCGCTCGTCGAAGACGATCTTGTAGATCACGCCTTTGGGCATGACGATGTAGTCTTTTTTCCCGAACTTGAGAGTCCCGAACATGGTGTAAACGGTGCCCGATCCGAAGTGGATGAAGATGCACTCGTCGCCTTGCCCGTTCTTGAAGTGGTAGTCCATCTGCTCCGCGGGCTGGCATATGGACATCTCGACATCTGCGTTCCCGAAGATCACGACACGTCCTTGGACAGGGTCGGAGTGCGCTTTCATGTCTTGAGATTTGATATGGCGCATGCGCATGACATCTTGCTCGACATACTCGACTTTGGTGGAGTAGAGCTTCTTCCATCCGGTGACCTGGGTCGGTGGATGGATGTGGTACATGATGCTGGATGGGCCGACGAATCCTTCGGTGCCGAAGAGTTCTTCGGAATAGAGGGCGCCGTCGGGACGGCGGAACTGGGTGTGGCGTTTCTTGGGCAGTTTGCCCATGGACATGTAATACGGCATCGCTTGAACAGCCTCGTTCTTCCCGTCCGGAGGGGTGCTGGTTTGAGCGCCGGCGGGAGGTGGTGAGAGTTACCAGCCGAGTCTCGGGCGGATTGGTGGATCAGCACGAACACTCGTCTGGATGATCATATCAGTCTTCGCACCCGATTTTTGGGTCTTGATCCGTGTTCTCAGTCATGCGGGATGATCGATTTGCGTACATTCCCCAAACACGATATGATCAGTGGTCTTTTCTCAAGGATCGTTGTTCTGGGGTCCGAATACACATAGACGCGACAACGAGTTTGTTCGCGTATAGAATCGAAGCCTGATGCGACGAGCGTGTTGCTGAGCCCGTGGGGGTCCCAGAAGCATGCTTTAGAGAGCGAACGAGTTGTTCAAGAACGCTAGTGAGAATCAGTCTGCCAGTGAGAACCCGACCGTGGTCCGCTTTGGTCCATATGCGTCGGTCCGTCCGCTTGCGGGTGTTCACCAGTGTGATCGACTGATTATGCTCCACGAACGCGAGCGGACGAATCATCTGCTGTATCGATTTGATCACATGACTGATCCTGTCGCTCGACGCCGGGTGTTTGATCGTGTGCTCAAAACAGCTCATCTGGATCATGCGCACATCCTTAAGATCGAGAATGTTGGCTACGACAACACCGGTCGTTTGTGTGTGATTACGGATTATCCGGGGAACCAAGAGGGGCTTGTAACGCTTGGTGACCTGCTCGAGATCCGCGGCGGGCAACTCGAGTTCGCGGAAGCGATTCGGCTGATGGGGCAGTTGCTTGAATCGTGTGTCCATGCCGCGGAGCAGGGTGTATACCACGGTCCATTCTCGATGAGCGAACTGCTTGTGGATCGGCACGGCTGCACGCTGGTCGAACTGTTCGGGCTTGACCTTGCGATGAACAATAGTTATTCGATCGAAGACGCTCGCGCCGAGCAGACACGATCGATCATCGAGATCGGGTATCTGCTCGCGACTGGCATGCAGCACTCGGATATTGTGTCCTCGAGCGATGCATCGAAGCCCTCCAAGTTTGCCAAGCGGAACGGGAAGCACTGGGACGCGTGGTTCGCGATGGCGCTGGACCCGCTCAACGGCTTCGAGACTTCGCAGCAAGCGATCGAAACGATGCCAACCGATGCGGAACACATCGCGCGATTTGCGGAGCTCAAGCCAATCGGGCCGTCGCGATCGGCACGCAAAGCCAAGTCGGGCGATGCATCACGCGGCGGAGCGGTCTTCTCAAGATTCCGCCGCTCGGGTGATGCTCACAAGAGCTGAGCACAGATTTCAAACTGGGATTCAACCAGCACGGGGTTAGGTTGTCGCGTGGTCGTAGCGTCGCTGGATCTCTGACCAGTTGATCACATTCATGAACGCATTGATGTAGTCCGCTCTACGGTTCTGGTAGGTCAGGTAGTACGCGTGCTCCCAGACATCGACTCCCAGCAAGGGGATTGCTCCAGCGAAAAGCATGTCTTGCTGGTTTTGCATCTGGGTAATCATCAGCTGCTGTGCGATGGGCTCGTAGACCAGCCAGCCCCAGCCCGATCCCTCGACGGATTTGGACGCGGCTTTGAACTGGTTCGCGAACTGATCGAATGAACCGAAGTCTCGGCCAATGGCTTGCGCGAGCGATCCGGTTGGAGATCCGCCGCCTTGCCCGCCCGTGTCCTTGCTTGGGGACATCCCAGTCCAGAAGAGGGTGTGGTTGATGTGTCCTCCGGCGTGGAAGGAGAGTTGGCGCTGCCAGTGCTGGATGGTGGAGGCGTCGCCTGTGCCTTCGCGAATGGATCTGAGCTGCTTGATCGCGTTGTTCAGGCCCCGGACATACCCGGCGTGGTGCTTGGAGTGGTGGATGGTCATGGTCATGACATCAATGTGCGGCGAGAGCGCGTCATAGTCGTAGGGGAGGTCGGGGAGTTTGTATTCGCCTGAAGTTGAGTTGAACCCGAGCTGGTCGCTGGTGAGCGTGCCCAAGCGTGTCGACCCGGATGCGATTGCAGAGAGCCCCGCGATTCCTGCGGCGGCGGTCATGGTGGTGAGGGCTTGGCGGCGGTTGATTTCAGAACTCATGATGTCCTCCGGGTTCGATTGAAAGAGTGGGTTGATGGTGATTGGTTGTTGCGTGTAGTTTAGCTCTGACGCCCCTCGATGGCAGCGACCAGACAGGTAGCCCCAAGGAGCAGGAGTTCGTCGAGTTCTTCGTCGTCTTTGAGCACAGAGAGTCCCAGGCGGTACACAAAGAGATTGAAATGCTGCCGGATGAACGCGACCGGCTCCTCCGATCCTGTCTTGAAGAACTCGTATCGTTGCGGGAAGAGGGCTGACAGGTCGCCGCGTCGCATAAACGCCATGAACAGGTTCTTTTCTTTGAGCATCCCGATCTCGGTCCCTTGATTGTCGAAGATCAGCCACTCGTCTTTGAGGAAAGTGGATTTGAGACCCTTGCGTCGGAGCGAGCCGATCTGTGTGCCGTCGGGCATGGTGATGTCGTATGTTGCTCCAAAATCGATGATGGAGCGTGCGGAGAGCGTGAGGAGTGGGTCGTTCATGGATTCGTCTGTGTACAGGCGGATGTCTTCCTTGAGCTTGAATGCTTTCTGTTTGCAGTATCCAACGACCGACCCGTGCTCGTCGTAGACATGGAACGCGGCCCCGAAGATTTTGAGGATCTTTCGGCGGATGGTGTACTGCTCTCCCGGCTTGGCTTTGATAGGCATTCTTGGATTCCTGTATTGAATGGGTATGTATGAACAGGCAGTGTATGAAAAAAGACCGGGTCGGTGGGACCCGGTCTTTGATGAATCTGATTTCAGATTGCTTCGTCGAGTTGGATTACTCGGCTTCACCGACTTGCCAGCGTTTGAAGGAGCTCAGTGAGCCTCCGGAGCCGACGAGTTCTTTGATCTTCTTGGAGGTGTCCATGATGAAGTCTTGCTCGAGGAGCGCGACTTCTTCGAAGAACTTCCGCATGCCGCCTTCGACGATCTTTTCAGCGATGGATTCAGGCTTCCCGGATTCGATCGCTTGCTCGATGCGGAACTTCTTTTCCTTCTCGACGAGATCCGCTGGGATATCGTCGGCGCTGAGTCCGAGCGGGCGTGGCATCGCAGCCGCGACGTGCATCGCGATCTGACGAGCGGTGTCGTCTGCGAGCTCACCTTGTGCTTGGATGAGGACGCCGGTTTTGCCGTCGTGGTGGACGTACTGGCCATAGACCGAGCCGCCGGTGAGGATCTCGACGCGACCGATGGAGATGTTCTCGCCGGTCGTGATGCGGAGGTTATCGATGACCGCGTTCATCTCGTCGTTTGGTTCGGTTGAACCCGAAGCGAGCGCGTGCGCCGCGAGTTCGTCGGTTGCCTTGATGAAGTTCTCGTTCTTTGCGGTGAAGTCTGTCTCGGCTTTGACTTCGATGATCGCGGCTTTGTCGCCTTCAACTGCGATCCCGATGCGGCCTTCGCCTGCGACGCGGTCGGTCTTGGTTTCCATCTTGCCCTTGAGCTTCTTGCGGAGGAGGTCTTCTGCCTTCTCGACATCGCCGCCGGCTTCGGTGAGTGCTTTCTTACATTCCATCATTGCGAGCCCGGTCTTGTTACGAAGGCTCATGACTTCTTTGGCTGAGATTGCCATGTCTGTACTCCAAATCGTTCTTTGGGATCACAGCCCTTGTCGGGCTGTGTGTGGTGGTGTTTGTTTGAATAAGGACCGTTCAGGATTCTGCGGATGCAGGGGCTGCATCGTTTGCAGTATCGGATTCAGGTGTTGCACTCGCCGAGTACTGTGCACGGCGTGAACGCTTCTGGGCGCCCTCTGCAGCAGGTGCGGCGCCCTCTTCCTTGTCCTTGTTGGTGATGGCTCGTGATTGCTTGCCGTCTGCGATGGCTTTGCAGAGCTCGCGGATGATGACATCGATGGAGCGCATCGAGTCGTCGTTGCCTGGGATCGCGATGTCGGCCATGTCCGGATCACCATCGGTGTCGATGAGACAGATGGTCGGGATTCCGAGCTTGCGTGCTTCGCGGAGTGCGGTGGTTTCGCGCTTGACATCGATCGCGACGATGACGCCCGGGAGCTTGTTCATCTTGCGAACGCCGCCGAGGTTGCGTGCGATTTTCTTCATCTCGCGGCGGAGCTGTGACTCCATCTTCTTGGAGTAGCTCTCGAAGTTGTCGTTCTCTTGGATTGCTTCGAGTTCTTCGAGGCGTGAGAGACGGCTGCGGATGGTGCGGAAGTTGGTCAGGGTGCCGCCGAGCCAGCGTTCGGTGACATAGTGCATGTCCACATCGGTCACGCGTTGGATGATGACTTCCTTCGCTTGGCGCTTGGTGCCGACGAAGCAGACATCCTTACCGCTCGAGACGGTGTTCTCGATGAGCTTGCGAGCGAGGAGGAGACCCTTCACGGTTTCCTTGATGTCGATGATGTGGATGCCGTTGCGCTTGCCGTAGATGTATGGACCCATTTTCGGGTTCCATCCAGAGGAGCGTTGTCCGAAGTGAATTCCGGACTCGATGAGGTCTTGGACGAGTGTGTTGGCCATGATATTGATCCGTTCCTTTTTCAGCGTTACCGGCGGGATCGGTCCGCACAAGGGCGCTTCAGTGACAGATAGCGATCCGCGGTTGCGGATCCGTGATACTTAAAAACTACTCAAACTGATCCCGGCACCGATCATGCCGGGTCAGAAGTATAGAAAGCAGATTGGGTTGGGCTCCTGAAATGATGGCAAAATTTGACCAAAATTCAACGCTAAATTGGTTCTGGAGCCAATCAGGTACTGATTGTTCTGATGCATCGGATTGGTTCAATTTCGACTCATGAGCGATACCCATGCGGTCTCACCTTGATGCCATGGATGCTCTGGTCTACGCTTGGGGTTCAGGGCGTATAGCTCAGTTGGCTAGAGCGCTGCCGTCACATGGCAGAGGTCACAGGTTCAAGTCCTGTTACGCCCATTCATTTTCATCGCCGCGTCCTCTCTCGGGTGCGGCGATGTTGTTTTTGGATCGTTCCCAGCCGTATCCTGCTCAACAAGAAAATGTATCCGATTAGAGAATCGCAACGAATGTCAGTGCATGAACGGCCCCCAAACACGGAGTCGTTGGCTACACTTGGGATCAGGTCCTGCTATCCGTCTTGAGGGGAACTAGAGAGGCTGTTTTTGATGATTCAACCGTCATACCGACGATGCGGCGTGATGATCTTTGGGACGATTCTGATGCTGTCTGTTCCCGGCTGTGATCGCGAAGAAATTCACTCTTACAGGATTCCAAGAGAGCGGAGCTTCGAAGAGGCGGCACTCGAGCGGGGTCTTCGACAAGCAACCCAGGCTGTGCGAGATGCGCAGGTTGAATGGATCGCTCCGGAGACTTGGACGCGCCAAGAAGCGTCGGGCTCAATGCGGATCGCGACCTACCAATCTGAGAACGGGATCGAGATCGCGGTCACTGCCTTTCCCGGAGATGTGGGTGGGCTCCTTGCGAACATCAATCGTTGGCGGGGTCAGATCGGTCTGCCTCCGACGGATGAAGAGGGGATGATCGATGACATCCAGATCACGGATAGCAAACGCGTGATCGTGGTTGATATCCCTGCTGAGGACACGCGTCTGATCGGGACACTCATCAATGTCGGTGATGGCAAGACTTGGTTTGCCAAAGCGATTGGTGCGACGGCCGAACTGGAACTGATCAAAGCGGACATCGTTCAGTTTTCTGAATCGTTCCACATCGTCGAGGATGGGCATGACCACTCGGATCATGCCGGTCACGACCATGCGGATCATGAAGGGCATGACCACGCTGCGCACGGGTCGCAGGATCAGGGTGGGTCGAGTGGTTGGAGAATCCCAAAAGAATGGACACCCGACCAAACACTCGCATCGATGATGCTCGCGGGCTTCACGACAGAAAGCGGCGCACGCATCACACTGACCGCGTTGTCGGGTGATGGTG
Organism: Phycisphaerales bacterium; assembly: GCA_017640485.1. Taxonomy (GTDB): domain Bacteria; phylum Planctomycetota; class Phycisphaerae; order Phycisphaerales; family UBA1924; genus UBA1924. The sequence goes on along the minus strand of JAEPQP010000033.1, from coordinate 16,185 downwards.
GGGGCGTGCTCAGTAATGTGAATCGCTGGCGCGGGCAGGTCGATCTCGAGCAGGTTGATTCGATTGATGACCAGCCGATCAAAGTGCTCGAGGATGGGTCGGTGGTTGTTGATCTGTTGTCCACAGATAAAGAGCGGCGCATCGTCGCTGGGATTATGCCGATCGAGGGGCAGACATTGTTCTTTAAGATGACCGGCACGCAGGAGCAAACCGATCCGGAGATGATCCGTTTCGAGGAGTTCATTAACGCGGTCGCCGCAGAAAGACCGGGTGGCTAAATGTTGAATCTGCTCAAGCCTTTGGCGTCGCTCAAACTCACTGTGTGGATCTTTGCGCTCTCGATGTTCCTGATCTTTGCGGGGACATTGGCGCAGGTGAATCAGGGGATCTGGACAGTCATCGACACCTACTTCCGTTCACTCTTCGTCCGGATCGAGTTCCAGATTTTCGTGCCTCAGTCTGTTGGTCGGGTCCCCGGAGCGATCTGGTTCCCCGGCGGGCTCACGCTGGGCGTCGCGATGTTCGTCAATCTGATCGCAGCACACGCGGTCCGTTTCAAGTTCAAGAAGAATCGGATCGGAATTATCCTGACGCACTTTGGTGTGATTCTGCTTCTTGTGGGTGAGTTCGTGACGGGATTCGCTGCCGAAGAAGGCAACATGACGATCCGTGAAGGCGAGACAGTCAACTTTGTTGAAGACATCCGCGAAGCAGAACTCGCGATTATTGATCAGTCGGATCCTGAAGAGGATCTGGTGATCTCGATCCCGCAATGGAAACTCAGTCAAGAGAACATGATCACCAACGGGATGCTTCCGTTCAGGATCGAGGTGACCGAGTGGTTGCAGAACTCGCAGGTCTTTGGTCCGGCGCAGAGTCCTCCTGATCGCGTTGGTCTAGCGGATACCGGTGCGGCGAGTCAACTCGCGGCGGTTCCGATCGAGATCGCGAACGGTGTTGACGGGGCGAATGTCGATGTGCCCTCGATGTACGCGACGCTCTATAACGGCGAAGAGCGGATCGGGTCGTTCTTGTTCTCGGTGTATCTCAGCCAGCCCCAGCTTGTGGAGATCGATGGGCGGGACTACTGGATCGAGCTCCGCTTCAAGCGGACATACAAGGACTACCAGCTTAAGCTGATCGACTTCAAGCACGATCTGTTTACAGGGACACAGATGGCTCGGAACTATTCCAGTCAGGTCCAGTTGATGGATGAGGGGCGGAATGTCGATCGTGAGGTGCTGATCTACATGAATCACCCGCTCCGTCATGCCGGGGAGACTTTTTACCAGAGTTCGTTCCTCGAGAATGACGAGGGGACTGTGCTGCAGGTCGTGAAGAATCCGGGATGGCTGATCCCGTATCTCTCATGCACGATCGTGACTTTGGGAATGATCATTCACTTCGGGATCCGCATGGTTCCTGCTCTCCGGAGGAAGCCTTCATGAAATCTTCCCAGCGTGTCATCCCTTGGATTGTGTTTGTGCTCGCGATGATTTATGCGTCGCAGAAGGTCTTCATGCCCGAGCGCATCGATGGGCCGTATGACCTGAATACATTCCGCGAGATCGCGGTTTCTGCGAAAGGGCGAACAAAGCCGATCGACACGGTTGCTCGCAACGGGCTGATGAACATCAGCGGGCGACAGAGCATCCAGGGCGAGTACGGCGAAGAAGACCTGACCGCGATCGAGTGGTACATCGAGCTCGCGACCGTCCCGACCCAGGGATTGGATCGCAAGGTTTTCCGCATCGATCACCCCGATGTGCTGACGCTTGCGGGACTTGACGGAGAGGATCGGACACGGTTCTCCTACAACGAGATCAAGGACGCGGAGCAAGAAATCAATCGTCAAGCGGAGCTTGCGAGCAATACCAAAGCGAAGGCTCGCGATCCGTTCCAGCGTGCGGTGCTCGTGCTCGCGCAGCGGTTGTCGCTGTATCGCGAGCTCTCGAGTCTTGGGTCACCCTATTACCTGCCTCCAAACGAAGTGGAATCCGAGTGGAGATCGTTTATTGAAGTGATCAACATGAATCCGCAGGATCAGGATGCTCAGCGCGTGCTCCAGCTCCTCAAGAGTTACCGGGACGCACAGCGGATGGAAGAAGCGGTTGCGAGCGGTGAGGCAACGCAAGAAGATCTGGATGAAGCGATCGGGTACTTCAACTCGATGGTCGCTGCTCAGCACGAGGTGATCAAAGCGAGACTCCCCGGCGAGGTAATCAAATCCAAGCTGGAAGTCATCAAGAATCAGGCTCGGCCGTTTGTTTCCGCGTCGGCGCTGTATGTGATGGCATTTCTCGCGGGGTGCTTCGGTCTGATGACCACGCAGCTCAAGAAGGACACACTGTCCAAAACCCTTTTGGGAACAATGACCAGTCTCGTAGTCGCGGCGTTTATCGTCCAGACCATCGGGATCATTGCACGGATCTACCTGCAGGGACGCCCGCCGGTGACGAATCTGTATTCTTCGGCGATCTTCGTCGGCTGGTTCTGTGCGATCATCGGGCTCTACATCGATCGGCATATGAAGCTGGGGCTCGGCGGGATCATGGCATCCGTCATCGGGTTCGGAACGCTGATCGTTGCTCACAACCTCGGATCCTCCGGCGACACGATGGAGATGATGCAGGCGGTGCTGGACTCAAACTTCTGGCTTGCGACGCATGTGGTGGTCATCACGATCGGATACTCAGCGACCTTCTTCGCTGGATTCCTCTCGATCGCGTACCTCTTGCTTGGGATCTTTACCTCGGCACTCGATCGTGAGCGTGGGAAATCTCTGGTCAAGATGATCTACGGCGTCATCTGCTTTGCGACGGTCTTGAGTTTTGTCGGGACCGTCCTCGGCGGGATTTGGGCGGATCAGTCCTGGGGGCGCTTCTGGGGATGGGATGCGAAAGAGAACGGCGCGGCGTTGATCGTGTTCATGAACCTGCTGATCCTCCACGCGCGATGGGGCGGGATGATCCGGGATCGCGGGATCGTCAACCTCGCGATCGCGGGCAACATCATCACCGCGTGGTCGTGGTTCGGGACCAACATGCTCGGTGTCGGGCTCCACTCCTATGGATTCACCCAATCCGCGATGTTCTGGTTGATCATGTTTGTGCTCAGCCAGCTCTCTCTCATCAGTCTCGGATTGCTCCCGATGAAGTACTGGCGGAGCAAGTTTGAGCGCCCTGAGGTCGCGGCTGAGAGCGAATGAGGATCGAATGACGGTTCACTGATTGATCAGCACGCCTTGGCCATCGAGGATCCATCCTTCCTGCGCGTTGCTCAGTCGGACATTGATCCATCCGTCGTCGCGTTCGTTGAGGACGATCGCTTCAGTCCCGATGCCGAGCGATCCGTCGTAGACTTCTTGGTAGACGCTCGTGCTTGGACCCGAGTAGAACCCGGTTCCGGGAGTGACGATGACCAATGAGCGATGATCGTTCAGGATCCACTGCTCGTAGCTGAGCAGCCCGAATGCGATGACCCCGACCGACCCAGCGATCACAGACGCTTTGAGCGGGACCCGATTGTGTGGATCAAGAATCCGGATCGACCAGAGGACCGATGCGAGTGCGAATGACCCAATGATGAAGAACCACATGGTCCATCGATCGGTCACACGCTGCCAAGCGAGGAGTGTGGTGTTGAGCCAGCTGTTGCTGAAGCTTTGAGGGACGGACGGCTCGACAAACGATCGTGCGTGCGTGAGGTTCTTTCGCAAGCGTTCGTGCGAGGGATCGATCTGGAGTCCCTTGCGGTAGTGGAGGATCGCGTATCCCAGATCGCCTGCGATGAAGTACGCGTTTCCGAGCGTGAGTTGGCCGTCTGCGGATTCAATCTCTTGATCATCAAGTACGAAGGCGAGCGCCGCCGCGGATTCGCGGATGTGTTCGTCCATATCTGGTTTGCCTGCCTGTTGAATGGCGCTGTCGAGTTCAGCGACTGCTTGATCGAGGGTCAGATTGTACTGATCCTGATCCGTCTGAGCAGCTGCATTTGGTGTGCTCAGCAGTGCAAGAACTGTCATTGCAAGTGCACAAGATCTCAAGAGGTTCATCGGTGTGTCCTCCGGCGATGATTGGTCGCGCTGTGTGACTTGAGGTCGCGGCGCATGGCGTGGAGCAGTGAAGTGTCTGAGCGTGCCTCGGGGAGACTTCCATAGTGGACGCTCTCGGATTCTGTCAAGATCGCAGCGGATCGTTGGACGATCTCCTTTGAGATCGCGAGTTGTTCAAGATCGGCACCTGTGAGGGATTCGGGTTCAATGTCCAGCACCGCGCCGCCGTAGACGCGGATCGCACCGACCGAGTCGCCCATCGCGTGGAGTTTCTTCGCTCGTTTCCACGCACGCTGGATCTCCGCTGCTCGTGGGTCGTGGGATTTGGACCTGCGGACATACAACAGACTCGCGATCGGGAGTCCCGCGATGCAGAGTCCAGTGGTGATCCAGACGGGGTCTGTGCTAACCGCTTTGAGTGAGAACGCTCTTGGTGATGATCGGATCTTCTGAGCACTCGGGTGCGACCAGAGTGCGGATGGATTCTCGGCCAGTTCGATCCGTTCATCGTTCGTCGCAACGGGCGCATCGGTGTCGGTCGGATTGATGACCGCATCACGAAGGGTGACGGTGCGGACGGAGCGGACTTCGAGCGGGATCGCTGAGGATGAGAAGACCTCGAACTCACCGGTTTCTGGATTGAACGAAGGGAGTCTGATCGCGGGGATCTCGGTCACCGAATCATCGGTTGCTCGGATGGTTGTCGAGAACAAGCGTTCGGAGGTGCGGGTGCGTTTGACTTCTTTCCATCCGTCGGGCGAAACGCGGAAGCCGTTTGACGACAGTGACTGTGATTCGAGTGTGGGTTCCAGTCCGATCATGGGTTCTGGACCCGAGACGAGGACCCTGAACTCGATTGGATCGCCGACATTGACTTTGGTGTTTGACGCGTCGCTGAGGACTTGGAAGGAACCGATTAGTCCTTGGTATCCGGACGGTTTCCCCTCGCTGGGAACGGTGATCACCGAGAGCTGATGGGTCTCCGATTCCGCGTACATTCTCGCGGCTCGTGAAAAATCATCTTGTCGCGTGAAGACGACCCGGACTGGTCCGAACTCGAATGCGCCGGATTGGGTTGGAGTGATGACCATGTCGAACTGCAGACGAGCCATGGGCTGTCCTTGATAAATCGCGTTGTCGACATATCCCTGAATACGGTTTCCGAAGATCTCGAGGACCTGTGGATCACCCGAGTGTTGTTCAGGGGTTGCCGCGGAGACCTTGAAAGATTCGGGAAAGAGCGAAGTGTCGAAGCTCAGGCCTTGGGTTTGGTCCGCGACCCACCAGCTGACGCGAGCGCGGATTGACTCACCAACATAGATATCGCGATCAGGGAGGTCGATCTCAATCCGATCATCCTGGGCGCGAGCCGGGAACAAAGCGGTGACCGAGACTTGGTTTGAGGTGAATCGTTTGCCGTCCTGCTGGAGGCTCGCGGGCGGGATCACGATCTCGCCTTCCTTCACGACCCTGAGCAGGTATTGGTGCTTGTAGTAGGCATCCGTCACGGTCCGTTGCCGGCCGTTGATGGATCGCATCGTGGTGAACTGCTGCGAACTCGCGCCGCGGTACTCAGCGATAACGCTGTCGGGGAAGTTCACACTCGGACGGGCTCCATCGTGTGATCCTCTGACGAGGACTTGGTAGGAAATCTCATCACCGATGTAGGCTCTGGCGCGAGAGAGCTCTGCTTCAAGGAGCACCTCGTCTGCGGCGATCGTGGTCGATGAGAGACCACCGATGAGCAAACACGCGAGCATGAATCTGAGTTGCGTGATCATTTACCAATCCTCCTCGACCTGCACTGGTCGTCCGGTCGCTCGGTACGCCTGTCGGCGTTCGCGTTCTTCTCGTTCTTTGTCGAGCAGTTGCTGAGCGACCTCGTCGATTTTCTGATCAGTCCCGTCCCCTGACTGGTCCTGTGGTTGACCCTGCGATTGTCCCTGCTGGGGCTGATTCTGTTCCTCAGGATTCTCTTGCTGTGGTTCCGCGGCTCGGGCTTGATCCGCGGCTTCCTGCAACGCATCGGCGGCTTCGTGCTGTTTCTGAGCCGCGGTCGCGTTATCGCCTCTTTCCAGTGCCTCTTGGGCTTCTTGCTGAGCTTGACGAGCCCGCTCGAGAGCTTCCTGAGCTTGCTGCTGCGCATCCTGATTCTCGGTTTGCTGCTGCATTTGATCCTGGGCTTGCTGGGTCTCTTCGCTGAGTTCCTGCTGTTCTTCTTGGCGCTGCTCTTGAGCGTCTTGCTGCTGATCCTGAGAGGCTTGTTCGCTCTCTTGCGCTTGCTCGCGCTGCTGGTCCGCGAGATCTTGGAGCGCGTCGGACATGCTTTGCTGGTTCTGATCGCTCGATGACTGTTGATCGCTTTCGCTTTGTTCGCCGTCTTCGCCGCTCTGTTGCTGATCTTGGGATTGTTGTTGCTGCTCGATCTGTTGTTTGAGATCCTGGAGCTGTTTGATCTCTTTGCGGATACGCTCGACATTCTTCTTGGATTCAAGATGATTCGGATCGGTACGCGCTGCATCGAGGAATGCCCGTTCGACGGTTCGGAGCTGCTCGATGTGTACATCGATTTGCTCGAGATCCATACCCATATGAGCCGCGATATCGAGTTCTTGGATGGACCCTTTGAGGGCATGACCGAGATTGAAGAACGCATCCCGTCGTTGGGTAGTGTTCGTCGCTGAGATCCCGGATAGCCGGAAGGATTCTGCCGCGAGTTCGAAGTTCTCGTTGTTGAGTTCAAGAACTCCTTGGTTGTACGCCGCGAGCGATTGGATCGATTGGTCGGCTGAGGAACCCAGGATCTCGCTGTAGAGTTCGAGAGCGTACTGAGGATTCGATTCTTGCACGCTGATCGCCGATTCAAGCGTGATCCTTGGATCAATCTCTTGAGCGATGCACGTGCTGAGTATCAGACTCGGAAGAAACCATCGTGCGTGTTTCATCGTGCTGGCTCCTTTCGAACGCCGAGGGTCGTGAGGATCATCTCGAGGAGAATCAATGCAAGACCCGGCGCGAGTGCGTAGCTGTATTGCTCGTCCCATCGGGTAACCGATGCGGTCCCGATCGTGGCTTGGTCCCCACGGGCGATGAGGTCTTGGTAGACCTGTCCGAGATCGATATCTCCCGTCCCGATCTCGAGGTAGGCGCCTCCTGGGGTTGCGGTTGCAATTTCGGAGAGGGTAGCGGAGTCGAGACTGGAGCGGACTGTGCGTCCGTTGCGCCGAACGGGTCGATTGTTCTCATCTGTGACCGGTGCTCCGGCTTCTGATCCGATCCCGAGCGCCAGGATCCGGATCCCCGCTGCGCCCGCTGCGCTCGCGGCATCCACCGGGAGGGATTCTTGATCCTCGCCGTCGGTGATCAGGATTATATCCCGGTGGGTCGCGGTCTCGGAGTCTTCGAGATCGTAAAACACGAGATCCATGGTTCTCCGGATCGCGTCACCGATGTTGGTTCCCCCGACCTCAACGACTTCTGGAGAGAGCTCGTCGAGCGCGAGATCAAAGAACAGACGATCGGTCGTGAGCGGGGACTGGATTTTGGAGGTGCCCGCGAATGCGACGAGCGCGACGCGATCGGTCTTGAGCTGCGAGACCATATCCGTGATCCAGAGCTTGGCGCGTTCGAGCCTGTTGGGTGCGACATCACGGACCAGCATGGATTTGGAGACATCGACGAGGAAGACGATGTCGCGTCCTTTGGATTCGGCGCTTTCCTGGTGCGGATTGCTGCGTGGACGCACGATGGATCCCACGATCAGTGCCAGACCCAAGACCAAGAGGACTGCTCGCGTCCCGGCGATCCAGCCCCGGCGCTGACCGAGCAGGGAGATCACCCGCTCCTCATCAGCGAAACGCCTCGCGGCCTTTCGTCGATTGCGCGTCGCGAAGAATCCAAGCAATGCGATCAGCCCGATGATCCAGAACGCGTGCAACCATTGCGGGTCGTGAATCTCGAACGCGGACCCGATGAACTGATCGAGACGCATGCTTTCCTCGCTCGATGGGCTCGGAACACTGATGGAGTTGAGGGTGAGTGTTGGGAAGATCATGCTGCTTCACCTCCGAGTGTGAATCGGCATAGATACCCCATCGCGAGGAATCCGAAGCACGCGATTGCGAGTGGTTGATAGAGTTCTTCGAATCGTGTGGTCTCTGAGACCAAGACTTCTGTCCGTTCGAGTTCATCGATGGTCGCGTAGACCTCTGGGAGATCATCGAGCGAATCGACACCCCAGAATGCGCCCCCTGTGCGCTCTGCAACAGAGCTCATACGCCCCTCGTTGACCTCCTGTCCGCCACGGAAACCAAAGGCGGTTCGGGCACCGCCTCGGATTCCGATGATGTAGATTTTGATTCCCCAGTCCGCCGCGAGCTGTGCTGCTTGGTTCGGAGAATACACCCCCTCGCGGTTTTCTCCATCGGTGAGCAGGATAATCGCTTTGCTCTTGATCTCGAAGTCTGGATTCTCAAGATCCTGCTTCATGGAGTCTTCGGACGCTTTGAGACGCGCGGAAGCGAGCACCAGCGCATCGCCGATCGCTGTGGAGCGTTCGCTTTCCGCTCTCGGGAGTTCGATCCGTCGGATCGCATCAGCGAGCACCTCGTGGGACTGGGTGAGTGGCATCATGGTGTCGGCGTAGGTTCCGAACACAATCAAACCCAGCAGATCTCCGGGACGGCCTTTGAGTTTGTCGCCGTCTCCAAGTACGAACTGCTCGACCACCTTCTTGACCGCTTCGATTCGTGTGGTGCGTCCACCCTCGAACTGGGATTGCTCGGCCATGGATCCGGATCGGTCGACGACCAGCTGGATCGCGATCGCTTCTTGTTGGCTTTTGCTGTCGGTGATCGCTTCGCGTGGACGCGCCAGTGCCCCGAGACCCGCTACGAACCCAATCGAGAGCAGCAGCGGAGCAACCCATCGGACTTTGGTTCGCATGCTCCCGCCGGCCGCGGCGATCCGTGAGGGGACTGAGGATTCCATTCCATGACGACGACGATCGCTCACGATACTGATCGCCCAAATGATCGGAAGAACTAGTCCGATCCAGAACACCCATGGATACGCGAACTCAGCATTCATGATCGAGCACCTCCACAGATCTGCGCGGCTCTGGTTGCTGCGGTTCGGATGCGTATGTGATCGATTGCACTCCCTGAGAAACGAGCGTGTTCGATCTCTTGTGCGATGGGTTTGAGCGCGGCATGCTCGTCGCTGAGCTGGACGACCGCGCGATACAAGCCGCTCAGTTCAGAATCGGTCAGTTGTGAAGCGGAGGATGCGGCGGTGATCATTGCTTCAGGATCGAGTTCTTCGTCGTGCTGTTCGTGGCTCTGAACTCTGAGCACAGCGATGATGATGAGTGAGAGGGCTGTGACTCCGAGTCCGATCCAGATCCCCGCGGAGTTGTTCTGATCTGGTTCGCTCATTGGCTGTGCGAACCCGAGTGCCGGGGCGAGTTCTTCGCTGTCTGATTCATCGAGCACAGAGTGCACGGTAACATCGATCGGTTGGAGCCGAGCGATGCGTCTCCCGGCTTGGTCGGACTGGGCGCGGATCCCGAATGATGGGATGAGATACTCGCCGCTGAGGAAGGGTTCGAGCGTGTATGAGAACTCTTGGGAGTATCTGGTTCCATCGAAGCGAACAGTTCCGGGTGTGCGTGTATGACTCGCCCAGCCCGCTTCATCCCAGTCAGGCTCGATGAGTTCAACCTGCACTCCATCACTCCATGCTGTTTTCGCGATGACCTGAACCGTGCCTGCGAGATCGATTTCTGTCTGATCGAGTTCAATCTCGAGCGAAGCACCGGTCTGTGATTCGGTGATCGTTGATCGTGTCGCGGGCTGCGAATCAGTCGTTTCATTTGGAGACGATGAATCACAAGCAGAGACTGTGCACATCAGCATGATGCAGTAGGTCAGAATGAAGAGACTCCGGATTTTCAACGTCGGCTCCCCCGTGTCTGGAAGTACCGGACCAGTTCATCAGCGTAGTCACGGCCTGTAGAGAGCTCGATATGATCGATGTGTGCTTTCTGCAGTGTGTCAAGAATCAAGGTGTTCTCGATCTGCGACTGCCTTCTGTAGCGTTCGCGGACACGCTTTGAGTTTGTATCGACCAGGTGGCGGGTTCCTGTGATCGGGTCATGCATTCGGATGATGCCTGCCTTGGGGAGTTCGAGCTCGCGTGGATCGGTGAACTGCATCGCGATGACCTCGTGCTTCCGAGAAAGCATCCGCATCTTGGGACCCCAGTTGGGTTCCTGCTCGTTGTTGAGCCCTGAGAGGAAATCGGAGAGCACGATGATGATGCTCCGCCGTTTGTGCGTTCTCCCGATCTCTGTCAGCACCGATGCAAGATCTTCTTGATTGTCTCCCGGGGTCGCGTCGATGAGTTCACGGATAATCCGCATGCCGTGGAGGCGTCCTTTGGTCGCGGGGACATGGAGCGTCTTTCCATCTTCGAGGTGTTCGGATCCGAACAGGCAGAGCCCGACTTTGTCGTTGTTGCGTCCCGCCGCGAGTGTGAGGACGGCACCGACCTCGCTCATCAACTCGTGCTTGGAGCGTCGGATGGTTCCAAACGAAGTGGATCTCGAGCAATCCACGGCAAGGACCACAGTGAGCTGCCGCTCTTCTTCAAAGCGTTTGATGAACGGGCGGCCCATCCGAGCGGTGACATTCCAATCAATCGAGCGGACGTCATCTCCGGGCTGGTACTCGCGGACTTCGGAGAACTCGATCCCCTGACCCTTGAACGCGGAGTGGTAGGAGCCACCGAACATATCGTCGACTCGACGCCGAGCGCGGATCTCCAGTCTTTTGACGGCTTGCATGAGTTCTTCAGTAATCATTCAGAATCTCACTACGGCGGTTAGTCTCTGTTTGATGAAGTGGGATCTCAAGGGATCGCGATCCGATCGAAGACTTCCTGGACAAGATCCTCGCTCACGATGCCCTCTGCTTCCGCTTCGTACGAAATCATGACGCGGTGACGGAGCACATCCATCCCGATCATCTTGATGTCGCTCGGAGTCACAAACCCGCGTCCTTCGAGGAATGCGTTGGCGCGAGCGGCGCGTGCGAGTGCGAGTGATGCACGAGGGGACGCTCCGAACTCGATGAGTTTCGTCATGTCCATCGACCAGGACACATTCGCAGACGATGGGTCACGCGTTGCTTGCACAACCGAAACGATGTAGTCCTTGAGCTTGTCGTCGAGGTAGATCTGGTCAACGGTCAGACGCGCCCGGCTGAGCTGGTCCAGGGTCATCCGAGATTCGACGGTGGGGGACTCGAGCGTGGACATCATGCGATCAATGATCACACGTTCGTCTTGCGGCGTGGGGTACCCGACCTTGATCTTGAGCATGAAGCGGTCAACCTGCGCTTCGGGAAGCGGGTAGGTCCCTTCCTGCTCGATCGGGTTCTGGGTCGCGAGTACCAAGAACGGCTCTCCGGGATCTGTGAGTGGGTAGGTTTCGCCTCCGATCGTCGCGCGGCGTTCTTGCATCGCTTCGAGCAGCGCGGACTGGACCTTTGCTGGCGCGCGATTGATCTCGTCGGCGAGAACGATGTTCGCAAAGATGGGTCCCTTGCGGGCGCTGAAGGTGGACTCTTTGGGGTTGTAGATCTCCGTCCCGATCAGGTCTGCAGGAAGCAGGTCGGGAGTGAACTGGATGCGGGCGAACTTCGCGTGCAGTGCACTCGCGAGTGTCGTGACTGTCAGGGTTTTGGCGAGTCCCGGAACACCCTCTAGCAGGACATGCCCGCCTGTCAGGAGACCGATAATCAATGATCGGATCATGGGCTCTTGTCCAACAACCACGGTTCCGACCGAGTTGATCAACTCATTGATCGGTGCGGATTCGTTCTGGACCTGCTCATCGGTGGGTGCATTGGTCATCGTCGTGCTCACTACCAACTCCTTCTGGTCCGCCGAGTGGGCTCGGCGTTTGGGACAACGGGATCGTGTGACTGCAAAAACAGCGGCCGCGTGGGTCACGCGTCACTGCTGTTGTACTGTATACGGATGTCATAGTTTGGCGGTTCAGTCATGAATTTTGGACAATTCTTGACTGTTCCGGGCCGTCGGATCATTGCAATCAGGAGGCCGGGGTTGCGTGGCTTCAGTTGGCGCTCGGAGGAGCGCCTTCGCCCGGCTGGCCTTGCGGGTTGATGTCGATCTCGCCGAAGCGTTCCTCGTATTGACGCACTGCGCCGCCGATGGACATCGCGAGTCGCTTGGCGCCCGCCCAGTTCATCACGATGCGCGAGCCGACGGAGAACACGACCATCGGGGGCTGACCCGGCGTCTGCATCGGCATGTTGAGCCCGAAGTCCATGACCAGCTCATCGTTGGTGTTGGAGGTGCGGATGGTGTTCGCGTAGGTGGTCTGCATCTTGGATTCATCGATGCGGAGTTGGACCTGCTGTTGTTGCGGCTGCTGATCGGTCATATCGGAATACTCCGTTTGTGGTTCTTTGTACGAATGGTGATTGGATCGACCATGATCTGGGTGGATCGGTCGCTTCAATGCCGGGGGGGGGAATCGAACCCCCACTCTGTTTCCAGAAGCGGATTTTGAATCCGCCGCGTCTACCAATTCCGCCACCTCGGCTGTGGTTTGGATCCTAGCCCCTCAATCGTGCTGTATCGACTCCTATGAGTGATTCTGGGGTCAAGTTGGGCGCGACCCGCACCGATAGTGGGTCTACCATTCCAGTCCTACCGAACAGTTCGGAGGGTCAGACCGGGTCGCAGGCGTGCGCTGGCGGTTCTGACAGCAGCCCCGCACGCATCAGCACCGCCTCTTTACGAGAGGCCGTGTGTATACAAAGGCACTCAACATGTCCAACACAGTCAAAATCGAAGATGTCGGCCCTTGCCGCAAGAAGATCTCCATTGATGTCCCGGCCGACGCGGTCAACAGCGCGATGGAAACCGCGTTCGCAGCCGTCAGTCACGAAGCTGCGATCCCAGGTTTCCGCAAGGGACGCGCCCCGCGTCGTCTCGTCGAAAAACGATTCGGCGGCTATGTCAAGGACGAGACGCGTCAACGCCTTGTCGCATCCGCGTATCAAGAAGCGGTCGAGTCCAACGAGCTCAAAGTGCTCGGTCACCCGCCACAGGAGTATTTCGAGGATATCGAGATCGAAGCGGACAACCCAGTGCACATCGAGGTCGAGGTCGAGGTCATGCCTGAGTTTGAGCTCCCCGAGCTCAAGGGCATCGAGGTCCTCAAGCCAGAAGCGACACTCCCGGAAGGGCTCGTCGATGATGAGATCAAGAAGATCGCGATCAACGAGGGTGACCTCGATGAGCAAGAGAAGTCAGCAAAGGGCAACTACCTGACCGGTAAAGCGGTGATGGTCGATTCCGAGGGCACAGAGCACTACAACATCGATGGTGCGGTCATTCAGATCCCTGAAGAGGGCGACGAGGGCATGGTTCTGGGCGTGATCGTTCCGGACTTCACGAAGCAGGTCAAGACCCCAAAGGAAGGCGACACCGTCACCATCAAGGTCACCGGTCCAGAAAACCACGAAGTCGAAGCACTGCGTGGCAAGGATCTCACGGTCACCTTCGAAGTCTCCAAGATCTACGCGATCGTCCCGGCACCCATGGCGGACATCGTCGCGAAGTACGGCTTCGCTTCCGAAGACCAGCTCAAGGAGATGATCACCGCTCGTCTCGATCAGCGTGCAGTTGCTCAGCAGCGCGGCGTGATGCGTCAGCAGATCATGAAGTACCTCGCGGACAAGACCGATTTCGAGCTCCCTGCAGGGATCACGGCACAGCAAGCCGCTCGTTCGCTTGAGCGCCAACGAATGGAACTCATGTACCGCGGTGTGGATCCGAAGGAGATCGAGCAAAACATGGCGCAGCTCCGCAGCTCTTCCGCTGCTCGTGCGACCGCAGAACTGAAGCAGTTCTTCATCATCAACAAGGCCGCCGAATCGCTTGATGTCCAGATCGAAGAGCAGGAGATCAACCAGCAGATCGTCCAGATGGCGATGCAGCAAGGGAAGAGCCCTGAGCAGTTCCGCGACGAACTCATCAAGAGCGGTCAGGCGCAGACGCTGGTGCAGCAAGTGCGTGAGCACAAGACCGTGGACAAGATCCTCGAAGACGCGAAGGTTGAAGAAGTTACCGCGGATGAGTTCAACGAGAAGATGTCCTCGGCGGATTCATAATCGCCCGATCATTGCATTGAACTTGTGTTGAAAACACGACGAGAACCCGGTCATTTGGCCGGGTTCTTTTTTTGGTTTGTGCCTAGAATCCGGGGACGATTTTGCATCTTCACTGAGATGAACCACTCCCAGATATGAGGACACCACCATGACCAGCGCACCAACCCACGCGAAGGGGCTCGAAGGAGTCATCGCAGGCGAAACCGAGATCTGTAATGTCGAGCAAACCTCACTGATTTATCGTGGGTACGAGATCGCGGATCTCGCGGCCAACGCAACCTTCGAAGAAGTCGCGTACCTGCTCCTCGTCGGCAGCAAGCCAAACGCTGATGAGCTTGCCAAGTTCAAAGCGGATCTCGTTGCAGAGCGCTCACTTCCGGCACCGGTCGTTGAGTTCCTCAAGACCTCGGGTGATCTGGTCAACAACCAGTCCGCTGTCCCGATGGACATCCTGCGCACCGCGGTCTCGATCCAGGCGCATGTTGATCCAGATTGTCAGGACAACGCACCGGAAGCGAATCTCCGCAAAGCGAAGCGTCTGCTCGCCAAGATCCCAACCATCATCGGGCACATGCAGAACTCGATCGAGGGGAAGGATTTCGTCGCTCCGCGTGACGATCTGTCACACTCCGCGAACCTGCTGTACATGATGACCGGCTCAGAGCCAACTCCAGAGGCTGAGAAGGTCATGGATGTTTCCCTCGTGCTGTATGCAGAGCACGATTACAACGCTTCGACCTTTACCTCGCGCGTCATCACCGGCACCCTCGCTGATATGCACGGCGGGGTCACCGGAGCGATCGCAGCACTCAAGGGCAAGCTCCACGGCGGCGCGAACGAAGCCGCGATGGACATGCTCAGCGATATCCGCAACGACATCGGTCCAGAGAACGACACCGCGAAGATTACCGAGTGGATGCACAAAGCGTTCGCTGAGAAGCGGAAGCTCATGGGATTCGGTCACCGCGTCTACAAGAACGGTGATCACCGCGCCCCGATTCTTCACGCGCTCGGACGCAAAGCCGCGGAAGCTCGCGGCGAGGAGTTCGTGAAGCTCTTTGATCTCGGAGAGACCGTTCAGAAGATCATGGAAGACGAGAAGACCATCTACCCGAATGTCGACTTCCCCTGCGGCATGACCTACTTCACGATGGGTATCCCCGTCCCGCAGTACACCCCGATCTTCGTTGCATCGCGGATCACCGGTTGGGCGGCTCACATCATGGAGCAGCACGCGAACAACCGCTTGATCCGTCCTCGCGTTGCCTACACCGGTCCGGCGCTGCGGAACTGGAACGACTGATTCACCCATTTCTGCAAGTGAACATCCATTACAGCCCGTGCAACTGCGCGGGCTGTTTTCCGAGTATGATGGTGTGGAGACCCATCAGGAGACAGCATGATCCAGTTCAACTGTGACAAATGTGAGATGCTCATCGAGCTTGATGACGATCAAGCCGGGACCAAGCACCAGTGCTTGAACTGTGGTGATACGAATCGTGTCCCTCAGCTTGAACCCGATGGGTCACTCGCTGCAGACCCCGAATCCAGTGTGGTCCCCAAGCCGAAGGATCGTGCCGCGGAAGCGGGGTATCCTGCGGATGATGGGCCGGAGACACGAATCCTGAAGATCCGTCGCTGCTGGTTCAGATCACGAGCGATCCGCTTCTCGTTCGTAGTGCTCTTCTTGATCGCGGGATGTGTTGGGATGCTCTGGTCGCAGCTCAACGACCGGACTGTCTACCTGATTCTGAGCGGGATCGTCACTGTACTTGGGATGGGAACGCTGTTGTGGTGGTGGGTCGATCGATTGGCCGCGTCATTTGAGATTACAACGAAGCGAACGATCATGCATCGTGGATTCTTCTCGAAATCTTCATCAGAAGTGGTCCACGACAACATCCGCAACATCCAGATCGACCAGAC